>NZ_QHJY01000420.1 GCF_003185805.1 Caulobacter sp. D5
GCGGGCTGTCGGACGGCGCCTTCACCGGGCGCACCCAGCAGACGGTGGGCACCTATCTCGACGACGTCCCGCTGACCTACAACGCGCCCGATCCCGACCTGCGGCTGATCGACGTCGAGCGGGTCGAGGTGCTGCGCGGGCCGCAGGGCGCGCTCTACGGCGGCGGGTCGCTGAGCGGCATCTATCGCATCGTCACGCGTCGGCCAGAGCTGAACCAGTGGTCGATCGAGGCGCGGGCGGTCGGGGCCTCGACCGAGTCCGGATCGGCCAGCGGCAAGATCGAGGGCGTGCTCAACGTTCCGCTGGTCGCCGACCGCGCCGCCATGCGCCTGGCGCTCTTCGACGATGTCGACGGCGGCTATGTCGACGACGTGAACCTGCGCCTGTCGAACGTCGACCGCACCACCCGCAAGGGCGGACGCCTGGCGGCGACGACCAGGCTCAGCGACAACTGGACGCTCGACCTGTCGACCGCCGCCCAGGACCTGGCCTCCAACGACACCCAGTACACCACGCCGGATCTGGGCGGCCATCGCCGCGCCAACCAGGTGCGCGAAACCCACGGCAACCGCTTCCGCGAAGCCGCCGCCACGGTGACGGGATCGGGCGCCTGGGGCCAGTTCGAGTCGTCGACCGGCTTCGTGCGCCACCGCTACGCCAGCCGCTACGACGCCACCGCCGCCGTCGAGCAGATGAGCGACACGGCCGTGGACCTGGGCCTGTTCGACGAAGGCAGCGACGTGCGCCTGTGGGTCGAGGACATGACCTGGACCTCGCCGTCCGACCGGCGGCTGACCTGGCTGCTGGGCATCTACGGCCTGGTCGGCGAGGAGCGCAGCCGGGGCGAACTGCGGGGCAGCACCTCGCGCCAGAGCCTGCGGCTGTACTATGACGAGACCCGCGTCGATCGCCGCCGCGAAGGCGCGCTCTACGGCGAGACGACCTGGGCCATCGGCGCGGGCTGGTCGGCCAGCGCCGGCGCGCGGGCCTCCGACAGCCGCGTGCGGACCGTCTCGTCGATCATCGCGCCGTCGCCGGGGCGATCGCGCGACTTCGACAAGGAAGCCAGCTTCTCGGGCGTCTCGACCAAGCTCTCGATCCAGAAGAGCTTGAGCGGGGGAGGGATGCTCTACGCCCTGACTTCCGAGGGCTATCGCTCGGGCGGGTTCAACTCCGGCGGCCTGACCCCGCCGTCGTCGAGCCTCGACCACTTCTCGCCCGATCATCTGCGCAACTACGAGATCGGGGCCAGCCTGCGCCCCTTGGCCGGCAGGCTGACCCTGCGCGCGGCGCTGTTCCACGACGTCTGGCGCGACATCCAGACCGACCAGTATCTGAGCTCGGGTCTGTCCTACACCGCCAATGTCGGCGATGCCCGCAACACGGGGCTGGAGCTGGAAGGTCTCGTGCGGCTGGGTCCGCGCTGGCAGCTGCAGGGCAACGCCCTGCTCAATCGGCCGCGGATGGTGCGCATCGCCACCAGCTTCGCCTCGGTCAATGACGCGGCCCTGCCGGGTGTGCCCGACCTGTCGGCGGGCGCCACCCTTCGCTATGAGCGCCCCTGGGGAACGCGGCGGATCGTGCTGACGACCGACGTCAACTATGTCGGCCGATCGCGCATGACCTTCGATCCACGCTATTCGCCCGAGATGGGCGGCTACGTCACCGGCCGGCTGAGCGGCCAGCTGCGCGGCGACGACTGGAGCCTGGGCCTGGCGGTGACCAACCCGGCCAACACCTCGGGCGACACCTTCGCCTACGGCAATCCCTTCTATTTCGGCCAGGTGCGCCAGGTCACGCCGCTGCGTCCGCGCACATGGACCATGGAACTCGCCAAGGCCTTCTGACGTTGTGCATGGTTATCGTGCGTTTTCCTTGAGGGGGCGCCGTTCTGGCGCCGTCTGACCCATGACGGATCCGCGACACGCGGGTCCATCGGGGGAACTGCCGATGACCGTACTCTCGGGCCTGGTCTGCGCTCACAACGAGGAAGCGCGCCTGGCCGACTGCCTGGCCGCCTTGTCGTTCTGCGACGAGATCGTCGTGGTGGCGGACCGCTGCTCGGACCGCACCGAAGCCATCGCCCGCCGCATGGGCGCGCGGGTGGTCTCGGGCATCTTCCCGGTCGAGGGCGTGCGAAAGACGGCCGGCGTGGCGGCTTGTCGTGGTCAATGGGTGTTCGAGCTCGACGCCGACGAGGGCGTGCCGCCCGAACTGGCCCGTGAGATCCGCACCCTGGTCAATGCCGCCGACAGCGCTGACTGGTACCAGGTGCCGGTCGACAACTACATCGGCGAGCGCCTGGTCCGTCGCGGCTGGGGCGGCTCGTTCGGCGCCTCTTCGGTGGCCCGCCTGTTCCGCAAGGGCGTCAAGACCTGGAAGAACGACCGCGTGCACCCCGGCACCGTGTTCACCGGCGAGTGCGGCGGCCGGCTGCACGCCGCCATCGTCCACAAGGTCGACGACGACCTTCCGGACATGATCCAGCGCCTGAACCGCTACACCGACCTGCGCGCCCAGGATCTGGCCGACAAGGGCAAGGTCAAGGGGCTGGCCGACGACGTCTTCCGCGGCGTGCGCCGGTTCTTCAAGTGCTACGTCTCGCGCCAGGGCTACAAGGAAGGCGACTACGGCTTCGCGATCGCCGTGATGGCCGCCCTCTATCCGCTGCTGTCGAACCTCAAGGCGCGCGAACTGATGGCTTCGCGCCGCACGCTGGTGATCAGCGCCGAGCCGGCGGGCGCCTCGGCGTCCGACCTGGTTCTCGGCCAGGCCGGATGATCGGCCGGATGATCGATCGCCTGCTCATCCTGGCCATGCTCGGCCCGGAGCTGGCGCTGTGGCGCCGCGCCGGACGCCGCCCCGTGGTCTGGTGGCGCGACGACGACGCCCGCCGCACCGGGCCGGCGCTGACGCTGCTGCTGGGCATGTCGGCCCGCTACTCGGTGCCCCTGACCGTGGCCGCGATCCCCGACGGCGACCTTGCGGCCCTGGCCGGCGCCTGCGGCGTGACGCCGGGCGTCGAGCTGGCCATCCACGGCTTTCGGCACGAGAACCGCGCCGCGCCGGGACGGCCTTCCGGCGAGGTGGTCGATGGCGACAGCCTGGCCGAGGTGCTGGCCTCGCTCGATACGGCGCTGGCCGCCTTCGCGAAGGCCGGGGTCCGGCCCTCGCTGTTCGTGCCGCCCTGGAACAACGTCCATCGCACCCTGGAGACGGCCCTGGCCGTCCGCGGCCTTGGCCTGTCGGGCTATGACGGGATGCTGGCGCCCGAGGCCCTGCCGCCGCGCGTCGACGCCCACCTGGACATCATGCGCTGGAAGCCGACGGCCCGCTTCCGGGGGGCTCGCCGGTTTCTGGATCGCGCGCGCCGCCTGCTGGCCGAGCGCCGTCGCAAGCGCGCCTGGAACGAGCCCATCGGGCTGCTGACCCACCATCTCGACCACGACGAGGCCGCCTGGCGGTTCCTCGCCCTGATCCTGCCGGTTCTCCAGCCGCAAGCCCGGCCCTTGCTCTCGGCCGAGGTCGCTTCGCAGGCGGCCTGAGCGGCGCGCGACCCGCCGCGCAAGAGGCCGCTAGCCGAAACGTCCCACAACCGATAAGCACGCAGAGTTGCGCGAGCGTGTATGCTCTCGTGAGCGTTTCGGGGCGTCTTGGGGGCGTGAAAGTGTCGAGATACGGAGGCGTCGCGGGGGCGGCGTTGGTGATGGGGGCTGCTCTGCTGGGCGGTCCGGCCATCGGCGAGGAGCCCGCCAAGGCTCCGTCGGTCGAGTCGAAGGCGAACAAGGCCGACGCGAACAAGGCCAAGCCGGTGGAGAAGGCGGTCGATCCGACCATCGCGCCCGATCCCGCCGTCCGCCAGGGCGTGCTGCCCAACGGCCTGCGCTACATGGTCATGCGCAACGCGGTGCCGAGCGGGGCGGTGTCGCTGCGCCTGGCCGTCGATGTCGGCAGCCTGGAAGAGAGCGACGCCGAGCGCGGCACCGCCCATTTCGTCGAGCACATGGCCTTCCGCTCCACCCGCCGCTATCCGGAAGGCGGACCCGATCGGGTGTTCGCGCCGTGGGGCGTGGTGTTCGGCCGCGACCAGAACGCGGTCACCGACTACTTCTCGACCTCCTACATGCTCGACATGCCCAAGCCGGACGACGCCCAGCTGAAGACGGGCCTGGGCTGGCTGCGCGACGTGGCCGACGGCGTGATCTTCACCAGCGACGGCGTCACCCGCGAGCGCGGCGTGGTGCTGGCCGAGATGGAGACGCGGGGCGGGCCGCAGATGGACGCCCAGCAGGCGATTTCGCGCTTCCAGGCGCCGGAGGCGCGCTCGGTGCAACGCATGCCGATCGGCACGCGCAAGACGCTCGACGCGGCCACGCCCGCCAGCCTCAAGAAATTCTACGACGCCTGGTACCGGCCCGAGCACGCCGTGGTCACCGTGGTCGGCGACCGGTCGGTCGAGGCGCTGGAGGCGCTGGTCCGCGAGACCTTCTCCGACTGGAGCGGGCGCGGGCCCAAGCCGGTCCGGGCGGCGGTGACGGCCACGCCGGCCAAGCGCGACCTGGACGCCTTCGCCATCGCCCATGAAAGCCTGCCGACGGCGATCAGCGTCTGCCGCCTGCGGCCCGGCGTTCCGCCCGGGATCGACACCGTCGCGATCCAGCGCCGTGAGATCATGTCCCAGGTCTGGCAGACGATCTTCAACCTGCGCCTGGCCCGCCGCGTCTCGGCCGGCGAGACCCACCTGCTGGGCGCCCTGGCGTTCGGGGACCAGACCCGCGAAATGTCTGTGGCCTGCATGGTCGCCATGCCCACCAACGACTCCTGGGAGGCGGCTCTCGCCGAGAGCCAGGCCGAGTTCAACCGCCTGGCCAAGACGCCGCCGACCGACATCGAGTTCGAAACCGCCGTCGAGAAGATCCGCTCGATGGTGCGCGGCGCCAGCACCAACGCCGCCTCGCGCAAGTCGCCGGACCTGGCGTCGGGACTGCTGAGCAAGGCTCTTGCCGGACAGGTCGCCCGCTCGCCGGCCGACGCCCTCTACGTCTTCGACCGCGCGGTCGAGGACGCGACGGTCGACGACATGCGCGCCGCCATGGCCGAGGACTGGTCGGGAACCGGGCCGCTGCTGTCGGTGACCGGCGCGAAGCCGCCGACCCGCGAGGCCCTGCTGGCCGCCTGGACCCGCAACGGCGACGCGATCAGCGACGCGCCGCTCGTCAAGCCGGCCTCCAACGCCGTCTGGGCCTATGGCGACTTTGGTCCGGCGGGACAGGTCGTCCGGCGCGAGACCATCGCCGATCCGGGCTTCGTGCGGCTGACCTTCGCCAACGGCCTCGTCCTGAACTTCAAGCAGACCACCCTCCAGCCACACAAGATCGAGGTGCGCCTCAACTTCGGGGCGGGCCGCCGCGAGATCGCCGACAAGGACAACACCATCGCCGAGTTCGGCCTGGCGATGATGAGCAGCGGGGGGCTCGGCAAGCACAGCGCCGAGGATCTGGAGACGCTGTTCCCGACCGGCGGCCTGGTGAATTTCGACACCAATCTCGGGGTCACGACCTTCTCGATCGACACCTCGATCTTCGGCGACTCGCTGGGCCGGGAACTGGAGATCCTGGCCGCGTTCGTGACCGATCCGGGCTTCCGCAGCACGCTCGACGCGCGCCTGCCGACGGCGGCCGACCTGGCCTACCGCTCGATGCGCAGCCTGCCGCCATCGACGCTGTCGGACGCCATCGCCAAGCGGTTCGATCCCACCGGCGCCAGCAGCCTGCCGCCGCAGTCGGAGCTCCTGGCGATCCGCTCGTCCGACTTCTCCCGCGTGCTGCGTCCGATCCTGACCACCGCGCCGCTGGAGCTGACCATCGCCGGCGACGTCGACGAGGCCACCGCCATCCGGACCGCCGCCCGCACCTTCGGCGCCCTGCCGGCCCGCCCGGTGACCGACCGCGCGCGTCCGGACGTCCACTTCCTGAGCTATCCGGACGATCCCGTGCCGCCGATCCGCGTCGAGCACGGCGGCTCGGCCGACAAGGCCGCCGCGGCGCTGATCTGGCCGCTGTACGTGGCCTCGCCCGAGCGCCGCAAGGAGGAGTACGCCCTGAAGCTCCTGGCCTCGGTGTTCGACACCGCGCTTCGCCGGCGCATCCGCGAGGAACTGGGCAAGACCTACGCCCCGGTCGTCTCCACCGCCACGCCCGACCACGGCGACCAGGGCGTGCTGGAGGTCTCGATCGAGGCCGATCCGAAGGACCTGGCCAACCTGGCGACCGAAGCCGAGGCCGTGGCGGCCCGCCTGCGCGACGGCGAGATCACCGAGCAGATGCTGACCGACGCCCGCCAGCCGATCCTGGCCACGATCCGCGCCAATCGCGAGACCACCGCCTGGTGGGCCGGCGCCATGGCTGGTTCGGCCAGGGATCCTGCTGTCCTGCAGGAGGCCCTGCTGGTCGAGCCCCTGGTCAACGCGCTGACGGTCGAGGACCTGCGCGCGGCCGCGCGAACCTGGCTCAAGCGGCCGCCGATCGTCGGCTTCGCCTATCCCGCCGCCAACGCCAAGACCGCCGAAGTCTCGACGGGAGCCGCCCGATGATCCGCCGCGCCCTTTATCCCGCCGCCCTGCTGATCGCCCTGGCCGCGACCGGCGTCGCCCACGCCGCCGCCGATCCGCGCGAGGCGTGCCTCGCGGCCGACACCTCCAAGCGCCTCGTCGACCGCGAGGTCGTGGCGGCCGACTGCACCACGGCGCTGGACGCCGGCGTCCAGGACACGTCGGTCAAGACCCGCCTGCTGGTGGCCCGCAGCAAGGCCCGCTGGCGGCTCGACCGCGACGCCGATGCGCTGGCCGACGCCGACGCCGCGCTGAAGCTGTCGCCGGGCGATATCGAGGCCCAGGTGGCGCGGGGCGCGGCCCTGTTCCATCTCGACCGCGACGACGAAGCCCTGGCCATTTTCGACGCCGTGCTGAAGGCCCATCCGGCGCATACCGACGCGCTGCTCTATCGCGGCCGCGTCAAGCAGTGGACCAAGCAGGACGCGGCCGGCGCCCGCGCCGACTACGACGCCGCCATCGCCGCCGATCCCCGATTCTACCGCGCCTATCTGCAGCGCGCCGACCTGCTGGAAAGCACGGACCCGGCCGCCGCCGAGCGCGACCTGAAGACGGCCATCGGCGTGACCGACGATCCGTACGGCGCCCAGCTGCGCCTGGGCGAACTCTACGAGGGCCAGGAGCGCTACGCCGAGGCGCGCAAGCTCTACGACGCCATGGTCAAGGCCGATCCCAAGGACGGCTACGCGCTGAGCTACCGCTCGATCCTGCGGGGATCGACGGGCGACAAGTCCGGCGCCCTGCGCGACGCCAAGGAGGCCGTGCGGGTCGATCCGAAGGAATCCCGCGGCTTCTACGCCCTCGGGGTCGCCTATGACCAGCTCGACCAGTTCGAGCCCGCCCGCGACGCCTATCGCGAGGCGTTGAAGATCGATCCCGACTATGCGCGGGTTCTTCGGGCGCTGGGCGAGCTGCTGCGTCGGAACAAGGCCTATGACGAGGGCCTGGTCGTGCTGAACAAGGCCCTCGAACTGGACGCCAAGGACGCCGACGCCCGGTTCCAGCGCGCGCTGCTGCTGAACGCCAAGGGCGAGCCCGCCAAGGCGATGGCCGACTACGACGTGCTGGTCGCCGACAAGGTCGAACACGCCGCCACCTACTACAACCGCGCCCTGCTGCTGAAGGATCAGGGCAAGTGGGAGGCGGCCCTGGCCGACTACCGCAAGGCCGCCGAACTGGACCCGAAGGACCCCGACGCCCCCAACGGCGCCGGCGAGGCCCTGGGCGAGCTGAAGCGCGGCGAGGAGGAAATGGCCGCCTACGCCGACGCCCTGCGCATCGATCCGGCCAACGTCCAGGCCTATATCAACATGGGCGTCGCCTATAACCAGCGGCAGGACTGGCCGCGGTCGCTGGACGCCTATCGCAACGCCGCCAGGCTGGCGCCCAAGCGGCCGGACCTGCAGATCGCGATCGCCGAGCTGCTGGCGTGGCAGGGCGACGACAAGGGCGCCCGCAAGCTCTACGACAAGGCCATCGCCCTGAACCCCGATCGGGCCGCGAGCTGGGCCGCGCGGGCGGACTATCACCGTGACCAGGGACGCCCGAGCGAAGCCCTGGCCGACTATGCCCGCGCGCTGAAACTCGCCCCGAACGACATCGACCTGCGGGTGACGCGGGCCAGCCTGCTGCGGTCCCAGGACGACTTCGCCGGCGCCATGGCCGATCTCGACGCGGCCCTGGCCGTCGATCCGAAGTCGGCCTACGTGCACAACAACCGCGGCCTGACCTATTTCGCCGCCAAGGACGACGCGGCGGCCCTGGCGGCCTATGAGGCGGCCATCGCGGCCAAGCCCGACTACGAGCCGGCCTATTACAATCGCGCCGACGTCTTCATCCGGCAGGACCGCTACGACCGCGCCATCCGCGATCTCAACGTCTCGCTGAAGCTGTCGCCGGGCGACGTCATGACCCTGACCCGCAAGGGCGCGGTCTACTGGTACCTGTCGGACTACCGCCGGGCGAGCGAGGAACTGGACGCGGCCATCGCGGGCGATGCGACCTATGCCGACGCCTGGGAGTGGCGGTCCAAGGTCAAGGCCAGCCAGGGCGATACGGCCGGCGCGGCGCGCGATCTCGCGGAATTCAAGCGTCTCAGCGGAAGCTGAAGACGGCGGAAGCCAAAATAGGGAAGGGCGCCGTCCTCGCGGTCGGCGCCCTTCTGTCGTCTAGAGCCGTTTCACCGGATCAGTTCAGGTCCAGGCGGTCGGCGTTCATCACCTTGTTCCAGGCCGCCACGAAGTCCTTGACGAACTTGCCCTGCGCATCGGCGCTGCCATAGACCTCGGCCAGGGCCCGAAGCTCGGCGTGGGAGCCGAAGATCAGGTCGACGCGGGTGGCGGTCCAGCGCGGCTGGCTGTCCTTGCGGCCGTGCCCGGCGAAGGCGTTGACCGCCGTCGGGCTCCAGGTCGTGCCCATGTCCAGCAGGTTGACGAAGAAGTCGGTCGTCAGCTGGCCCGGACGGTTGGTGAAGACCCCGGCCTTGGAGCCGGCGGCGTTGGCGCCCAGCACCCGCAGCCCGCCGACCAGCGCCGTCAGCTCCGGTCCCGAAAGGCGCAGCAGTTGCGCCCGGTCGACCAGGGCCTCTTCCGGGGCCATGAACTGCTCGCCCGACCGCCGATAGTTGCGGAAGCCGTCCGACAGCGGCTCCAGCGGGGCGAAGGAGTCGGCGTCGGTCTGCTCGGCGCTGGCGTCGCCGCGCCCAGGCGCGAACGGCACCTCGACCGGCGTGCCAGCGTCCTTGGCGGCCTTCTCGACCGCCGCGGCGCCGCCCAGCACGATCAGGTCGGCCAGCGAGATCTTCTTGCCGCCCGAGCCGTCGAAGTCCTTCTTGATCCCTTCGAGCACGCCGAGAACCTTGGCCAGAACCGGCGGGTCGTTGACCTCCCAGTCCTTCTGCGGCGCCAGGCGGATGCGGGCGCCGTTGGCCCCGCCGCGCTTGTCCGAGCCCCGATAGGTCGAGGCCGAAGCCCAGGCCGTCGAGACCAGTTCACCTACCGACAGGCCGGAGGCGAGGATCTTCTGCTTCAGCGCCGCGACGTCCGAGGCGTCGACCAGCGGGTGGTCGGGCGCCGGGATCGGGTCCTGCCAGATCAGCGTCTCTTCCGGCACCAGCTTGCCGAGGTAGCGCGGCTTGGGGCCCATGTCGCGGTGGGTCAGCTTGAACCAGGCGCGGGCGAAGGCGTCGGCGAACTGGTCGGGGTTCTCCAGGAACCGGCGCGAGATCTTCTCGTAGTCCGGGTCGAAGCGCAGGGCCAGGTCCGTGGTCAGCATCCGCGGGACGTGGGTCTTGGACCCGTCGTAGGCGTCGGGGATGTCGGCCGGGGCGTCCTTGGCCCGCCATTGCTTGGCGCCGGCCGGGCTTTCGTGCAGCTCCCACTCGAACTTGAAGAGGTTCTCGAAGAAGTGGTTGCTCCACCTGGTCGGGGTCTGGGTCCAGATCACTTCCGGGCCGCCGGTGATGGCGTCGGCGCCGATGCCGGTGCCGTGCTTGCTGGCCCAGCCCAACCCTTGCGCCTCGATCTCGCCGCCCTCGGGCTCGACGCCGACGAAGGACGGGTCGCCCGCGCCGTGGGTCTTGCCGAAGCTGTGGCCGCCGGCGATCAGGGCGACGGTCTCCTCGTCGTTCATGGCCATGCGGGCGAAGGTGTCGCGGATGTCGCGCGCCGCCGCCTTCGGGTCGGGATTGCCGTTCGGGCCTTCCGGATTGACGTAGATCAGGCCCATCTGCACCGCGCCCAGGGCCGGGTGCAGCTGCCGCTCGCCGCTGTAGCGCTCGTCGCCCAGCCACGAACCTTCCGGACCCCAGTAGAGCTCCTCGGGCTCCCACTGGTCGGCGCGGCCGCCGCCGAAGCCGAAGGTCTTGAAGCCCATCGACTCCAGCGCGACGTTGCCGACCAGCACGTAGAGGTCGGCCCAGGAAAGCTTGGCGCCGTACTTCTGCTTGATCGGCCACAGCAGGCGCCGGGCCTTGTCCAGATTGGCGTTGTCCGGCCAGCTGTTGAGCGGGGCGAACCGCTGCTGGCCGCCGCCGGCGCCGCCGCGCCCGTCGGTGATCCGGTAGGTGCCGGCGCTGTGCCAGGCCAGGCGGATGAAGAGGCCGCCATAGTGCCCGAAGTCGGCCGGCCACCAGTCCTGGCTGTCGGTCATCAGGGCGTGCAGGTCGGCGACCACCGCGTCGAGGTCCAGGCTCTTGAAGGCCTCGGCGTAGTCGAAGGCCTCGCCCAGGGGATTGGACCGCGGCGAATGCTGATTGAGGCCTTCGAGGCGAAGGCTCTGGGGCCACCAGTCACGATTGCCGTGGCCGCGGCCGTGTCCGACGGGGCATTGGCCCTTCGCGCCGGTCTCGACATTCCCATCCATCGTCGCCTTCCTCCCTGGCTTATGTCTGCTGCTTGCCCCCGGCGCGTAGTCAACGCGCATCCGCCGATAGGTAAAATTGATTGTTCCTATCATCGCGATAGACGCCGCCAACTGAAGCGGGGTCGAGCTTCAGATATTGTTGCAAGTAAATCGCAAGAGCATTTGGGCGTGGCGCGACGATTACGCCGGGCGCGGAGGAACTGCTCCAATCGCGTCACCGCAGCGGGACTGTCATGAAATCGGTCTAGGCATGCCGGCCAACCGAGGCTTCGGCCGGTCTTCGAACCGGTCGCGCCGTCCAACCTCCAGCGAGCGGATCAGGCCAGTCAGCGGATGAGCGACGCCGACAGGGAAAGAACACGGTGGTTCCTGCGGACCATCCTGCCCCACGAGCCGGCGCTCAGGGGCTGGCTGTCGCGCGCCGCCCCGTCCGGCATGGATCCCGAGGACGTGATCCAGGAAGCCTACACCATCCTGGCCGAACTCGAGACGGTGGAGGGCATCCGTCACCCCAAGGCCTATCTCTTTCAGGTGGCGCGCTCGGTGATCATGCGGCACGTCCGCCGGGCCCGCATCGTTTCCATCCACGCCGTCGACGATCTGGAGCGGCTCGATCACCCTGACGACGACGCCTCGCCCGAGCAGCGGACCATCGATCGGGACGAGCTTCGCCAGCTGGCCCGGGCCATAGCGGCCATGCCGCTCAAGACCCGCGAGGCCTTCGTGCTCAGGCGGGTGAGGGGGCTTCCGCAACGCGAGATCGCGGCGCGGATGCGCATTTCGGAGAATACGATCGAAACCCACATTTCCCGGGGCGTCCTGTTCTTGATTGATTGGTTCGGTCGTGGCGGAAACAGGCGGTCCCAAACCTCTAAGTACGCGGAACCGGAGATTGCCCCGCGAGATGGCGAAACGAGACACCAGTCGCGACATTGACCAGGCGGCGTCGCAATGGACGGCGCGACTGGACCGCGGCCCGCTGACTGCGGAGGAAGAGGCGGGTCTGCAAGCCTGGCTGGGCGGGGATCCGCGGGCCAAGGGCGCGCTGCTGCGCGCCCGGGCGCTGTCGATGATGAGCGAGTCCGCCCAGGCCCTGGGCGAGGGTTTCGACCCCGTCGCATTCGAGGCGATCGTGGCCCCGCCGCCGGGCCGGTCCCGTCGTCAGGCCCTGCTGTGGGCCGGAGGCGCGACCGCCGCGGCGGCGCTGGCGGCTTTGGGCGTCGGCGTGGCGACCGCCGGAACCGTGGTCCGCACACGCCGGGGCGAGATCAGGCTGACGCCTCTGGAGGACGGCTCCAGCGTGCTGCTCAACACCGACAGCCGCATCCGCATCCGCTACGACCGGGGCGAGCGGCGCGTGGCCCTGCTGGAGGGCGAGGCCTATTTCTCGGTGGCGCGCGACGACGACCGCCCCTTCGTGGTCGAGGTCGATGGCCGCCGGCTGACGACGTCCCAGGCCGGCTTCAGGGTGCGCAGGCTCGACCGCGCGCCGGTCGAGGTGCTGGTCAACCAGGGCCGGGTGGACGTCGCGGGCGGCAAACCGGGTCTGGCCCTGGCCGCCAACAGCCGCATGGCCCTTTCCGGGCCCGCCGCCGGGCGGCCCCAGCGCCTGGCGCCCGAGACGGTGACGCGCGAGCTTGCCTGGCGCGACGGCAAGCTGGCCTTCGAGGGCGAGCCCCTGGGCGAGGCCGCGGCGGCTTTCGCCCGCTACAGCGACACGACGATCGAGGTGCGCGATCCCGTCCTGGCCCGCGAGCCGGTGACCGGCCTCTTCGCCGCCAATGACCCGGTCGGTTTCTCCCGCGCGGTGGCCCGGGTGTTCGACGCCCGGATCGAGGTCGAGCGCCACGGCGTCGTTCTTACCCGCGCCCCGGCCTCCTGACGGCTCATTCCGCGAAAGTTTTGTGAACGATAGCGGAAGCCCCCGGGCCGGCGGCTCTCAACGGCGAACGTCGCGAGCCGAGCGACGATTGGGGGCTACCAGCCGATGCGTTCTCTTCATTCCGTCCTGACCTGCGGCGCCGCCGTCTGCGCGCTGTCGATCGCCATGCCCGCCCAGGCGCAGGAGCGCGTGTTCGACATTCCGGCCCAGCCGGCCGTGCGCGCCATCCCCGAACTCGCCCGCCAGGGCCAGGTGCAGATCATCGCTCCGGCCCGCGGCCTGGAAGGCGTCCGCACCCCGGCCGTGAAGGGCAGGATGGACGTCCGCACCGCCCTGGCCCGCCTGATCGCCGGCACGCCGCTGCGCATCGACTCCGACGACGGCCAGATCATCACCCTGCGCGCCGAAGGGCAGGGCGGGGCGCGTCCCTCGGCCGGCGCCGGCGTGGTGCGCGGCCGTGTGCTCAACACCGTGACCGGCGAGTTCGTGCGCAATGCCGAGGTCCGCGTCGCGGGGACCCCCATCGTGGCCTACACCGAAGCCGGCGGCGACTTTCGCCTGGTCGGCGTCCCCGCCGGCGATCTTACCGTCGTGGTGAAGTACGCGGGCCTGCAGGAGGCCCGTGCGGCGGTCAATGTCGCGCCCGGTCAGATCTCGGCCCTGAACTTCGAGCTGACGGCCTACGCGGCGGCCGGCGACGAGGTCGAGGCGATCACGATCACCGCCAAGCGCGACGGCGTCGCCAGCGCCATCATGGAGCGCCGGGCCTCGACCAACGCCAAGAACGTCGTCGCCGCCGACAACTTCGGCGCCCTGACCATGGGCGACGTGGGCGAGTTCATGAAGAACATGCCGGGCCTGTCGCTCGACTACACCGAGGTGGACGCCTCCGCCGTGCGCATCGGGGGCCTTGATCCCAAGTACTCGACCTTCACGACCGACGGCGCGCGGATGGCCACGGCCACCTCCAACAACAACGCCGGCCGGCAGAACTCCTTCGAGCAGATGTCGATCACCGGCGTCGATTCGATCGAACTCAACAACACCCTGACCGCCAGCATGGACGCCGACTCCCCCGGCGGCGCCATCAACCTGCGCTCCAAGTACGCCTTCCAGCGCAACGGCCGCCTGCTGCGCTTCCAGGTCGGCGGCGTCGGCACGTCCGACTCCGGAACCACGCGGATCTATTTCCCCGACGACGAGAAGCACGCCCGCATCTTCCCCTCGGCCCAGATCGGCTATGGCGACGTGTTTCTGGATGGCCGCCTGGGGATCGCGTTCAACGCCAGCTACAACGCCAACTACGTCCAGCAGGACCGCATCCAGACCGACTGGTCCTATCTCGCCAACGGCCGGGTCATGCCCTACCAGGTGATGTGGCGCCCGGGTCCGAAGCTGACCCACCGCCAGGCCGCCAATCTCAGCGTCGACTACAAGATCACAGACAAGCTGGCCTTCAGCCTGCGCAGCAACTACTCGTTCTATGACGTCGAGTACTTCAACCAGTACACCTATCTGATCTTCGGAACCTCGACGACGTCGCAGACCACCGCAGACTCCACGCCCACCCACATCGTCGTCAATCCGAACGGGACCAACACCCGGCTGCACACCCAGTATTCGCACCGCTACGCCGGCACGCCGTCGTGGCTGGTCGCGCCCAAGCTGGAATATCGCGGCGACACCTGGGAAGCCGTGCTGCGCGGCAGCTACGCCGCCTCGGAGTTCAATTTTCGCGACAACAGCAAGGGCTTCTTCCAGCGCACCGACAGCTATCTGACGCGGATCGGTTTCACGCTGGACCGCGCCTCGGAGGACTCCAACGTCTGGACGCTGAAGCAGACCGCCGGCCGCTCCTGGAGCGACCCGACCAGCTTCAACCGCGACGACGACATCGGCAACAACATCCGCACCGCCGAGTCCGACGCCAAGAACAACATGTACGGCGCCTATTTCGACGTGAAGAAGCGGCTCGAGGTCGGCGTCGTTCCGGTCACGCTGCTGGCCGGCTTCGGCGGCCGCAGCAACGACTGGCGCACCAACGAGGGCTCCTACCAGCAGTTCCAGTATGTCGGCCCGACCGGCGACCTGACCCAGAAGGCGCCCGAGGCGGTCATTCCCTGGACCCAGGGCTATCAGTTCAAGATCCTCGGTTTCGACGCCGGGAACATGAACGCCCAGGGCTGGCGCGCCGACAGCAACTACGGCGTCTACGACATCTACGCAGCCCACCCCGAGTACTTCGTCGCCGACACGGTGGGGAACCTCAAGCGCAGGCTCGACAACAACAAGCGCATCCAGGAGGACATCACCTCGGCCTATTTCGAGGTCCAGCCGCGCTACGGCCGCGCCAAGTTCGATCTGGGCCTGCGCTATGAGAAGACCGAGACCGCCGCGCGCGTCGCCGACATCCGTCCGGCCAAGGAGGTCACCGCCGCCGGCCTGTCGACCAGCACGGTCGCGGGCCTGCTCTACCAGTACCACAACGGCGTCTACACCACCCGCCACGGCGAGTACGACGACTGGTTCCTCAGCGGCGGGGCCAAGTACGAGTTCACCAAGCGGCTGGTGGGCCAGCTGGCCTTCAGCCAGTCCATCCTGCGTCCGGACTACGCCAACCTCGGCGGCGTGGTGGCGGTCGACGACAACAACCTGATCGTCACCGTGCCCAACCCGCTGCTCAAGCCCGAGCACTCGACGAAGTACTATGCGGGCCTGCAGTACTTCCTCGAACCGTCCGGCGTCGTCGGCGTGTCGGTCTACCAGCTCGACATCAAGGACATGCAGGTCACCGGCATGACGGTCGATCCCGAGGACGTCGGCTACAGCGCCGGCGACTATGTCGGCTACACCTTCCGCAGCGCCCAGAACCTGCCGGGCACCAGCACCAACAAGGGCCTGACCCTCGAATATGACCAGCAGCTGACCTTCCTGCCGGGCATGCTGCGGGGCTTTGGCCTGCGCGGCTCGGTCACCCGCGTCGATCCCGACGGCGAGCGGGTGAACATGCCCAAGGTCTCGGCCAACTGGGGACTGCGCTACAGCTACGGGCCGTTCGATTTCCAGCTGACCGGCAATTCGCAGTCGAAGTACCGGACCAGCGCGCTCAGCAACACCCCGACCACCGCCGCCAACGGCATTCTGTATCATGCGCCGCGCGAACTCTGGAACATCAGCGCCAGCTACAAGATCAACAAGCAGTTCGAGGTGATGCTGGCCGGCCGCAACATCTTCAACGCGCCCGACGTCGTCTATTCGAACATTCCCAGCCGCGTGCAGCAGTACAGCATCTACGGCTCGATGTGGAACATCGGGGTCAAGGGCTCCTTCTGATCCGCCGCCTCAATTCATCACGTTCTTCGGAGGACCGGACATGGTTCTGAACATCGATCGCCGCAGCCTGGTGCTCGGCGCGGGCCTGGGTCTCGGCGCCCTGCTGCTGCCCGCGGGCGCGGCCCTGGCCGCCGGTCTCGCCGGCGCGACCGGCTTCACCCACAATGTCGCCAGCGGCG
>NZ_QHJY01000047.1 GCF_003185805.1 Caulobacter sp. D5
CGCCGCCACGCCCGCCGTCGTCGCCCTCGCTCCGCGCAAGGCCGCCGGCTTCGCGCCCTTCGCCGGCCAGGTGGCGGGCTTCCGCGCCGAGGCTCGCGCCTTGTCGGGCGATGAGGTGAAGGCGCTGGCCGCCGCCTGGCCCGATCCGCTGACCGTGTTCGAGACCGGCAGCCCGACCTGGCCTGTCCAGGTGCGCCAGATGTACGGCCAGGTCAGCCCGCAGGAGGCCTGGACCCGGCCCCAGGGCAAGGGCGCGATCTCGGCCCCCGTCGCCAAGCCCGCCTATGCCGGTCCGGCCCTGGTCGAGGCCGGCCCCGGCGCCTGGACCCTGAAGCGCTGGAGCCTGGTTGAGGCGCCCAAGGTCGCCGAGGGCGGCGAGGCGATCACCTCGCCTGGCTTCGACGCCAAGGCCTGGTACGCCGCGACCGTGCCCGGCACGGTCCTGACCACCCTGGTCGATCGCGGCGTCTATCCCGACCCCGACTACGGCCTCAACAACACCGCCATTCCCGAGACGCTGAACAAGCAGGCCTACTGGTACCGCACCAGCTTCGACGCGCCCGCCGCCACGGCTGGCAAGCGTCCGCGCCTGACCTTCAAGGGCGTGAACTACGCCGCCGAGGTGTGGCTTAACGGCGAAAAGCTCGGCGACATGAAGGGCGCCTTCGTACGCGGCCGCTTCGACGTGGCCGGCAAGCTTAAGCCGACCGGCAACGTGCTGGCCGTCAAGGTCTCGCCGCCGACCCATCCGGGCCTGGCGCACGAGGAATCCCTGACCGCCGGGGTCGGCGAGAACGGCGGCATGATGGCCTTGGACGGCCCGACCTTCGTGGCCAGCGAGGGCTGGGACTGGATCCCCAGCGTCCGCGACCGCAACACCGGCCTTTGGCAGGACGTGATGCTGGAAATCTCCGGCGACGCGCGGCTGGGCGATCCGCAGGTGGTCACGACCTTGCCTAAAGCCGACAACAGCCTGGCCGAGATCGAGATCGTCGCCCCGGTCGAGAACCTGTCCGACCGTCCGGTCCGGGCCACGGTGACGGCCGCCTTCGACGGCGTCGGGGTCAGCAAGACCGTGACTGTCGCGCCCGGCGCCTCCACCGTCCGCCTGACCCCCGCCGAGTTTCCGCAACTGGCCGTCGCCAATCCGAAACTCTGGTGGCCCAACGGTTATGGCGACCAGGCTCTCCATGACCTGACCCTGACCGCCACGGTCGACGGCCAGGCCTCGGACGAGAAGCGGCTGCGGTTCGGCATCCGCCAGATCACCTACGAACTGTCGCTGATGAACCCGTCCGGCCACCTGCGCCGCGTCGAGGTGGACTTCAGCAAGGCCCGGCAGCTTGGCCAGGACGTCACCGACGGCTCCCACGAGGGCATCCGCAAGGTGGTCGACGGCTGGGCGACTTCGCTGACCGCCCAGGGCGATACGTCCGAAGCCGTCAAGGACGTGCCCGAGACGGGCCTCGCCCCGTACCTCGTGCTGAAGGTCAACGGCGTGAAGATCGCCGCGCGGGGCGGCAACTGGGGCACGGACGACTGGCGCAAGCGCATCGAGCGCGAGCGCCTGGAACCCTATTTCCGCCTGCACAAGGAAGCCGGCCTCAACACCATCCGCAACTGGGTGGGTCAGAACACCGAAGAACCGTTCTACGACCTGGCCGACGAGTACGGCCTCTTGGTGCTCAACGATTTCTGGGCCTCGACCCAGGACTACCAGCTTGAACCGCAGGACGTGCCGCTGTTCCTCGACAACGCCGCCGACGTCATCGCGCGCTATCGCAACCACCCCTCGATCGCCCTGTGGTTCGGCCGCAACGAGGGCGTGCCTCAGCCGATCCTCAACGAGGGGCTGGAAGCCCTGGTCCACGACCTGGACGGCACCCGCTGGTACACCGGCAGCTCCAATCGCGTGAACCTGCAGAACAGCGGTCCGTACAACTACCGTGAACCCGAGACCTATTTCAGCGACCACGCCAAGGGCTTCTCGGTCGAGGTCGGCACGCCGTCGTTCCCGACCCTGGAAGCCTTCCAGGCCGCCGTGCCCGCGCCCGACCGCTGGCCGATCAGCGACACGTGGGCCTATCACGACTGGCATCCCACCGGGAACGGCGCGACCAGGACCTTCACCGACGCCATGGCCAGGAAGCTCGGGGCGCCGACCAGCCTCGAGGACTTCGAGCGCAAGGCCCAGCTGCTGAACTACGAGACCCACCGGGCGATGTTCGAGGGCATGAACCAGGAGCTCTGGACCAAGTCCTCGGGCCGCCTGCTGTGGATGACCCAACCCGCCTGGCCCTCGACCATGTGGCAGATCCTCAGCCACGACTACGACACCCACGGCGCCTTCTACGGAACCAAGGCGGCCTCCGAGCGCGTCCACGCCCAGATGAGCCTGGCTGACCACGCTCTGGCGGTGGTCAACAACACGACCGCGCCAGTGGCGGGCGCAAGCCTGCGGACCCGGGTGCTCGACCTGTCGGGCAAGGTGCTGAGCGACCGGACCGACGCGATCGACGCCGCCGCCAACGCCGTGACGTCCGGCCGGACGCTCGACCTAGGCCTCAAGGCCGGGGAGGCGGCCGTGGTGCGTCTCGACCTCACCGCCGCCGACGGCGCGGTGCTGTCGCGCAACCTCTACTGGATCGGCCAGGACGACGCCGGCGAGCGCCGGCTCGCCGACATGCCGGCCCAGCCGGTGACCCTGGCGGCCAAGGCAGGCAAGGCCGCGAACGGGGAGGGGCTGGTCGCCGTCACCCTGGCCAACACCGGCGCGGCTCCGGCCCTGAACGCCAAGCTGACCCTCGTGGACGCCAAGGGCGAGCGGATCCTGCCGGCCTACTATTCCGACAACTACGTCTCGCTGCTGCCGGGCGAGACCCGCACGGTCGAGATCCGCTTTCCGGCGAGCAAGACCAAGGGAGCCAAGGTCGCCCTGCGCGGCTGGAACGTGAAGCCCCGCGTGGAGACCGCCCGATGAACCGCCGCCTGCTGCTCGCCGCCGGTCTTGTCTTGCCGGGGCTGGCCCTGCCTGGCGTCGCCCTGGCCCAGACGCCGCCGAGCGAGGAGGAGGTCCGGCTCCACACCGACTGGCCCTGGCTGGCCCGCTACCGCGACGCCAACGTCGCCGACGCGGCTCTGCCGGCGCAGCGGCGGCGCTGCGTGTTCATCGGCGACTCGATCACCCAGGGCTGGAAGGACGCGCGGCCCAGCTTCTTCGAGGTCAACGGCTTCATCGGGCGCGGCATCGGCGGCCAGACGACGCCTCAGATGCTGCTGCGGTTCACGCCCGACGTCGTCGCGCTCGAGCCGGCGGCGGTGCACATCCTGGCCGGCACCAACGACATCGCCGGCAACACCGGTCCGTTCGACCCCGTCGCGACCCGCAACAACCTCTCGGCCATGGTCGCCCTGGCCAAGGCGGCGGGGATCCGGGTGATCCTCGGCGCGATCACCCCGGCGGCGACCTATCCCTGGAAGCCGGCCCTGCATCCCGACGTCGAGATTCCGCGCCTCAACGCCTGGATCCGGGCCTTGGCCGCCGAGCAGGGGTGCGTGTTCGCCGACTACACGACGGTGATGGACGACGGCCGCGCGGGCATGAAGCCGGGCCTGGCCTACGACCAGGTGCACCCGACGCAGGACGGTTATGCGGTGATGGAGCCCGTCGCCCTGGCGGCGGTGAAGGCGGCGCTGGGTTAGTCCTCGCCCCGCAGCTGCTTGTTCAGGGCCACGCTGGCCTCCATGCGGGCCAGTTGCTCGGGCGAGGCCGGCGCCTGGTGCCTGGCCTTCCACTCGGCCTGCGGCATGCCGTAGATCGCCTCGCGGGCCTGATCCTTGTCGAGCGCGCCTTCCGAGGCCTCGTGCACCCAGTCGGCCAGGCAGTTGCGGCAGAAGCCAGCCAGGCCCATCAGGTCGACGTTCTGGGCGTCGGTGCGCAGTTGCAGGTGCTCGACCAGCCGGCGGAAGGCGGCGGCGGCGAGGCGGTCGTCGATCTCTACGGACATCGGAACTCTCAGGTCTTCTGCAGGGCCGCGCGCGAGGGCAGCAGGCGCTCGATGATCGGCAGGATGGCCGCGCCCATGGCCGGGGCGTCGGCGGCCAGTGCCGCGCGCTGCACCGGGGCCAGGGACGGGACGCCGGGCACGGCGGCCAGCTTGGCGTTCAGGGCCTGCGCCAGGCGGTCGACCAGGGTCTCGGGCAGACGCCCGCCCACATAGACGGCCTGCGGGTTGATCAGGCAGCTGACCGACACCATCGGCCCGGTCAGCAGGTCGGCGGCCAGGTCGATCCAGGCCTCGACCATCGCCTGGCCCTCGGCCGGCAGGGTCTCCAGCTCGCCGGGGGCGGTGATGACGACGCCGTTGTTCTCCAGGAACTGGGCCAGGGCCGACAGCGACACCGCCTCTTGAAGGGTCGCCACGTCGATGCGCGGCGAAGTCACCGGCAGGAAGCCCAGCTCGCCGCTGCGCCCTTGCGCGCCACGGAAATACTCGCCCTCGACCACCAGTCCGCCGCCCAGGCCCGAGGTGACCAGCACGTAGAAGAAGCTCGGCGCGTTCATGCCGTGCCCGAAATGCAGCTCGCCCAGGGCCGCGGCGGCCGCGTCGTTCTCGACGGTGACCGGCAGGTCGTGGCGGCGCGACAGCAGTTCGCGTACGTCGGTGCTGTTCCAGGCCCCGTACTCGGCGGGACGGTGGGGCAGGTCCACGCGGGCCATGTCGTCGGGCATGGCCACGCCCACGCCGATGATCCGCTCGGCCTGCACGCCCTCGGTCTTGAGGAAGGCGTTCCAGTTGGTCTCGAAGAACTCGACCACGGCGTCCGGGCCGGCGAAGGCCACCTCGCAGGTCGAGCGCGCCCGCACCTGGCCGGCGAAGTCCAGCAGCAGGATGGTGACGTGGTCGCGGTCGATGTTGAGGCCGATCGAGAAGCAGCCGTCCGGATTGACCGCCAGGGTCATGGCCGGCTGGCCCCGTCCGCCGTGCAGCTTGCCGGCCTCCAGGATCAGGCCGTCGTCGAGCAGGCGCTTGGTGATGTTGGTGATGGCCGGCACCGTCAGGCCGGTCAGGGCGGCGATCTCGGGCTTGGTCTTGGCCCCGCCGATGCGGATCGACTGCAGGGTGACGCGCTGATTGTAGTCGCCGGCCCGCTCAAGATTCGTGCCCGACAGGCTGGGGCCGGCTTGCGAGGTCTTACGGGCGGGGCTTTTGGGCGACTGGCTCATCTGCGGTCTGGCTTAGCACCTGCGGGACGAATAACGAAACCGACTTGGTCGAGAAGGCGACATCAGGGGCGGCCGTCCAGGGGGCGACCATCCGGTGACGGCAATAAGCAAAGTCCCTTTCTTTTATCCCTTGCGCCGGCGAAGCGCCATCGTCACGGTCCGGCCCGATCAATCGGGGGAGACGATCGGGTGAGGGCGAGGATCGCGCGATGGGCGGGCGCCGGGGCGGCCGTGGCCTCGATCATGGCGGCGAGCCCGGCCCTGGCCGGCTTCTCGGTGCGCGACGGCAAGCTGGTCGACGCCTGCGGCGACGTGTTCCTGGCGCGCGGCGTCAATCTTCCCCACGCCTGGCGGCCCAAGGCTACGGGGAAAGCCATCGGCGAGTCGGCGGCGCTGGGCTCCAACACGGTGCGGGTGGTGCTTAGCGACGGGACGCGCTGGCGGCGCACCTCGCCTTCGACCGTCCGCCGGATCATCGCCAAGGCCAGGCGCGCAGGCCAGGTCGTCATTCTCGAGGTTCACGACACCACCGGCTATGGCCTGGAGCCCAAGGCCGCCCACATCGGCTCGGCCGTGGCCTATTGGGTGAGCCTGGCGCCCGTGCTGCGCGGCCAGGAGGACTACGTCCTGGTCAATATCGGCAACGAGCCGACGGCCGGAACCACAACCGGGGTCCAGTGGCTGGAGGCCCACCGCACGGCGGTGATCGCCCTGCGCGCGGCGGGCCTGCGCCACGCCCTGGTGATCGACGCCCACGACTACGGCCAGGACCGCTCGGGAACCATGCGCGACAAGGCCGCCGAGCTCTTCGCCGCCGACCCGCTGAAGGCCCTCGTCTTCGACGTCCACATGTACGAGGCCTATGGGACGGGCGAGGCGGTGCACAGCTACCTCCAGGCCTTCGCCGACGCCCGCCTGCCGCTGATCGTCGGCGAGTTCGGCCCCGACCATAGGGGCGAGCCGGTCGACGAGGAGGCGATCTTCCGCCTGTCGAACGCCATGGGCGTCGGCTATCTGGCCTGGTCGTGGTCGGGCAACGCTCCCGAGGTCGCCGACCTCGACCTCGTCGAACGCTTCGACGGCCGCCGGCTGACGCCCTGGGGCCAGCGGTTCTTCCACGGTCCGGGTGGTGTGGGCGAGACAGCGCGAAAGTCGCGGGTGTTCGCGGGCTGCCGCTAGGGGGCAGGGCCTCAGATCTGAAAATCATCGTCATCCCGGCCGAAGGACCGCTTAGCGGGCCGCAGAGCCGGGACCCAGGGGACCGGGCGCTGCTCCTGGGTTCGCCGCCCGGCGGTGGCCGTCGCACTGCGGCCGCCCCTGGGTCCCGGCTCTCCGCTGCGCTGCGGCCGGGATGACGACCTGAAGGATTGAAGGGGAGCTTGGACCCTAACCCTTCTTCCCCGCCGACTCCGCCAGCACGCGCGACAGGATGGTCAGCAGTTCGCGGCCGGCGATCTCGTCGAGGTCGCCCAGTATGCCGCGCGCCTCGACCGGCAGGTGGTCGGCCGCGTCGCCCTCGGTGCGGAAGACGTAGTGGTCGAACATCGCCTTCCAGGCCTGGCGGTGGGCCGGCGGCAGGCCGCGCAGGGTCAGCATGGCGTGCATGAAGGCGTCGCGCGGCGCGCCCCGGCCCTGGTTGTGGGCGGGCCACCAGTAGTTCACCAGCATGTTGACCGGATCGAGCGAGCGCACGTGGTGCCACCACAGGTACGGCACGTAGATGGCGTCGCCGGCTTCCAGCTCGACGGTCTGGGCCGCCTCCAGCGCCTGGGCGAAGCGGGGGAAGCGTTCCAGGTCCGGGTTCTCGAACTCCACCAGGCTGATGGTCGCTCCGGCCGGCGTGCGCTCGAACGGGCCGATATAGAGGTTCTCGACCTGATCGGGCGGGAACAGGGTGAAGCGGCGGCGGCCGGCGACGACGCAGGCGATGTTCTCGTATGGGTCGTTGTGGGCCGCCACGATGACCCGGTTGCCGATCCACACCCGCGGCTCGATCTCGGGACCCAGCAAGGGCAGGGGATTGGCCTCGGCGAAGCCGGGCAGGGCGTTCCAGGTCGGCACTGACTGGGCGGCCAGGGCCTCCTGCTCGCCGCTGGCGGCGTACTGGGCCAGGAACGAGAAGGTCTTGCCCAGCCGCGCCCGGCCGCTGCGGAAGTTCATGTCGAACAGGTCGTCGCCGTAGAACAGCCGGCCGCCGGCCTCGGCGGGGGCGAAGACCGTGCCGACCGTCTGGCCGGAATCGAAGCGCGACAGGTAGTCGAACAGGGCGACGTGGCCCTGGCGGCCGGCCTCGACCACCGGCCAGCGCGCGGCCAGGCCCCGGATGACGACCGGCTCGGCGGCGGCCGTCAGGGCCGCGAGCGCCTCCGGAGAGGCCGCGTTCGATTCGCGGATTTGTTTCACTGGCGAAGCCTCCCCCTCGAAGGTCGTCACCCTTCGGCGGGGCGTACGGAAGGCGGAATGTGTCTGTCAGGCAACAGCGGTTGGCAAGGCTCGCCGATTAAACAAAATAATTTTATAAAATGCTGGCGCGCGGACATTTGCTGCGGTTATGAAACGATAAGCGCCCGCGTCGAGACGGGCGCGACGGGAGGAAGCGCGACGCCGAGCATGCTTGGCCAAGGCTTCCCATACATCGGCGGCGAACGCCGTCATTGCCAGGACGCAAGCCCTGGAAACTTGAGGGGACGCGCCCACGGCGCGACCTGGGAGGGGACGAGCTATGAGAACTACGCGAATCCGCATGGCCGGATGGATGGGCGGCGCTTCGGTCGCGGTGCTGCTGAGCGCGGCGCCGGCCTTGGCGCAGGAGACGGTGTCGACCGCTCCGGCCGCATCCCAGGCCTCGCCTTCCGACACCGTCGAAGACAACGCTGTCGAGACCGTCATCGTCACCGGCCAGCGCGCGGCGCTGAAGTCGGCCCAGCAGATCAAGCGCGACGCCGACACGATCGTCGACTCCATCACCGCCAACGACATCGGCGCGTTCCCCGACAAGTCGGTCGCCGAAGCGCTGCAGCGCGTGCCCGGCATCACCGTCAACCGCTACGCCTCGACCAGCGACACCACCCACTTCTCGGCCGAGCCCTCGGGCGTCATCGTCCGCGGTCTGTCGCAGGTGCGTTCGGAGTTCAACGGTCGCGACACCTTCAGCGCCAACTCCTCGCGCGGCCTGTCCTGGGGCGACGTCTCGCCCGAACTGATGGGCGGCGTCGACACCTACAAGAACCAGACGGCCGAACTGATCGAAGGCGGCATCGCCGGCAGCATCAACCTGCGTACGCGTCTGCCTTTTGACAGCGCTGGCCGCACGATCGGTCTCACCACCTCGCTGAACTACGGCACCCTGTCCGAACAGCTGACGCCGGAAATCTCGGGCATCTACAGCAACCGCTGGGACACCGAGATCGGTGAGTTCGGCCTGATGGTGAACGGCTCGCATTCGGAGCTGAACACCATCTCCGAAAGCGCCCAATACGGCCGCATGGGGGTCTTCGAGGACACCGCCGCCTATGGCGCGGGCAAGAAGTACATCCCGTCGTGGTACCGCCTGGCCCACACCGAGTTCGACCGCACCCGCAACGGGATTTCGGCGGCCGGCCAGTGGCAGGACCACGATCACAAGTTCCTGGCCACCGTCCAGTACAACAAGTCCAGCTACGAGAACATCTGGAACGAGCGCTCCGTCCAGGGCAGCGCCTTCAGCCTCTATGCGAAGGACCCGCGGCTGGTGATCGGCACGGCCAGCGATTTGCTCAAGCCGGCGGCTGGCACCAAGTTCACCTTCGACGACGAGGGCAACTTCGAGAGCGGCATCATGACCTCGCCGCTCGGCTGGGTCGGCAACATCACCTCGGCCAGCCCCGACTGGGCCGGCTACCTGGTCGGCCAGACCTCGACCGGTCAGCCGATCATCGAACCCTGCTACGGCTGGACCAACCGGACAGACTGCGTGGCCGAGCAGCGCGGCGCGGAAATCTCGACGGACACCCGCTACAACTACAACAGGCAGTCCACCCAGGACCTGTCGTTCAATCTGAAGTGGGAGGCGACCGAGCGCCTGCGCTTCAACTTCGACGTCCAGAAGGTCGACGCCACCGTCCATAACTACGACGCCGACGTCGGCATGGTGGCCTATGGCGACATGCAGCTGGACGCCACCGGCGATCATCCGAAGATGACCATCCTGCCGGGCACCAACATCAACTACGCCGCGGGGGGCCTCGGCAACCCGAACGCCTGGCGCTTCAACAACGTCAACAACCACATCGAGGACAGTGAGGGCGAGCAACTGGCCCTGCGCTTCGACGTCAATTACGACCTGGGCGACGGCTGGCTGAACACCCTGAAGGTGGGCGCCCGCTACGCCGACCGCGAGCAGACCGTCCGCTGGAGCGCCTACAACTGGGGCGGCATCGCCAACGCCTGGGGCTGCGACAACAACGGCACGACCAGCACCGACTATCTCTGGTACAACGCCGACCGCACGTCGCCGGCCGCCAGCGTCAACGGCGACTGTAACGGCGACACCACCAGCTCGCCCAACACCGCCTTCAGTGGCTGGTCGCCGAACCTGACCGACGTGCGCAGCTTCAACAACATCTTCGACGGCAACGTCCTGAGCTCGGGCCTGCTGACCTTCACCAGCATGGACGTGGTCAAGGACCTGGCCGCGTTGCAGAAGGCGTTCGGCTACGCCAACACCGGCGTCGGCTCGTCGAAGTGGAACGCGGTCTGCTACCGCGCCGGCGAGACCAACTGCTACCTCCCCGAGGAAATCGCCGACGTCGAGGAAAAGACCCAGGCCGTCTACGCCATGCTGAAGTTCGGCGGCGGCGACCACACGGTGTTCGGCTTCCCGGTCAGCGGCAATCTCGGCGTCCGCTATGTCGAGACCAAGAACGCCAGCAACGGCGCGACGATCTACGCCGACATGTCGACGCTGACCTCGCAGACCTGCCTGCCCACCACGCCGCCGACCGATCCGATCACCGGCCTGCCGCTGAACATTCCCTACCTGCCCCAGACCATGGGCTGCTACGTCTCGGCCGACGACTTCAAGTTCGCCAGCGGCGGCGGCACGACGGGTTCGGCCAAGGCCAAGCACCACAACCTGCTGCCCAGCTTGAACGTCAAGTTCGATCTGAACGACGAGTGGCAGCTGCGCCTGGCGATTTCGCGGGCCATGTCGCGACCCGACATCGGCTACATGAAGAAGTACCTGAAGATCAGCGCCACGCTGCCGGACTCCGACAATCTCAACGATCCGCAGTGGATCAAGAATTCGGCGGGCGTGATAACCGGCGCCAACGTCATCTACACGGCCGACGCCTACAATCCGTACCTGAAGCCGATGACGGCCGACCAGATCGACATCAGCCTCGAGCACTACTTCTCGGAAGTCGGCTCGCTGACGGTCGCGCTCTTCTACAAGAAGTTCAACGACTACATCCAGTACGGCGGCTTCTATCAGGACGTCACCAACAACGGCGTGACCCGCTCGGTCTTCACCCGTGGCCCGATGAACGGCGACGGCGCCAAGATCCGCGGCGCGGAAGTGGCCTACCAGCGCTACTTCGACTTCCTGCCCGCGCCCTTCGACGGCCTGGGCGTCCAGGCCAACTTCACCTACCTGGAAAACAAGGGCGTCAAGAACCAGAACCTGACCAACGCCTCGGGCAGCGGCAGCTCCAACACCAGCGGCGGCGGCTTCTCGCAGTCGGGCGGCGCCATCCGGGTGGACAGCCTCGAGGGCCTCTCGAAGTACTCCTACAACGTCGTGGGCATGTACGAGAAAGGCCGCTGGGCCCTGCGCGCCGCCTACAACTGGC
The DNA here is from genome assembly GCF_003185805.1 of Caulobacter sp. D5. GTDB lineage: Bacteria > Pseudomonadota > Alphaproteobacteria > Caulobacterales > Caulobacteraceae > Caulobacter. The sequence continues at coordinate 11,059 of NZ_QHJY01000047.1, forward strand.
GCTCCAAGTACCTGCTGACGGCCATGGACTGCTGCCTGCTCTATCCGATCTGGCAGGACGACGCCGGCTATCTCGACGCCTCGATCCGTTACCGGGCCACCGACAACCTCGAGATCAGCCTGCAGGGCAGCAACCTGCTGAACACCGAGTCGGTGCTCAAGCAGCAGGTCACCGACGCCGACCTCGGCGGCCTGCTGAAGGACAACGCCTGGAACCGCACGGACCAGCGTTACCTGCTGACCTTCCGCTTCAAGTACTAGCGGCGATCAAGGAGGGGCGGGCCATCGGTCCGCCCCTTCGATTTTGCGAGACAAACGGCCTGGGGACGGCGAACTTCAGGGCCGGTTCCTGGGGAGGAAGTCCGTCGGTCATGGAAGCCAATACGCCTCTTGAGATCGTCATCGTCGGCGGCGGCACGGCCGGCTGGATGGTGGCGACCGCCCTGGTCAGCGGCCTGCGGCCGCATCAGGCCCGGGTGCGCCTGGTCGAGTCCGACGACATCGCCACCGTCGGGGTGGGCGAGGCCACTATCCCCGCCATGCGCGACTACAACCGCTTCGTCGGCATCGACGAGGTCGAGATGCTGCGGGCGACCAACGGCACCTTCAAGCTGGGCATCGAGTTCCTCGACTGGGGCTTCAAGGGCTCGAACTACCATCACCCCTTCGGTGTGCACGGCCAGTCGATCGGCGGCGCGGGCTTCCACCACCAGTGGAACCGGGCGCGGCTGGCGGGCCACGACTTCGACATCGAGGACTTCTCCTACGCCATCGCCGCTTCGCGCGCCGACCGCTTCGAGTTTCCCAACCCGAACCCCGAGGCGATCGATTCCACCTACAGCTACGCCTACCATTTCGACGCCAGCCTCTATGCCAAGTTCCTGCGCAAGGTGGCCGAGAGCCGGGGGCTCAAGCGTACCGAAGGCAAGGTCGTAGACGTCACGCTGGACGGCGCGAGCGGCGACGTCGCCTCGATCACCCTGGCCTCGGGCGAGGTGGTCAAGGGCGACTTCTTCGTCGACTGCACCGGCTTTCGCGGCCTGCTGATCGGCCAGACCCTGAACAGTCCGTTCGAGGACTGGACCCACTGGCTGCCCTGCGACCGGGCCTGGGCCGTGCCCTGCGCCCGCGCTGGCCGCTTCACGCCCTTCACCCGTTCGACCGCCCGCGAGGCCGGTTGGCAGTGGCGGATCCCGCTGCAGCACCGCACCGGCAACGGCTACGTCTATTCCAGCGCCCACATCAGCGACGACGAGGCCGCCGCCGTGCTGCTGGCCAATCTCGACGGCGAGGCGCTGGACGATCCACGCCAGGTGAAGTTCAAGGCCGGCCGCCGCACCGCCTCCTGGACCTGCAACGTCATGGCCGCCGGCCTGTCGAGCGGCTTCCTCGAACCCCTGGAGTCGACCAGCATCTACCTGATCCAGATCGCGGTCATGAACCTGCTCAAGCTCTTCCCCGGCAAGCGGGTCGAGCCGGCCCTGGTCGAGGACTTCAACCGCCGTGTCGACATGGAATACGACCGGGTGCGCGACTTCCTCATCCTGCACTACCACGCCAACACCCGCACCGACGGCACGCTGTGGAAGCAGTGCCGCGAGATGCCGATCCCCGACAGCCTGCGCGAGAAGCTGGAGCTGTTCCGCCATCGCGGCCATGCGCCCAACTACCGCGACGGCCTGTTCGCCATGCCCAGCTGGATCTCGGTGCTGCTGGGGCAGGGGGTGACGCCGCGGGGCTATGATCCGATGGCCGACAACGCGCCCCTGGCCCAGACCCTGGCCGAGCTGGAGCGCCAGCGCGCGGCCATTACTCGCCGCGTGCCCGCCATGCCCAGCCACGCCGAGTTCATCGACCGCCACTGCGCCAT
>NZ_QHJY01000421.1 GCF_003185805.1 Caulobacter sp. D5
CGATGGGCGCCAAGACCGGCACCGTGAAGGTTCCGTTCCGCTTCCCGGGCGGCGCGTAAGACTTACGCGCCCACCCAACGGGGGTCCAAGCGCCTCCGCTGGTCCAGGCCGGCGTCTCCCAGACGGGAAACGCCATGGCCGGACCGGCGGGGGCGTTTTGCTGTCTGGAGTCTGCCGATCAAAGAATAGACAGCCTCCGCCCAAGAAAAAGGCCCGCCTTGCAGGGCGGGCCAGGGTCTAGGAGGGAGAACGCAACGAAGAAATATCCGGAGCGCGCTACGCTACGCCGCGCCCGGCCACCGACAAAAACTCAGTATTCTTCCCAGTCCTGGTCGATCGCGACGGCGGTCGAGCCGCGCGAGACCACAGCGCCGGGACGCGATGCGACGCGGGCGGCCGCAGCGGGACGCGGCGCGGGCCGCGCGACCGGAGCCGCCGCGGCCTTGTGGGAGGTCTTGAAACCGCCGATCAGGCGCGTCAGCTCGGCCGACTGGCCTTTCAGGGAATGGGTGGCGGCCGTGGTCTGCTCGACCATGGCGGCGTTCTGCTGGGTGACCTGGTCCATCTGGTTCACGGCGATGTTGACCTGGGCCAGACCGCTGGACTGTTCCTGGGCCGAGGACGAGATCTCGCCCACCAGCCCGTCGATCTCGCCGACCTTGTCGACGATGCCGCGCAGGGCCTCGCCGGTCTGGCCGACCAGGGCGACGCCGGCCTCGACCTGCTTGGACGAGGCGCCGATAAGGGCCTTGATCTCCTTGGCCGCTTCCGCCGAGCGCTGGGCCAGGGCCCGCACTTCCGAAGCCACCACCGCGAAACCCTTGCCCGCATCGCCCGCCCGGGCCGCCTCGACGCCCGCGTTCAAGGCCAGAAGGTTGGTCTGGAAGGCGATCTCGTCGATCACCCCGATGATATTGCTGATCTCGCGCGAGCTGGTCTCGATCTCGCCCATGGCGGCGACCGCGTCGTTGACGACCACGCCCGAACGCTCGGCCTCGGTCTTGGCGCCGGCCACCACGTCGGAAGCCTTGCGGGCCCCGGCGGCCGAGCGCTTCACCGTGGCGGTGATCTCGTCGAGGGCGGCGGCGGTCTCTTCCAGGCTGGCGGCCTGCTGTTCG
>NZ_QHJY01000422.1 GCF_003185805.1 Caulobacter sp. D5
GGCCGGCTGTCGACCGAGATCAGCCGCCCCACCTGCGTCGGATCCGTCGAGGCCTCGCGCACGAAGCGCGACGGGAAGGCCGCCTCCAGCTCGGGCGAGATCGACGGGAACGAGGCGATCTGGTCGTCGATGCGGCTGGCCGTGTAGTTGCCCCAGAAGAAGAAGTCCGTCTTCTCGAACGGCTTGTAGAAGAAGTTCAGCTTCACGACCTGGCGGCTGTCGGGCTTCAGGTTCGGGTTGCCGCCCTCGATGCGGGTGACGTTGACCGTGTCGCCGGTGGCGAAGTCGTACATCGAGACGTTGGGCGTCTGCACGACCGGGTCGTTGACCTGCTGCGGCGTCGGCTCGCCCTCCTCGGTGCTGTAGTTCAGCCCCAGGCTGACGCCCTTCATCGGCTGCCACGACACCCCGCCCCCGGCGGTGACCAGCCCGCCGATGTCGGAGAACTGCTCGTAGAGCCCGTTGCCGTTCAGCGACACCGAGCCGATGAAGCCCAGCGGCCCCTCGCCGCGCTCGAGCAGCGGCAGGTCGAGGCTGGCATAGGCGGTGGCGCGGTCGCGGGTCAGGTCGCGCTGGGTGGCGACGCCCGAGCGCACGCTGTCGGCGTCGACCCGGCGGCTGTCGACCCCGGTCTTGAAGGTGGCGCGCAGACGGCCCGTCGGCAGCTGCGCCAGGGCGCCGGACGCCGTGAACTCGGCCTTGGCGTTGGTGGTGACGGAGTCGGCGGTGTCCTGGGCGTTGTAGCGCAGCAGGCTGGCCGGGATCGGCCCGAACGGGTTCACCGTCGGGTCGTTGGCCTTGACCGCGGCGGTGAACAGCGAGGTGTCCACGCCCCGGCCGGTGCGGGTGGCGCTGTCGGTCAGGTCGAAATTGCCCGACAGGCTCCAGCGCCAGCCCCCGAACATGCCCAGCGCCGTCGTCGCCAGTTCGATCTTGTCGGTGTCGATCTTGCGGCGCAGGGCGTCGCGCACGTCGAGATAGCGATAGAGGGCCACGTCGTTTTCGAACGGCGAGAACGGGTTGTCGTCGTAGAGGTCCAGCTTGACGCCGGTCAGGCCCAGATAGCTGATCCGGCTGGTGCTCTCGAGATTGCCGCTGAACGACACCGTGGTCCTGCCGAAGTTGCGGCTGTAGCCCCCCTGGATCGCCCCCTCCTCGCCGCGCGGCAGCAGGGTGCGCGAGGCGGTCAGGTCGTCGGTCGCAAAGCCGCCGGCGCCGGCGACGAAATCGGCAAGGCTGGGCGCGGCGCCCGCGAAGGCGCCCGGAACCGCGGCCCTGGTCACGGTCGAGCCGACCAGGGCCGACAGGGCCGGGTCGATCTCGGTCGGCGTCGCCAGCGGCGGGCCGACGATGTTGCCCTGCAGGTCGTAGGGCGAGGTGCTGGCGCGGATGATGTCGCGCTCCTGCTCATAGAGCGGCGTCTCGCGGCGATAGCGGACATTGACGGTCCAGCGGCCGTCGGCGTCGACCTTGAACAGGCCGCCCCGCTCCTCCGAGAAGGTGCGGCCGCCTTCGGTGGCGAAGCGTCGCTCGTCCTCGACGGAGACCTGGCGGAAGTTCTTCTTGAGGACGAAGTTCAGCACCTTCTGGTCGGCGCGGTAGCCGTAGGCGAGAGCCTTTTCCTCGGGATAGATCTCGGCCTTCAGCACCGCCTCGGGCGGGATGCCGTTCATCTCCTGCGGTCCGGAGATGCGTTGGCCGTTGATGACGATGATCGGCGGCTCGTCGCCGCCCCGGCCGCGCGAGGAGACGGTCAGGGGCGCCAGGGCCGTGACCAGTTCCGACAGGCTGCCCGCGCCATAGGCCTGGATGTCGGCCTCGTCGAGCACGTGCTCGGCCTCGATCGGCCCCTCGGTCTTGCCGCGCGGCGCGGCGTCGACCGTCACGCCGGCGACGCTGTCGATGTCTTCGGTCGTCGCGCCGGCGGGCGCGGTCTCGGCAGGCGCGTTTTCAACGGGCGCGGCGGCCGCAGCCGTCGTGGAGGATTTGGCGTCCGATGACTTGGCGTCCGAGGCGGCGGCCTCGGCGCTCGCCGGCTCGGCAGGCTTGGTCTCGCCCGGCTGGCCGCTTCCCACGGCCAAGGCGGCCGCAAGACCTTGCAGCAGCGTTCCGCCCAGCGCCATCGCCCCTACTCCCCACGCTCGCCCCGACGCTCAACCGTCGAGTGCCGCCCACAACCGAACCTTGGCCATGGATTTGGGCTGGATAGCGGCGTTTTCGCGGATGCGAAAATTAAAGCCCTGTAAGGTGGGAAACCGGTTTCTCTGGTCCCGGAACGTGGGAGTTTCTACTCCTCCTTCGCCGCTTTCTGGGCGGCCAGCTTGGCCAGCACCCGACCGCGTCCCTTCGACAGGGCGGTGATCACGCCGCGGAAGGTGCGGACCTCCTGGTCGGTCAGCCGGGCGCGGGCCAGCGGGACGCGCAGGTTGCGCACCATCGACGGCCTCTTCTCGGGCGGATGGTAGAAGCCGGCCTTGTCCAGCTCGCCTTCCAGATGCTCGTACAGGCCCTGCATCGCGGCCTGGTCGGCCGGCCCCTCGACGTTCAGCTCGAACTTCTTCCAGGGACGGTCATCGACCGTCATCTTCCATTCGTAGGCGTTGATCGACACGGCCTGGGCGAGATTCAGCGACCGGAAGCGCTCGTCGATCGGGATCGAGACGATGGCCTGGCACAGGGCGATGTCGTCGGTCTCCAGCCCGGCGCGCTCGCCGCCGAACAGCAGGCCGACCTTGCGGCCCTGCTCGACCTCGGCCGCCAGGTGGCCGGCGGACTCGCGCGGGGTGTAGACCGGCAGGCGCGTCTCGCGCGGGCGGGCCGTGGTGGCGTAGACCAGGTGCAGGTCGGCGATGGCCTCGGCCAGGCTGCCGAACACCTTGGCGTCGTCCAGCGGCCAGCTGGCGCCCGAGGCGCTGGCCCAGGCCCGCTCCTGGGGCCAGCCGTCGCGCGGATTGACCAGCCGCAGCTCGTAGAGGCCGAAATTGGCCATCACCCGCGCCACCGCGCCGATGTTCTCGGCCAGTTGCGGGGCGCTGAGGATCACGCACGGCGGGGTGCGGACGACGTCTTGCGAGGCGGTTTCGGCGATTTCGGCGGTCATGGGCGTCCCTTTGCCGCCGCAGCGCGCCTCCGCGCAAGTCCGAAGCGCGTTCTGGCGCGTTTAGCCCCCGCTCACGCTTGTTCCGACCGGAGGCCCCATGCACCGCCGCGCCCTGCTCGCCGCCCTCGCCGCGCCGGCCCTGGCTGGGACGCTGGCGGCCTGCCGCGGACGCTCGGGCGCCGGCCAGGACGACCCGGCCTTCGATCCCGAGACCCTGAACCCCAGGCTGGCGGCCCTGGCCGAGCGGGCCCGTCCCGGGATCCTGGGCGTCGCGGCCCAGGATCTGACCACCGCCCAGCGCATCGCCACGGCCGGGGACCGCCCCTTCCCGATGGACGGGGTCTGGAAGGCGGCGCTGGGCGCGGCGGTGCTGTCGGAGATCGAGGCCAAGGCCCTGTCGCCGTCCGAGATCCTGACGATCGAGGACGTCGACCTGTCGCCGCCGCCCGGCGCCGTGGCCGACGCCTGGCCCGCCCACGGCCGCTATACCGTCGAGGACCTGTTCAAGCGCGCCGTGGCCCTGTCCGACAACACCGCCGCCGACGTGCTGCTCAAGCGGATCGGCGGTCCCGGCGCGGTCACCGCCTGGCTGGAGCTGCGCAAGGTCGAGGGCGTGCGCCTCGACCGCTATGCCCGCCAGCTCTTGCCCGAACAAGCGGGCGCGGCCTCGTTCCGCGCCGACTGGAAAGGCCAGGCCTGGCGCAAGGCGGTGCTGGCGACGCCGGAGGCCACGCGCCGGGCCGCCCAGCAGCGCTATCTCGCCGATCCGCGCGACACCGCCACGCCCCTGGGCGCGGTGCGCTTCCTGGAAGCCCTCAACCAGTTCGAACTGACCAGCCAGGACGGCCGGGGCCGCCTGCTGCGCCTGATGGAGGCCGCCGCCGGCGATCGCCTGCGCCCCGCCCTGCCCGCCGGCGCCCGCCTGGCGGCCCTGACGACCTGGACGCCCTACGACCTTGGCCTCTGCGCCGCCGACGCCACCCTGGCCATGGTCCAGATGCAAGACGGCCGCCGCTTCGCCCTGGCCATCTTCCTCAAGGCCTCGCCGCTGGAGGACGAGGATCGGACTGCGCTGATCGTGGACATCGCGCGGACGGTGCTGGCGGGGGCGGGGAAAGCCTGAACAGAGGTCTCAGCGGCGGGTCGGGGCGCTGTAGATCAGCACGCAATCGGAGAAGCGGGGGCGATAGTTCAGCATGACGCCGCTCGGCCCCTCCCAGACATACATTCCGCCGAGCCCCTGGCGAGATCCCTTCAGCAGGCGGTCGGGCCGGCCGCGCCGTGCGAGGGTTTCGTCCAGCAACCGCGCGCAGCCGTCCGCGTCGGAAAGGCTCAGAGCGATCCTGTGCAGCCGGCGCTCCCGAGGATCGAACACGAAGGCCGCATCGAACCAGCGGTCGCCCTGGCGGATGCGCCCCTTGGAGACGAACTGGGGTTCTTCGACCTGAAGGTGGCCAGGCTCTTCGAGACGGGCCGGCGACAGCGCTCCCGCAGACCGGGCCGTCGCCTCGGCGTCGGTCATGCCCCACTCCACCCATGGCGCGACCGGCGCGGCGAGCGCGCAGCCGGCGATCAGGCCGGCGAAGAGGCCCGCGACCAGGATCGATACGGATCGATGCATGCCGGCCTTCTCCCCCACGACAGGTCCGAACACTCTAGGCGCAAGATTACATTCGTCAATCCAATCGGCTCGCCCGAGCCGTGCGAAAGGCGAGGCGCCACCTGACGGCGATCGGCGGCATCGGCTATGGTGGGGCTTCACGCTCGCGAGCAACGCCATGTCGTCAACCGCCCCGCCCGACACGCCGCCATCCGCCCTCGAGGTGACGCCTGGCCCGGACGGGCTGGCCATGCTGGGGCCCGCGGTGCGGGTCGACTGGCGCCGGCCGCCGGGCCAGGACGCCACGGTCGATTGGCGGATATTCTGGCTGGATGCCGAGGTGGCGACGGGAACCCTGACCCGCGCCAATCCCACGACCGGCGTGTCGATGGTCGAGGCGACGCTCGCCGGCTCGATGAACCTCAGCTTCCTTCCGGACATGACGCTGTGGTGCGAATTGCGAGGCCCGAACCTGCCGCTGACGCGGAAGACCCTGCAGGTCTGGCCCGCGCCGGCCGAGCTCGGCGAAACGCCGGACGGTTGCGCCCCGGAAAGCCTGGTGCCCCCTACTCCGCCGCGCTGATCTTCGTCGTCAGGCGCGTGCGGGCGCCGGCCAGGGCCTGGACCAGCAGGCCGGGATTGAGCGGCTTGGCCACGTGCAGGTCGGCGCCGGCGGCGTGGGCGGCGGCGATATGCTCGTCCATGGCGTTGGCGGTCAGCATGATCACCAGCATCCGCCGTGCGCCCTGGGCCGCCTCGCGGGCGCGGATGGCCCGGGTGGCGGTCAGGCCGTCCATCACCGGCATCTGCATGTCCATCAGCACGGCGTCGAAGGGCTGCTCGTCCAGCGCCCGCAGCGCCGCATCGCCGTCCTCGACCATGGTCAGGTCGACGCCGAACGGCTCCAGCACGATCTCGACCACCTTGCGGTTGCCCGGATGGTCCTCGGCGACCAGCACCCGCAGCCCCTCCAGCGAGATCGGCCCGTCGTCCTCGTCGTCCTCGTGGCCGAGGATCTCGGTCGAAGGCTGCAGCGGCAGGTCGACGATGAAGGTCGCGCCGCGTCCGGTCACCGCCCGCGCATCGATCGAGCCGCCCATCATCTCGGCCAGGGCCGCGCAGATCGACAGGCCCAGGCCCGTGCCGCCGAACTGGCGGGTAATCGACTGGTCGGCCTGGACGAAGCGCTTGAACAGCCGCTCGCGCACGGCGTCGTCGAAGCCCACCCCGGTGTCGCTGACGCTGAACCGCACCACGTCGCCGATCCGCTCGACCGACAGGTCCACCCCGCCGACGCTGGTGAACTTCACCGCATTGCCCAGCAGGTTCGACAGGATCTGGCTGATCCGCCCGGCGTCGCCCTCGTAGCGGCCGATCGCCTCGGGCGACACCGACCACGAGAAGGTCAGGTTCTTGGCCTCGGCCGAGGCGCGGTGCAGTTCGGCCATGCCCGCGACCAAGGTCTCCAGGTCGAAGGGCGCGAAGGTCAGCTGGAACTCGCCGGCCTCGATCTTGGAGACATCGAGGATATCGCCCAGCACCTGCTCCAGCAGGCGGCCCGACGAAGCGACCAAGGCGGCCAGCTCGCGGCGGCGGGCCGGATCGCTTTCCTCGGCCAGGCGATCGCCGACGGCGATGACGCCGTTCAGCGGCGTGCGCAGTTCGTGGCTCATATTGGCCAGGAACACCGACTTGGCCTGGTTGGCCTTTTCCAGCTCGCGGGTGCGGTCGGCGACCCGGTCCTCGAGCGAGCGCAGCAGGTCGTCGTGCACTTCCCGCTGCTTGCGCAACGCGCGCGCCAGAGCGCCGATCTCGTCGCCGCGGGCCTCGATGCGGGCGGCCGCGACGCCGTCGTCCTCGCGATGGGCCTCGGCTAGGCCCCGCAGCGGCGTGACCACCTCGCGCGCCATCAGGCGATAGAGCAGCAGCAGCTGGGCGATCACCCCGACCACGCCGAACAGCAGCACCCACGAGGCCGTCTTCACCGCGTTCCAGACGATCTGGTCCGAGCGGAAGGTCATCAGGAAGTACCAGTCCGGCTCCTTCATCCGGCCGTAGGCCACCACCCGGTCGCCGGCCCGGTCGCGCAGGGCGCCGACGTCGCCGCCGTGCCTGCGGATCTGGGCCACCAGGTCGGCCACCCGCTCGCTGGACTGCACCCGCGCCAGCTGGGCGGCGTCGACCACCCCGTCCTTGGCCAGGCCCGGGGCGGCGATCAGCTCGCCGTCGGACGAGACGATCAGGTTCTGGCCGCCCGGCAGGGCGTCGCCCACCGCCCGCAGCAGGAAGGAATCCAGCGACAGGCTGGTGCCCCAGGCCCCGACGTGCCGCCCGCCCATGTCGAAGGGCGTCATGCAGGCCGCGTTCAGCCCGCGCCCGCTGGGATTGGAGATCAGCTTGCGCAGCTTGGTGCACTTCATCACCCGCTGCGGATTGGCCTCCGGCCGGGTCAGCTGCGTCATCTCCTCCTTGGAGATGTCGAGCGTCGGCGGCGCGTCCTGCCGGTAGTAGAGCAGCCGGTCCTTGCGCTTGGGGCCGAACATCACCAGCCGGGTGTCGGGCGTGAAGAAGTAGAAGTTGTCGTAGTGGCCGATCTCGGTCTCGCCGGCGTTGGCCACCACCTCCATGGCCCCGACCAGCAGGGCCTTGTCCGCGCGGCTCAGGTCGGCGGCGTGGGGCACGAAGCCGCCGATGCCGTAGACATAGTGGTTGCCCGTCCGGCCGCCGTCATAGAGGCGCGGGGCGGTGCGGCGGGTGCCGTCGCCGTGGTCGGGGAACAGCAGGTCGAACTGGCGGTCGATGTCCGGCTCGATCTCGCGCAGCCGGCGCAGCAGGGCCAGGCTGGAGGCGTCGTGCACCTTGACGAGGTCGGAAAACAGCCGGTCCTCGGTCTTCACCCGCTCGCCGACATATTCGGCCAGGTGGCGCATCTGGGTCTCGGCCGCGCTCTGCTGGACGAAGTAGAAGGTGACCGCCGTGACCAGCCCCGTGACCGCGATCGACACCAGGGCGGCGAAGGCCAGGAGCCGTCGCGCCAGGGGCGATTTCACGTCCGTATGGCGCCACAGGCTGCTCACGCATCTCCCCCAAACCGTCCCCCGCCAGGGACCTTCCGCACGATCTCAACCCATTAGGGCGCTGCGGGGGTGATGTCGCCTGCGGTGGAATGCCGCGCTCCGGCGCGAGGCGCCGCCACGCAGCCTTTCCCCAGCGGCCGCAACAGTCTATAGGGCTCGCCGTCCGCGCCACGTTCCGGCCCTGTGCGCCGAGCGTCAGAGCGCGCCACCGCGAGAGGAAGACCCCGCAATGGCCAAGATTAAAGTCGCCAATCCCGTCGTCGACATGGACGGCGACGAAATGACCCGGATCATCTGGAAGCTCATCAAGGATAAGCTGATCTTCCCGTATCTGGACCTGGAACTGGACTACTACGACCTGTCGGTCGAGAACCGCGCCGCCACCGACGACCAGGTGCCCATCGACGCGGCCAACGCGACGAAGAAGCACGGCGTGGCCGTGAAGTGCGCCACCATCACCCCCGACGAGCAACGCGTCGAGGAATTCAGCCTGAAGAAGATGTGGAAGTCGCCGAACGGCACCATCCGCAACATCCTGGGCGGCGTGATCTTCCGCGAGCCGATCATCTGCCAGAACGTGCCGCGCCTGGTGCCGGGCTGGACCCAGCCGATCATCGTCGGCCGTCACGCCTTCGGCGACCAGTACCGCGCGACCGACTTCAAGTTCCCGGGCAAGGGCACCCTGTCGATCAAGTTCGTCGGTGAAGACGGCGAGACCATCGAGCACGAAGTCTTCAAGGCTCCGGACGCCGGCGTCGCCATGGCGATGTACAACCTCGACGACTCGATCCGCGACTTCGCCCGCGCCTCGTTCGCCTACGGCCTGAACCGCGGCTACCCGGTCTACCTCTCCACGAAGAACACGATCCTCAAGGCCTATGACGGCCGCTTCAAGGACATCTTCCAGGAGATCTTCGACGCCGAATACGCCGACCAGTTCAAGGCCAAGGGCATCCACTACGAGCACCGCCTGATCGACGACATGGTCGCCTCGGCGCTGAAGTGGTCGGGCGGCTACGTCTGGGCCTGCAAGAACTACGACGGCGACGTGCAGTCGGACATCGTCGCCCAGGGCTTCGGCTCGCTGGGCCTGATGACCTCGGTGCTGATGACGCCGGACGGCAAGACGGTGGAAGCCGAAGCCGCCCACGGCACCGTCACCCGCCACTACCGCCAGCACCAGAAGGGCGAGTCGACCTCGACCAACTCGATCGCCTCGATCTTCGCCTGGACCCGCGGCCTGGCGCACCGCGCCAAGCTCGACGACAACCAGGAACTGGCCAAGTTCGCCGCCACCCTGGAAAAGGTCTGCATCGACACCGTCGAGAGCGGCTTCATGACCAAGGACCTGGCCCTGCTGGTCGGCGACAAGCAAGGCTGGCTGACCACCGAGGGCTTCCTCGACAAGATCGACGAGAACCTCCAGAAGGCCATGGCCGCCTAAGCGGTCCGACCTTTCGGAAAAGAGAAGGCCCTCCCTCGCGGGAGGGCCTTTTTCTTTGGGCGCGAAGGGATGTTAGCGCCTGCGTCCGCTTAGCGGCGCGGCTCGCCACGATCCTGACGCGCGGGAGTGTTCACCTGCACGGGCGTCGGCGTTCCGGCGCTCGCCACGGACGCGTGATGCCAAGACCGCTGATCGACCAACCCGCCCGCCGCCGCTCCTCGCGCGCGACGCAGCTGGCGGCCGGCCTGGTCAGCGTCGGCGCCCACGGCCTGGCTCTGCTGGCGGTGCTGATGGCGCAGCCGGAGCCGCGTCCGCCCGAGCCCGAGCCGATCGCGGTCGATCTGATCCAGCCCCCTCCCCCGCCGCCGCCCGAACCGGAGCCC
>NZ_QHJY01000423.1 GCF_003185805.1 Caulobacter sp. D5
CCGCGATCACTTCCCCCTCAGTCGCTCCGCGACAGCTCCCCCTTCAGGGGGAGCATCTTGTGGCTTCCCACCTGATCACCGTTCTCTAAAATGAGCGTTTGAACGAGGCCCGCCCCCACACCAGGTTAGAGCGGCCCGGCAGGAGGATCCCCATGCGCGACTACCTGAAGTTCTACATCGACGGCCAATGGACCCCGGCGAAGTCCGACAAGACGGTGGACGTCATCAATCCCGCCACCGAGGCCGTCGCCGGCCGGGTGACCCTGGGTTCGGTGGAAGACGTGGACCTGGCCGTCCGCGCCGCCCGCAAGGCTTTCGCCACCTACTCCCAGACCAGCCGCGAAGAGCGCATCGACCTGCTCGAGCGGATCATCTCCGAGTACCAGAAGCGCTTCGAGGACATGGCCAAGGCCATCACCGAGGAGATGGGCGCCCCCGCGTGGCTGGCCCAGCGCGCCCAGGCGGCGATGGGCATCGCCCACGTCCAGACCGCCCTGCAGGTGCTCAAGGACTACAAGTTCGAAGAGGATCGCGGCACGACGCGCCTGGTCAAGGAGCCGATCGGCGTCTGCGCCTTCATCACCCCGTGGAACTGGCCGGTGAACCAGATCGCCTGCAAGGTCGCGCCCGCCCTGGCCGTCGGCTGCACCATGGTGCTCAAGCCCTCGGAAATCGCGCCGTTCTCGGCCTGGGTGTGGACCGAGATCCTGGAAGCCGCCGGCGTGCCGGCCGGGGTGTTCAACCTGGTCAACGGCGACGGTCCGACCGTCGGCGCGGCGCTGTCCAGCCATCCTGAAGTCGACATGGTGTCGTTCACCGGCTCGACCCGCGCCGGCATCGAGGTGGCCCGCAACGCCGCCCCGACCGTCAAGCGCGTGCACCAGGAGCTGGGCGGCAAGAGCCCCAACATCATCCTCGACGACGCCGACTTCCAGCGCGCCGTCGGCGGCGGGGTGGCCTCGGTGATGATGAACTCGGGCCAGTCGTGCAACGCCCCCACCCGCATGCTGGTCCCCGCCAAGCGCATGGACGAGGTGATCGCCATCGCCAAGGCCGCCGCCGAGGCCCACACGGTCGGCGACCCCAGCGGCAATTCCAAGCTGGGTCCCGTGGTGTCCGAAGTGCAGTGGACCAAGATCCAGGGCCTGATCCAGAAAGGCGTCGACGAGGGCGCGACCCTGGTGTCCGGCGGTCCCGGCAAGCCGGAAGGGCTAGAGACCGGCTACTACGTCAAGCCGACCGTCTTCGCCAACGTCACCCCCGACATGACCATCGCCAAGGAAGAGATCTTCGGCCCGGTGCTGTCGATCCTTGGCTACGACAGCGTCGACCAGGCCGTCGAGATCGGCAACGACACCGAATACGGCCTGGCGGCTTACGTCTCGGGCGGCGATCCGGAGGGCGTCCGCAAGGTCGCCGCCAAGCTCCGCGCCGGCCAGGTCAATCTCAACGGCGCCAGTCCCGACCTGATGGCGCCCTTCGGCGGCTACAAGATGAGCGGCAACGGCCGCGAATGGGGCGACCACGCGTTCGGGGAATTCCTCGAGACCAAGGCCATCCTCGGCTACGCGCCGAAGCAGGCGGCTGAGTAAGAGGACCCTTCTCCCATCCGACCAACCCTTCTCCCATAGGGAGAAGGAGGGGCCCAAGCCGCAGGCTTGGGAGGATGAGGGGGTACGGCGCCGGCCGGCGTGCCGGCACGATCTAGGGTAATGCGGTGAGGGGCGTACCCCCTCACCCTCCCACCGCTGCGCGGCGGGCCCCTCCCTCTCCCCATGGGAGAGGTTTTCCGAAACGGATCACCACTTCACGCTCGCCCGCGTCAGCACCAGGGTCTTGTCCGACAGTCCCCAGGCCATCAGCCCCTCCGGCTTGGCTCCCGGCGACGGCGTGGCGCGGGGCCAGCCTTCGCGGACTTCCAGGGCGGCGGCCTCGACGCGGCCGGAGCCGTTCAGGCGGCTGAAGCTGAGGGTCACGCCGCTGGGATCGGGGGCGTGGTAGGTCAGGCTGGTCCATTCGCCGGCCTTGGTGGTCAGGGGCACGGGGCGGCCGTTGAGGCGGGCGCCGGCCAGCATGCCGTCGGGCCTGATCCGCACGGTGACGTATTCGGCGCCGGGGCCGGGGATCACCCGCACCAGCAGCCGCTCGCCGGCCTGTTCCAAGACGAGTTGCGGCGGGTCCAGCGGCACGGGCCGGGCGTCGGCCAGCCAGGCCTTGGACTTGAAGAACGGGACCAGCTCCTGCTGCGTCGGCGTGCCGCCCTGGGCGGTCAGGGCGCCGCGCGACCAGGCGTCCAGCCGCGGCAGGGTCGAGATGCGGTAGGCGCGGCCGGTCGACAGGTCCGAGAGATGCGCGGCCTCGGTCAGCTCCGGCCGCGTGGCGCTGGCCCCGGCCAGCACGGCGTAGGCGCCCAGCGCCGCGCCCAGGCCGGCGACCAGGGTGGCGGGGATGGCCGCCAGCTTCAGGGCCGAGAAGTCGTGGGCCAGGGGGATCAGGGCCGGCAGGGCCAGCAGGCCGAACGCCGCCAGGATCGCCGGCAGCTCGACGCCGAGGCCGGCGAAGGTCCAGCCGCCCCAGGCGCCGACCTGGGCGACCACGGCCACGGCCGCAAGCGCCACGAAGAAGGTCAGGGCCAGGGCCACGCGCTTGTTGCGGGTGCCGCCCTTGGCCAGCACCAGCACCGCCGCCAGGGCCGCGACCAGCAGCGGCCAGGCGGTCATCACCGAGCCGCCGGGCAGCAGCACCATGGTCGCCAGGGCGATGGCCAGCAGGCCGACCAGCGCCCCGATCCAGGCCCCCAGCACGCCCACCGGCTTGCCCAGCGAGGCCCAGACCAGCACGGCGGCGGCGACGCCGAGACCCAGGCCGATCGGGTCGAGCGCCGGTCCGCCGATCAGGCAGGTGAGGCCGCCGGCCGCCAGGGCCAGGAGGCTGGGCCAGATCCGCGCCGCGCCCTTGGCCTGGCCGATCACCACGGCCAGGGCCGTGCCGACGAGCAGCGCCGTGCCGCCCAGCAGCAGTGGGTTGAACCGGCCCAGCAGGGCGTAGTGTCCCTGCAGATCGACGACGCCCAGCAGCTTGCCGGCCAGGTGCAGCACCAGGCCGCCCGAGACGCCGACCAGCAGGAAGCCGCACAGGCCCTTGAGCAGCTCGACGACGCTGGTTCCCTTGATCATCAGGCCGCGCACCAGGGCGTAGAGCACCAGCGCGCCGGCCAGGGCCAGCAGGCCCCAGGCCACCTCGACCGGGTAGCTGACCATCACCAGGCCGAAGAGATCCGAATAGACCGCGTTGGGCGCCTTGGCCGGCAGGTCGGCGGCGGTCGCCAGGGCGCGCACCGTCGGCAGCACCTGGTCGCCCAGGTGCTGCAGGCTGCCCTGGTCGAGGTGGTCGGCGCGGGCCAGGGGCGTGTGATAGGCCAGCTGGTCGTCGATGAAGGCGAAGTTCAGCCCCGGCAGGCCGGCCTTCACCGCGTGGGTGAAGTCGGTGTCGTTGGGCATCTTCTCGTAGACCGCCGCGGCCAGGGAGTTGGCGGCCGGCCGCCGGGCCTCGCGGGCGAAGAGGTGCATCAGGGCGCCGTTGCCGGGGCCGGTCTGGAACATCGCCGCGCGGCCGGAATCGCCGCGCGCCTCCATGTTGATCACCAGGCCCACCCGCTCGCGCAGCGGGTCACGGGCGAAGAAGGCGTCGGCGCCCAGCAGGCCCTGCTCCTCGCCGTCGGTGAACAGGAAGATCACGTCGCGGGCCGGCCTGGGGCCGGCCTTCAGGGCGCGGGCCACCTCCAGGGCGGCGGCCACGCCGGCCGCGTCGTCGGCGGCGCCGGGCGAGTTGGCCACCGAGTCGTAGTGGCTCATCACCAGCACGGCGGGCTTGGAACGGTCGGCCCCCGGCAGCACGCCGATGACGTTCTGCACGGCGCCGGCCGACAGGAAGCGGCCCTGGCTGCGCGCCGGGGCGTAGCCCTCGTCGG
>NZ_QHJY01000424.1 GCF_003185805.1 Caulobacter sp. D5
CAGACGGTGGACCTGCGTTCGGCCCACGCCATCGGCCAGGTCTCGACCGGGATCATCACCGCCCGGACCCTGACCGGGTCGTCGGTCGGCGGGGCGAACTTCGGCGCCGCCAACCAGGTGGCGCAGCTGGGCGACTTCACCAATACCGGCGGCCTGCTGAAACTGGTCGACGGCCGCTCGCTGACCATCACCGGGACCGTGCTGAGCACGGGAACGCTGGCCCTGACCTCGCACGCCGGCATGACCTTCGCCAGCAACGGCAAGGTGACGGCCGACGGGGCGGGCGACGCGATCGTGCTGGTCTCGGACGGAACCTTCACCAATGCGCGCGGCGCCGACGCGGTGACCGCAAGCAACGCCGCCGGCCGCTGGCTGATCTACACCCAGGCGGTCGGCGACGCGTCCGGCTCGACGGCCGCCAACAGCTTCAACGGCCTGTCGGGCAAGAGCTTCTACGGCTCGGCCTACGACTTCTCCAACGAAACCCTGGCCGTGGCGCCCAACGCGGGCAACCGCTTCGTCTACGCCTACCAGCCGACCCTGACGGTGACGCCCGACAGCCGGATCGTGACCTATGACGGCAGTGTTCCGAGCACCTCGGCGACCATCACCGGCCTGGTCAACGGCGACCTTGCGGCCGACGCCTGGTCGGGCGCGGCCACGGTCTCGGGCGCGACCAGCAGGAACGTGGGGATTTACGTCCTGACCGCCGGGGCCGGGAGCCTGGCCTCGGACCTCAACTACGCCTTCGCCTACGGGACCGGTTCGCTGCGCATCGATCCCAAGGTTCTGACCGGCGCCCTGTCGGCCGACGACAAGACCTATGACCGCAGCACGGACGCCACGGGCGTGGTGACCCTTGCCGGCGTGATCGCGGGCGACACGGTCGCCGCCGCCGGGACCTATGCGTTCGACGACTGGAACGCCGGCAGTGGCAAGACGGTCACCGCCTCGGGCGTGACGCTGTCGGGCGGCGACGCCGGCAACTACAGCCTGGGCGGGGTGTCGTCGGACACGGCCGACATCTTCAAGAAGGCGATCACCGGCGCCCTGACGGCTGACGACAAGACCTATGACCGCAGCACGGACGCTACCGGCGTGGTGACCCTGGCTGGGGTGATCGCGGGCGACACGGTCGGGGCGGCAGGAACCTATGCGTTCGACGACTGGAACGCCGCGAGCGGCAAGGCGGTCACCGCCTCGGGCGTGACGCTGTCGGGCGGCGACGCCGGCAATTACAGCCTGGGCGCGGTGTCGTCCGACACGGCCGAC
>NZ_QHJY01000425.1 GCF_003185805.1 Caulobacter sp. D5
CCTCTCCCCTTGCGGGAGAGGGTGGCCTCCGAAGGAGGTCGGGTGAGGGGTCTCTCAGAAGTCGAACGCCGCGACAGCCGTCCCGCTGTCGCGGCGTTTTGCGTTTGCGCGACCCCTCATCCGTCGGCTTCGCCGACACAAGGGGAGAAGGGCGCCGGGTCTAAGGCGCGTACGCCCGCATGAACCGCGCCGCCGCCGCCGCCGCCAGGGCGTTGAACTCCGCCGCCGTGCGGTCCGAGGGCAGGCGGAGCAGGGCGCGCAGTTGGCTGTGGCCCAGCACCATGCCGGCGAAGAACTCGGCCGCCTGTTCGGGATCGTCGACGGCCAGGCGGCCCAGCTTCGTCTCGGTCTCCAGGAACGCCGCCAGCTGGCGACGCGTCTGGCGGGGTCCGGCCTCGAACACCTCGTTGGCGACGTCGGGCATCTCGCCCGCGCCCTGGATGATCACCCGCAGCACCGAATAGCCGTTGGTGGTGATCACCGTCTCCAGCATCGAGCGGGCGAAGGCCTCCAGGGCCTCTTGCGGATTGTCCACCGCGCCCGGCTCGCGCAGCGGGGCGGTGATGCGGGCGACGCGGCGGGCCATCAGCGCCTTCACCAGCTCGGCCTTGGAGCCGTAGTGGTTGTAGACCGTCTGCTTGGAGACCCCCGCGCGGCGGGCGATCTCCTCCATCGGGGCGGAAAGGCCGCGCTGGCCGATCACCTCGACGGCGGCGTCGAGGATGGCTTCGGTCTTGGCGACGTCGATCTGGCCGGCGATCCTGGGCATCAGTGGGCGTCCGAAGGCGGAGGCGGCAGCACCTTGGGCGGGGCCGCCAGCAGGCTGACCACGGCGGCGGCGAAGCAACCGTAGGCCAGCAGGGTGAAGCTGTCGCCGAAGGCCAGCACGGTTGACTGCTGGGTGAGCATCTGGCCGATCGCCTTGCGCGCCGCGCCGTCCGGATCGGTGACGCCCAGCTGCTGCATGCGCGCGGCCAGGCCCGCCATCATGGTCGAGGTCTCGCCGCCGGCCATCACCTTCGACGACATGTCGTTGAAGTAGAGGGCGGTCTGCTGGGTGATGCTGGTGGCCAGCAAGGCCAGGCCGATGGCGCCGCCGGTGTTGCGCGCCAGATTCACGAGGCCGGATGCGTTCTTGACCATGTGCTGGGGCAGGGTGCTCATCGTGATCTGCTGGGTGGCGATCATCGCGATCATGACCCCGACGCCGCGACAAGCCTGGACCCCGGCGAATTCCCAGAAACCCCAGTTTTTGGTCACGCCGTGGGCCATGTACATGCCCCAGCCCGCCAGCAGGAAGCCGATGCACATGGGGATGCGCGGATCCATCTTGCGCACGATGCGGCCGGCGACCGGGCCGGTGGCGAACATCGACAGGCCCGAGACGACCATGGTCGTGCCCACTTCCGAGGCCGAATAGCCCCGCACGCGGCTGAGGAACTGCGGCAGCAGGAAGGTGCCGCCGAACAGGCTGGCGCCCGAGATCGCGGTCATCAGCACGCCGATGCTGAAGTTGCGGTTGGCGAAGGCCCTAAGCTCGACGATCGGGTTCTTGTAGGTCAGTTGCCGCCAGATGAAGATCACGCCGGTGGTCACCGCCACGACGGTCAGGCCCAGGATCAGGTCGTCGTCGAACCAGTTCTCCTTGGCGCCTTCCTCCAGCACGTACTGCATGCTCATCAGGAAGGCGGCCATGACCGCCAGGCCCGTCCAGTCGAAGCCCTTGGCCAGGCTCGGGTCGCCCTTGTCGAAGTCGCCCCACTTGGCGACCGCGAACAGCACCAGGATCCCGGGCGGGACGTTGATGAAGAACAGCCAGCGCCAGGACAGCCACTCGGTCAGGTGCCCGCCCAGGGTCGGGCCGACGGTCGGGGCCAGGGTGACGATCAGGCCCATGATGACGCTGGCGGTGATCCGGCGCTCGGGCGGGAAGGCGGTGAAGGCCACGGCGAACACCGTCGGGATCATCGCCCCGCCGATGAAGCCCTGCAGGGCCCGCGTCAGGATCATCATGTCGATCGACGAGCTCAGGCCGGTGGCCACGCTCATGACGATGAAGCCCAGGCACGAGGCCATGTAGAGGCGCTGGGTGCCCCACAGCCGCGACAGATATCCCGACAGCGGGATCATCACGACCTCGGGGATCAGGTAGGCGGTCTGGATCCAGCTGACCTGGTCGGTGCTGGCGCCGACGCCGGCCTGGATCTGCGGCAGCGAGGCGGCCACGATCTGGATGTCGAGGATGGCCATGAACTGGCCGATGACCATGGCCCCGAAGCCGAGGAACAGCTTGGTCCAGTCGACCTCGGCCGCCGGCTTAGCCGGCGGGGCCTTGGCGGAGGCGGGGAGGGCGGCGTCGGTCACGACGGCGCGGCCTTAGCGGCTTTGAGCCGGGTGCGGGGCGTCCTGGCGGGCGACCTGCGGTCCCTGGGCGGCGTCGGCGAACGAGGCGCCCGAGCGGTCGCGCACATCGACCTTGACCTCGACCGACAGGCCGGGGCGCAGGGCCGCGCCCAGCTTGCTGCGGTCGACGACGATCTTCACCGGCAGGCGCTGGGTGATCTTGGTGAAGTTGCCCACCGCGTTCTCGACCGGGATCAGGGCGAACTCCTGGCCGGTGGCCGGGGCGAAGCTGTCGACCTTGCCGACGATCTTCTGCTTGCCGAAGGCGTCGGCCTTGATCTCGACCGGCTGGCCGATGCGCAGGCGCGAGACCTGGGTCTCCTTGAAGTTGGCGACGATGAAGCTCTGGCCCAGGGGCACGACCGACATCAGCGACGTGCCCGGCTGCACCAACTGGCCCGGGCGCACGCTGCGGGCGCCGACCACGCCGGCGGCGGGGGCGCGGATCACGGTGCGCTCCAGGTCGAGACGGGCCTGGTCGACGGCGGCGTGGGCCGCGGCGGCCTGGGC
>NZ_QHJY01000048.1 GCF_003185805.1 Caulobacter sp. D5
CCTCTCCCTATGGGAGAGGTGTTTCCGGGTGGGAGAGGGCAGCCTTAAGCCGCCACGGTCCGCGCGGGGATCACCGGCAGCACCTCGACCAGGGCGGCGTGCAGCTGGGCCGGGTCGATGGGCTTGGCGACGTGGGCGTTCATGCCGGCGGCGCGGCAGGCTTCCCAGTCCTTGGGGGTGGAGGAGGCGGTGACCGCGATCACCGGCACGCCGCGATTGAGGCCCGGCTCGGCGCGCAGCACGCGGGTGGTCTCGCGGCCGCCCAGGCCCGGCATGTAGACGTCCATCAGCACCGCGTCGAACACGGCCGACGCCAGGATCTCCAGCGCCTGCTCGCCGGACTCGGCCAGGACGGGCGTGACGCCGAAGGTCTGCAACACCAGCTCGATGGCCCGGCGGTTGACCACGTGGTCGTCGACCACCAGCACCCGCGCCCCGACGATCGAGGCGACGTCGTCGGCCGCGGCCGGGGCCTGGGCCTCGTCCAGCCGCAGGGTGAAGCGCATGGTCGCTCCATGGCCGAGCCCTTCGCTGGCGGCCGACAGGTCGCCGCCCATCAGCCGGGCCAGCTCGCGGCTGATCACCAGCCCCAGGCCCGAGCCGCCGTGCCGTCGCATGACCTCGGCGTTCAGCTGGTCGAACGGGGTGAACATGCGCGGCATGACCTCGGGCTCGATGCCCCGGCCGGTGTCGGTGACGGCGATCTCCAGGGTCCAGCCCTCGCCCTGGCGATGGGCGGCCAGGGCCACGGTGACGCCGCCCTGCTCGGTGAACTTGATGGCGTTGGACAGCAGGTTGTTGAGCACCTGGCGCAGGCGCAAGCTGTCGCCAGACACCCAGCGCGGCAGGCCCACGGCCCCCTCGACCCGCAGCTTCAGCCCCTTCTTCTGGGCTTCGGGACGCCACAGGCGCAGGGTGTCGGCCAGGGCCTGGCGCAGATTGTAGGGCGCGCGCTCCACCGCCATGCGGCCCGCTTCCAGCCGCGAGAAGTCCAGCAGGTCGTTGAGCAGGGTGCGCATCATCGCGCCGGCGTCGGCGATCAGCTGGGCGTGGACCTTGGACGAGGCTTCGGGAACCTCGCTGTGCAGGCGCGCCGCGCCGGCCAGTATGGCGCTGATCGGGGTGCGCAGCTCGTGGCTGATCATGGCCACGAAGGCGCTCTTGGCGGCGACGGCTTCCTCGGCCTCGTGGCGGCGGCGCTCGGCCTCGGCCTTGGCGGCCTCCTCGGCCTTGAGAGCGGCCTCCAGGGTGCGGGCGGCCACCGCGACCGAGAAGATCAGCAGCAGCACCCCGAACCACAGGGCGTTGGCCAGGGGCGCGTCGGGATTGGCCGCCCGGCCGATGAACGGCACGATCAGCAGGTAGACGATGTGCGGCGCCGCGGCCGCCAGGGTGGCGGACCTGAGGCTGACATTGACGACGATGACGTTGAGCAGGGCCCCGGCCAGCAGCATGCCGCCCAGGGGGGGGGCGAAGCGCTGGCTCGAGGCGAACAGCGGCAGGGCCAGGGCCCCGAAGATGATCGAGGTCACCGCCGGCATGATCGCCAGGGCCCAGCGCCGCCAGCCGGCCAGGGCGCGCTCGGGCGCTTCCTTCAGCGCCTGGAACAGCCAAAGCTCGAACAGCTGGGCGATCGCATAGGCGGCCGCCCACACCCACACCCAGCGCATGCCGATATAGATGTGCAGTATGGCCGCCATCGAGATGGTCGCGGTCAGGCGCAGATAGATGTTGCCCCGCCGGGCCGCGGCGGCGCGGACGATCGCCGCCTGCCTGTCTTTGACGCTGGCGGCCTTGTCGCCTACGGCCTGGATGCTTGCGGCCTTGGAGCTCATCGCGCGGCCCCCATTGGCCCTGGTGATCGCCGTTTTTCGCCCGAACTCTGGGCGCCCGAACTCTGGACAAACGACCTCCAAGAGGCCGTGAAAGAACACTATTCTTTCAATGGCACAGCCAAAGCGCGCTTGCGAGGGCGCGGCGCGACCGGCGGCCGATTTGTCGCACCTGGCGTTGAAAAAGGGATCAGGCCGGACGTTCGAGCAGCCGGTCCAGCGCCTCTTGCGCCAGGCCCTCGACCTCGATGCGCTTGAGGCGGGCGGTCGCGCCCGAGGCCACCCGCACGGCCGAACGCGGCGCGGACAGGCGCTTGGCCAGCAGGGCGACGAGGGCGGCGTTGGCCTCGCCCTCGACCGGCGGGGCGCTGACCCGGACCTTCAGATAGGGACGGCCGTCGGCGTCGGCCGCCCAGCCGTCGATCGCGTCGCGCCCGCCGCGCGGCGTCAGGCGCACGGCGAGAAGCGCGACTGGGACGGCCACGGGGGCCTTCTGGCTCAGCCGAGCAGGCTCAGCAGCGCGCCGCGCAGCGGATAGAGCAGGAACGACTGCACGCCGACGATGATCAGGAACAGGATGATCGGGGTGATGTCGACGCCGCCCAGCGGCGGGATCACCCGGCGCAGCGGCGCCAGCAGCGGCGCGGTCACCGCGTCGAGGAAGCGGCTGATCGAATAGACCGCGCGGTTGCGCAGGTTGATGACGTCGAAGGCCACCAGCCAGCTGATGATCGCGCTGATGATCACCGCCCACTTGAGCAGGTTCAGCAGCGAGCCGAGGATGAAGAAGACGAACAGGATCAGGCTGGCCATGGGCGTTCCGCGAAAGGTCGCCCGCTTCTTGCCCGCCCCTGTCCCCGCTGGCAAGGCCGCGCTGTTTCCGGCTTCTGCGCGGACCCGCGCAACTGCCGCTTGACGGACGCCGCCGGCCACCGTATCTCCGCGCTTCCTTGGGGCCGTAGCTCAGATGGTAGAGCGCCTCGTTCGCAATGAGGAGGTCAGGGGTTCGATTCCCCTCGGCTCCACCAAGGATCCGGCTTAAGCGCTTGTTTTCTTTTGAAAATGCTCGGTGCCTCAGAAACCCGCACCACATTTTTCCCCACGGTTTTGCCGAGCTTCGGCGGGCCTGTTCGACACTTCGTGAGATCCACTGAGATAGGCTCGCGTTACGCCGCCGCCTCAAGCTATGTCAGAAGACGGCCTGCATCGCCGCGCAGCTGTTCCGCCCATAGCGGAGATCCTGAGCTTGTCGATCAAGGAGATCCCCACGGGCCAGCCACGTCGCGGGCAAGCGCGGCTTCGCCTCACGGCAGCAGCAGCAGATTGAGGCCGCCGCCCAGTGGCCCCATGCCAGGCAGCGTGTCGCTTCCGAAATTCTCGACACCATGCTGGCCTAGCAAGGCGCCTGAGGCCCCTCAGCGCCCGGCGGCCACATCGCAGCGCCGACCTAGGATCGGAAGGTCAGCCTTGCGACTAGCGTAGCGCCGCGTCGTTCAATTCCGTAACGCCAGACAGCAAGCCCGCCATCAGAAGACCCACTAGGCCGCCCAAAAGCACAATTAGCACGGGACCAGCCATACGACCAATCGCGTCGATCCCGCGCATGGCGGCCTCCTCCTCCAGTTGACCTCCTCGCGCCAGCATTGGCCCCAACGCGCCGGACGCCTCGCCGACAGCCGCCAACTGGGCCACGGACGGTGGAAAACCAGGCGTGCGTTCGAGCGCCGCCGACAGAGCCATACCCTGACGCACCAAAGGCGCGATTGCTGCCAGGCGCCCTTGCGCCGCGGCCGAGCCGACACCGCGGACGGCGAGCCTCAGCGCGTCCGACATCGGCGCGCCCGCCGCCAACATACCGCCAAGACCGATAGCAAAACGGCCAAAAATCAAAGGTCTAGCTAGAACGCCGGTAGGCCCGTCGAACAGCAGGCGATCAAGCGGCCTTCTCAGCAGGCCAAGACGACTCAGCAGCGCCAGAACAACGACGACGATCCCCGCCGCCGTCGCCAGCAAGGGGCCGATCGCCTGAAGAACCGCGCTGGCCCGGATCAAGGCCCCAAGCACCAGCGGCGGCGGTCCATTGGAAGTTTCGACCAGCGGCGTAAGGGTCGGCACGACAAACAGCAGGATCACAAGCATCGCCGCGAGGGTGCTGACTAGAACGAACAGCGGATAGGACAGGGTCGAGATCAGTTGCTGACGCAGCCGCACCCGAGAAGCCATCAGATCGCTGGCTCGCTGTAGACCGCCGGGCAGATCCCCAGACGCCTCACCAGCGGCGACGAAGGCGGCGACGAAGGCGTCCTTGGCCGGCAGATTGTGCGCAAACGCCACCTCCAGAACTTCACCGCCAGCGATCTGAACGGCGAGCTTGCGGCAAAGCTCACGGACGGCCCGCGGCGCTTTCGACCCGCCCAAGATTGCGAGGGCCGATCGGATGTCGGCTCCCGCCCGCATCAGATCGGCAAGGCTGCCCAGCAGCGCGCTTAACTTGCGGTCGTCAACGCCGCTTCGGCTTTTTTCGCCGCCGGTCGCCGAGCGGCCAGGCTTCAGGCTGAGCGGCGCCAGACCGTCACGCCGCAAGGCCTCGAAGGCCGCCCCCTCGCTGCTGGCCTCGAGAGAGCCGTTGATCCTTCGCCCCTGAGTGTCGACGGCTCGATAATCGAAGCGCTGTGCTGTTTCAGCCATGCACCGCCGCCGTGACTTCCTCGAAGGTCGTCAGACCCGCCGTCGCCTTGGAAAGGCCGTCGAAGAGCATGGGCAAGAGCCCAAGGCTGCGCGCCTGATCGACGGTTTCGGCGCTCTTGGCCATCGCACGCAGCATGGCTTCATCGGCAATGAAAGCTTCGGCGATCGGCAGGCGTCCGCGATAACCGCCGCTGCAGGACGAGCAACCAACGGCGCGGTACATGGTCTGGTTCGAAGCCATACCGGCTGCGGCCAGAATCGAAGCACACGCGGCATCCAGCGGAATCTCTTCGCGGCAGTGCCGACACAGGCGCCTGACCAACCGTTGCGCCGCCGCGCCTCGGAAGGCGGCGGCGAGTTGGTAGGGCTCCACCCCCATGTCCCGAAGACGTGGGAGCACCGCCATGGCGTCGTTGGCGTGGATCGAGGCGAGTACGAGGTGACCGGTCATAGCCGCCTGAACGGCTACGGCCGCCGTCTCCGGATCGCGGATTTCGCCCACCAGGATGACATCGGGGTCTTGGCGCAGAAATGAGCGCAGGGCTGCAGCGAAGGTCAGTCCAAGGTGTGCTGCGACCTGCGTCTGGGTGACATGCTCGAAGTGATACTCGACCGGATCTTCGATGCTCAGCACCTTCTTGGCCGAGCCGGCGAAACTCTGCAGCATGGCGTAGAGGGTCGTCGTCTTGCCGCTGCCGGTCGGCCCAGTGATCAGGAAAAGACCATGCGGCGTACGGGCGGCCTTGTTCAGAATTTGGGTCACTTCGCCGGTCAGGCCCAGAGCGTTCAGGTCGAGCGGAACAGCGGTGCGATCGAGAACTCGCAATACCGCCGATTCTCCAAACACGCTGGGCGAGGTGGCTACGCGCACGTCGACGGCCTTGCCGCCGACCACGAAACTGGTGCGCCCATCCTGCGGCAAGCGCCGCTCGCCAAGATTGAGGTTGGCGATGACCTTGATGCGCGAGACGGCCGAAGCGGCCAGATCGGCCGACACGACCATATGTTCGACCATGCGTCCGTCGATCCGCAGGCGAACGGCTAGGTCATGCCGCCGCGGCTCGAAATGAATGTCCGAAGCGCCTGCGGCCAAGGCGGCCTCGAAAGCGGCCGCCACCAGCCGAGCGCCACCGCCTTCCAGCGCCCCATCGGCCACCTGATCGATCTCGCGTTCGAGCCGCCGCTCGTCGGGCGCATCGATCGGCGAAGAGGCGGCTTGGCCAAAGAGCGTCTCGATTGCTCGGCGCCAGTCCAACGGACGGGCCACGAAGAGGCTGACGGCTTGGCCCGTGGCGAAGACGAGGCCCGAGAGCGCCTCATTGTCGAGCGGATCGCAGGCCGCGCAGACCAGGCCGCCTGGAACACGGCGCAGCGGCAAGATCCGCGCACGCCGCAGGAAATCTTCCGACACGCCTATGCTGGCCGGATCGACAGCGGGAGCCAAGCGGTCGGGCTGCCAGATTTCACAGCCCGAGATCTGTGCATAGGCCGCAGCCAAATCATCATCGGCCAGCGCGCCAAGCTGATTGAGGACTTGCTCGACAGGCTGGCCCGTGCGGCCAGCGACCAGTTCGGCGCGCGCGACTGCTGAAGCGTCGACCAAGCCCGCCTCCAGTAGGTTCTCCAGCAGGGCCGCGCGTTGGCGCTGGGACGGATCGCTTTCCAGGCGCGTCACATCCGCCATAGACCAGCCTCCGGGACAAGACCGACGGTCCAGGATGCGAAAGCCAGGCAACGGCTAAAAGCCAATCGGCCCCAGACTGGGCGCGCCCCCGTAGGCATCGACCACCCTGCCTTGCCAGCGAGCGCCAGGCGCAACGGCGCCGCCGCCCCCAGCCATAGAACCAACGCCGCAGCAAGGTTCACGTCGTCCGGCCAACCTGCGGTCATGCGCTTTGAGCCTTCTTGCCAACACACAGGTCCGCAGCGCTCGCCTGTCGCTTGAAGCTTCGCCATATTACCGCCGCCGCCAGATCATCCGAACCGACAAAGCGCACCAAGCGCTCGTCCGTCCATCCTGAGCCCAGCCTCGCCCGAAGCCGCCAGACCTGACCCAAGCGGGATCCGGCTCCGCGCTGTCCAGGCGATCCAAACTGGCCCAAATCGACCTCATGGGCCTCGCCCCACCCGGAAATCAGGGATGGGCCGCATGCCCGCCAGTCTGGCGCAGCAGCCAGCTGACCAACCAGTGCGGGTGACGGGAAAAGGCTTCCCAATGCGGTGAGCCGCGCTGCCAGAGCGTGAGGGTCCGCCACGCCGAGCGCGGCCAAGTCAGCCTCGCGGACACCATCGGCCAGGCGCAGTTTGTCGCGCTCCGGCTCGGCCAGAACTGTCGCGGTTCCCAGATCGGTGGGGATCGCAAAGATCTGGCGACCATCGGCGGCGCCCGCCGCGAGCATCGCCATGGCGCGCTCCTGCGCGCCGGCCAGGGCGTAGTCGGCCTGCAGCTTGCCCAAGTCGCGCTGGGCCTGGCGCAGGGCCGACACGCCCCGGAAACTCACCGCCCCAACGATGGTCGCCATGGCCAACACCAAGGCGAGCGCAGCGGCGCTGATATAGCCGTCCGTCCTATTGGCCATCGGGCAGCATGCCGCGGGTCTTCAATTCCCGCATATCGGCATAGAGATCGTCCATCGCCCGGCCGGCGCTGCTGGGGTCGGTAATGATCTTGGCGCTTAGGAGAACGATGAGTTCGGTGCGCGTCTCGTCGTGGCTCTGCGATTTGAAGAGCGACCCAATCGCGGGAACATCACGCAGCCACGGCACGCCGGAATCGCTTTTCGTGCGCGAACGGCTGATCAGGCCGCCCAAGGCGACGACCGCACCATCGGCCAGGACCAGAGTGCTTTCCAGCTTGCGCTGCTGGATGGTTGGGGAGTCGATCCCGGAGGTGACGGTCTTGGCGACGGAGCTGACTTCCTGAGCCACGTCCAGCACCACACGCCTGTCGCCGGTGATCCGCGGCGTGACATTCAGAATGACGCCGGTGTTGCGGTAGTCGACCGTGTTGACCAAAGCAGCATCGCCCGAGGCCGTACTCTGGGAAGATTGAGTCACGATCGGCACTTGATCGCCGACCTCCAGCTTGGCGGCCTTCTTGTCGAGCGTGACGATCTTGGGCGCGGAGACCACCTCCACGTCTGTCTTCGACCCCAAGGCGTTGATGGCGGCCTTGATGTCGCCGCTCAGATAGGTGATCGAAAATCCGGGATAGGTCGGTGCGACCGCCGCTGAGTCATTGTAGATCGAGCTCGCTGTCAGCTTGCCTGAGGCGCCCAGCGACTGCCAATCGACACCAAACTGCAAGTCCTTGCTTAAGGTCACCTCCAAGATCGAGGCTTCGATCATCACCTGGCTGGCGGGGCGATCGATTTCGTCGAGCGTCTTTTGAATCTGCAGCCAGCGCGATTGGGAAGCGAAGATCAACAGCGCGTTGGAATCCTTGTCGATACTGACGCGAACACCGTCCTCGCCTTCTGAACCGGCAGTTTTCGACAGCGTGACCGAACTGGCCGCAGGACTTGCGCCCCCGACTGACGACGTCGTGCTTGTTGTCGCCGGCAGGCTTGCCGGGACACTCGCCTCTGCGCCCAAAGCATTTGCCAAGGTCACGCCAAGGGTCTCGGCCGAGGCCGACCGCGGGTGATAAACCCAGAGGCTGAGACCAGCGTTCGGCGCGGCCACATCGAGGCGCTGGACCCACCCGCCCACCTCATTGAGCGCTGCGGCGGTTCTGGCCAGTACGACCAGGCCATTGAGCCGCTTCATCGGCACGACGGTGACGGCGGTCATGCCGCCGGCCTGCAGCAGGCGCTCCAGCTCGCTGGCCGCCGTCGTGGCCGAAACCTGCCGCAGATCAAACCAACGGATGCGCGCCCCCTCAAAAGCGCTCCGATCGAAGACCTTGATGGTCTCTTGGGCCGCGTCGAGTTCTGAGCCCACCCCGCCCAGGATGATCAAGCCCTGCTTGTCGTTGACATAGAGCACCAGGTTGGAGCCGCTCATGGCTTCGAGCGCCTTGGCCACCTCGCTTGGCGCCACGAAAGAAATCGGCACGGCCAGTACGTCATAGCCGGCGCGGCCGCGCGATCCATCTCCCACGGTGCGCACGCCCGCCGCGCCCTTCGCCTTGGCGCGCGAGGTCACGCGTACGCTCTCGCCTTCTTGCACCATGACCACGTTGTTGGTCGCCAGCGTCGCCTCAAGCGCCTCATAGAGTTGGGCGCGGGTCAGGCGCTGATCGATCCGGAACGACATCTTGCCGGTGACGCTAGGATCGATCGTGTAGGCGATCTTCAGGTTGGCGCCGAGCACCTCATCGACGACCTGAGCGACGTCCGCGTCGCGGAAGACGAAGGAGTAGGCTTCCTGCCGCTCCTGCGCGCAGCTCAGGCGTGGCGCCGCAACGGCAACGCCGATAGCCGCCAACAACAGCCAGACCGCTGCTGCGCCGTTTCTCAAACTCGACACGCTTTACCCGCTCTCTTCATCGTTCAAAGCCGGCTGCCCGGCGGCGCGCTGGCCGGCGGCGGCGGACCGCGCCCAACAACCGCAGCGATCTCTGGCCCGTCCACGCTCTTGTTCGCAGCGCCCAAGGCCGCTGATCCGACCTCGCCACTGGCTCCACCGGTCGCCTCGCCTAGACGCACGTCCCGCGGTCCACCGACGGTGTCTATCGTGATCGAGTCAGCAAGCACCGCATCGAGCGTGACGCCGTCGCGCGCTTCGCCCAAGGTCATCCAGACGGGGCTCGCGCCGCCGATCGAAATCAGCGCAGCCTTTCGCCTGGTGCTGCGAGACAGGCCAAACAAACGAACCTGGGGCTCTGGGGGACTGACGGCGTCGAACAGCGTCGGAGCGCCAGCCCAGTCGCCCACGACCGGCGCGGCGGGCTTACCGGCGGTTCGCATGCGCGGCTGGGTCGCCTCCAAGGCGGCGATGCGATCGTCGGCCATCTTCGGGCCGCCGGCGGCCGCCCAGGCGGCCACGCCCAGCACCAGCCCGATCGGCGCGGCGCTAAGGATCAGGACGAGGCGGCGGTCCAGCAATAGAAGCGTCCCTTCAGAGCGATGCGAACGGTGGCGGCGTCCTCCGCGTAGAGATCGACGGCGTCGGCATAGGCCAGAACCGGCCCTCGCTGGAGAACGTTCAGCAGCCCGATCGCGCCAGCATAAGAACCGCTGGCTTCCAGCTTGAACTGGATGGGAGAGAGCGGATCGTCGAAGGCGGCCTCGTCAGCCGTCGCCTCGATCCGCACATGGCCAAGGCCTGAGGCCGCGGCGACGGCGCCAAGGCGCTCACGCAAGGCGCCAAGGTCCGCCGCAGACGTCGAGGGACAGACCGCTTGCGGCGAATAGACCGATCGCCCGCTCCGACCGGCCAGCAGCTTGGCCGTCCGCTGTTGCATGACGTCGACGGCGTGCAGTCGCGCATCAAGCTCGGCTGGCCGGGCCAAGCCCGCCAGCCCCCAGGCCGTCACCAGCGCCAAGCTCGCGGCGAAGACGAAGCCGCCAAAGAGCAGCAGCGGTCCAGGGACCATGACGCGCGCGCTCATTGGCGTATCTCCGCCGCCGTCGGGGTCGCCTGGCCCGCCGCGCCCAAGCCCCACAACCAGACGCCCCGCCGTACCGCTGCGCTGGATCGCTGGACGGGCCGATCCGAAACGACAAAGGGCGTGTCCTGTCCGCGGCTCTCCACGGCCGTCAGTCCAGGCTCCCAGTGCCATGCCAGGACCCGCGCCTCAGGGCGCTTGTTGCGGGCGCACCAGGCCAGGTCCGACAGCGGCGCCTCGAAGCCCGGACCGCGGTCGCGATCCTCGATCGCCTCAGACAACTTGCGCTGCCGTCGCACGATCTGGGCCCGCCGGAGATCGGCGGCGGCCTTGGCTTCTAAGACGGCTAGCCTTTGCTCGGCCGCGTCGCCCGTCTGTTTTGCGCTCACGGCGGCCAGGACCGCGCCAAACACCAGGAGGGCCGCAGCGACGCCTGCACCAGCCAAGAGTTGAAAACGCCGCCTCCGTTGAACTGGCGAGACAAACACCACCCTGTGACGCTCACCAGACAGCAGGACGTCGCTCTCCAATCGTTCACCGATTTGACCGCGGCGCACGTAGAACGCGGCAAAACGGCTTGGCCTGGAAGGTCGCCACGCCTCGAGACGACGCACCTGCGAGACGACATCGCCAAGCGGCAGGGGCGTGGCATGGCGCGCTTCGATTTCGGCGGCGCGAACCTGTTCCCACGGCCAGCCGGCCGGCGTCATGATCGATCTTGCAAAGACGCGCGCGGGCTGGACCTGAGGCTCGACAGCGGCGTCGCTGGTCTGCGCCTCTATCAATTGAAGATTGGCCGGCGTGATCAAGACGCGTCCCTGCACTGTCCAGACACCGCGTCGAACTGGCACGGGGCCGGCTGGCGCGACCAGACGCGCCCCACCGCCAGGGGGCGCTGACTGCGTCCCTCATCGACGATCGCCACGGCCAATAGCGGCCGACGGGGCCTGGGGTCTGCAGGCGGCCAGCCGGTGTGGGCGCCCTTGGCGTCTATGAATCGCAACGAAGCGCGTTGCGAACCGATCACATAGTCACGTCGCATGCCCCGGGCGTCGGTCACGGACAAGGTCTCGCCGTTTCCATCCCAGGCCAGCGACATGACACAAGCGGCTTGGCCCGCGCACGGCAGGCTCGCCGATCGCGCCGATCCGAAGGCCCCGCCAAGGTCGGACCAGACCAGACCGATGTTCGAGAGATGCTGGTCGAGCGCTTGCTGCAGCCGCGCCAGATCCGCCTGACTTCTCGCCTCGGTGGTGGCGTTCGATTGCACGCGGCCGATGAGATGGACCGCCTGGGTCAGTCCGCCGATCGCCAGCGCGATCATCGCGATCGCCGCCAAGGCCTCGGCCAAGGTGTAGCCGTCATCCCGCATCAGGCGATCCCGGGCAAGGACGTTCGGTGGAAAGAGCGTAGTGACCTCGGCTAGCACCGCTCCGAAGCTCGATCGAGACGCGGCACAGCTTGGGACGTAGATTTGGGTCTGGGACGCTTGAGACGTCGCGCGACCAGACCAATCGATCGCTGCGGCCGCTGGCTCGGTCCGGGCGGCTTGGGGCGGTTTCGGCGAGGTAGCGAAGCAGAGCTTGAGCCTCGGCGATCTCGGCCGCCCTCCCTCCAGCACGAAGGGCGGACTGGGCTGAGGCCATGATGAGCGCCAAGCACATCGAGAGCACGACGAGCGCGACCAACGCATCGACGGCGGCGAACCCGTCGCTGTTGCGCGGGTCGCTATGAAGGACGCCAGTAATGATGTTGCACTCGGCGCGCGCCGCCCCAGACGCGCCCCGCCCCCGCACGAAAACTTCCAGGCTCGACAGCTATCATATAAGCCCAGCGCGCAACCAGTGGTTACTCGCTTTAAGGGACACTCCCTCTTCGAAAAGCTATAGGCATTGCAGATACGAGGCTCTTCACGCTCGGCCCAGCCTACTCGACGGCATAGAGAAACTGGGTGACGGTCCCGTTGATTGCGGTCTGGTAGCGACACCCGAGTGGATCGTAAACCAGATTAGCGCTGATCGGCGCAGCGGAGGCCTTCGCATCCGTGTCCAGTCAGAAGTTAACCTGTTCAAGGCGGAAAATGAGGTCGCCAACCTCCACGTCCCTAAGAACCTTTACCTCAACATCCTCGCCACGAAGGCCCAAAGATTTGACGACCGAACGCCAGGATCGTTCGTAGACCTCCCTCAGGCTTTCCACATCGGTTAACGCAACATCCCAGTCATCAATCACTTCCGATAGAAAGTCATCGACCGGGACCATATTTAACCAATTTTGAGCCTCTCGTGTAGAGGAATACTCTCCAATCTTAGACAAGAGCTTTTCGCGACCTAGACGTTTTCGATCTAAGAATACGAAGCTATCGACGACTTCCATTGCGGGGCTGAGTTCATCAAGAAAAATAGCCAATGTCCACGCATCCATCAGCTGGGCTCCTTCGGCTTTGGAACTTCATCGGGCGTCGGCTTTCGCACTTCCGGCTTGCCGGGCACACGAGCTCCGTCCGGACGCGTTGCTGCTGGACGATCCTTAACATTCGGCCGCTCGACCGGGCCGTGAGGCTTACCGGGCGCGGGCCTGTACTGTTTAGTAGACTCCGGTTTGCCAGTCACCGGATCCCGTGGACCATAGGTCGTATAGCCGCCCTTTCCATCAGGAACGGAGTGAGGCCTTCCGTCCGCATCCGTATCACCATGCGTATCCGGCTTTGAGCGATTTTCACTGATAAAGTCGCGAATGCGCTCCCCCAGTTGCCCCGCAGCTCTAACGCCGTTCTCAACGCAACGCGTCGCGACGCAAACACCGGTAGCTACCGTGATGGCGGTAACCGCGACATACCCCTCACCAATACAGAGATCCCAAACACATTGCCCCGAAGGATCGGTCTTATTGACCGGATCGTTCCCGACATAGGCATACCAGTTGAGCCCATCCTCATACCCGATGGGGTCGGTTTGGAGAGACTGATCCCCTGACGCGCCCTGGTCGCAACTAGGCCGATTTTCCCAGGCGCGGCGTGGCTTTGCGGCGCGCGGTTTGACGGCGGCGCCGGCAAAAACCCGATTTCGCCCTATAAGCGGTTTGGGCCCACGCGGACGGGCGCGCGGCCCCACATGCCAAAGATCAGGCGCAAGGCTTCGCACGCCCTGGCGGGCGCGCAAAGAGCTGGCTGAGAGGGAAAAGCTGGGGGCGCTTAGGCCTGATCGTCCGGCGCTAGCGAGGCGTCGAGCGCTGCACAGAGGCCGGCCAGTTGGTCGCTGGGCAGGCGCGCGCCGGGATGGATGGCCGCGTGTACCTCGGAGAGCTTACCCACCATGACGCGGGTGTAGATCTGGGTGGTGGGAAGGGGCTGGCGCGGCCCGGCAGCTCCTGGATGAAGCGGATGTCGGCCCAGCCCTCCAGCATCAAGGTCGCGGCGGCGCGGCGGAAGAGATGGCAAGCCCCGGCCTTACGGACGCCCGCCGCGCACATAGCCGCCGATGGCGGTCAATCACTTCCCTCAAATCTACCCAGCTAAAAAAAGCAAAAATTTGGCTCCACAACGCCAAACACAGCTCACTTAATATGCAAGCAACTCCTGTACTCTTTTGCCTATTTCCATACAAAACAACTCAAACTCGACGTCATTTTTGAATATATTGCGCGAATTTTGAATCGATTGCACTAAATTTTTTAAAAAAACCCTGGCGAACCCATCACCATCAACTCCAGAAAGATCGCTCGGCAAAACTCCAACGCCCAAGGAAAGAACACGCCTCCTATCTCCAGTGATAAAATCCCTATAGCTACCCCTCTTAGAATATTTCTTTACAGATTTTTCGTTATCAACTTCGTTCTCGTGTATAGAAACAATAACAAATGATACCTCATCGACATTTTTTAGGGGGGAAACAACGGTCTTATCATAAGAAAAGGCGCCATCAAGATATTCACATGCAGCTATCGACTGCCACTTCAGGTCCGACCACACCGCCGCTGTAAAGAATATTCTAGTCATTTGTAAATCGGATTCCCAGGCGGCCTACGGCCGTGTGTTTGAACATATTCAATTATCTGCACCCTCTCCTGAGTCAGAACTTGCGGCCTCGTGCCGATAGTTTCAACCATCATAGCCAAACCAAGCGCACGAAGAACTATCGGCGAGTACCTATCCTCAGGATTCGCCGACGTTCCATATTTCCAAACATCTCCGACCCTAAGCTCCACCAATCCCCCCTGATCTTTATCAGGATAAAGTCCGCTCCGCATCGCAATGAGCGCGTACTGACTTTCCATTCTTTCGCTTTTGGCGTCAGAGCGGGAAACAAGTCCCTCCAAGCTACGCCAAGCACGCTCCCACTTTTTCGCTTCGCTCTTAGCCGAGCGAGCGCCGAATACGGCCAAACCAGCAAGCGCGTCGGCGTCGCGATTAAGCCTCGCGCCGAGGTTTGCTGCGGAGTCTTTGATATCATTTTCCAGCTGGTTGGCTTGAGCATTGGTTATTATTGGCCCGCCGCTTGCTGCAATCGGCGGCGCCGCTGCTCGTAGAACCGATTGCATGCCCGTCGGGTCGCTCCGATTGAGCGGATCTCCGCCGACATAGGCGTAGAGATTGAGGTCGTCCTCGTAGCCGATGGGGTCGGTTTGGAGAGACTGATCCCCCCGACGCGCCCTGGTCGTAACTCGGCCGATTTTCCCAGGCGCGGCCCGGCTTTGCGGCGCGCGGTTTGACGGCGGCGCCGGCAAAAACCCGATTTCGCCCTTGAAGCGGTTTGGGCCCCACGCGGACGGGCGCGCGGACTCACATGTCAAAGATCAGGCGCAAGGCTTCGCACGCCCTGGCGGGCGCGCAAAGAGGCCGGCTGAGAGGGAAAAGCTGGGGGCGCTTAGGCCTGGTCGTCGGGCGCTGGCGAGGCGTCGAGCGCCGCACGGAGTCCGGCCAGTTGGTCGCTGGGCAGGCGCGCGCCGGGATGGGTGGCCGCGTGCACCTCGGAGAGCTTGCCCACCATCACGCGGGTGTAGATCTGGGTGGTGGAGAGGCTGGCGTGGCCCAGCAGCTCCTGGATGAAGCGGATGTCGGCCCCGCCCTCCAGCATCAGGGTCGCGGCCGTGTGGCGGAAGAGATGGCAGGCCCCGGCCTTGCCCAAGCCCGCCGCGCGCACATAACGGCGTGGGTTTGGCCGAGCGATGGGCGATGAAAAGGCCGAGCTTTTCCATAAGAACCAGGCGAGGTTTCTCGCAGGTCATGGGTAAGGCTCCGCACACGCACTTCTGGGCGCGGATCCAACATACGTACAAACTATGTATGGTCGTTTCCCAGCCTATTCAAAGACTTACAGGCCGAAGCGAGAACATACGTGCAATCTATGTAGGTTCAGGATTTCCGATTACCGCAGCGATATCAGCAGCTTAAGCCGATAGCGCAGGTGTGCGTAATGTGTGTCCGCTCAAAGAGCGCCTTTCAAACCGGTGCCCCCCGGGCTGAACTTCGCCTCACGCTCGATCAAAGAAAAAGCTAGAAGGCTGCCGCCCCACAATGTCACGAGAGAACCAAACTCCGCGCCTCAAGATTTTCGCAAAGCTTCGCGCACTCGAAAATCTGAAAGCTGACGGGCCTCCTCTGTGCGAACGAAAGGCGCGAAAAAATTCTCAACAGCCCTGTCGACATCGGACGCACTTAAATATCTCGCCAAAGACTCGTGACGGCCTATTAGAAATAACAACCTATCAATCAATATACCAAAAACCTCACTATCAGAGTCAATAGAAAAAGACAGCGATCTAAAGCGACGCCATTCACTATCGCTAGTGACAGCATTACCCTCAAACATATTCCTCAGATATTCACAAACCAATCGCGACGAATCGTCAAAAAGGACACTTGCACTTACAGACTCCTCTTTTGATCTTATGATAAATTGCATCAAACCGTATGCAATATCGGCGTTTTCCAAGGGAGATTGAGGCTGCATCACGGGATATTCCACGCAGAGTCATTGGGTATGTAATTTGGACCTACGTACAGGAAACGTGGCCCCGGCGCTGCGCCGTGAGTGTTCCGTATCGGGCCAGGTGCGTAGAAACCCGCCCCAAACTGGTTAGTCGATGGATCCGCCGCCATTGGGTAACCGACCGGAAGCGCAACAATGACAACATACTGACCGCGCGAGGCTCGCGCCTGCCCGCCGATAAATAGCTTATCTCGGGCCTCTTCTGGCCCCATCGCCTCAAATGTTACGTAGGTACGTTGACGCGCGTCAGGCTTAATCATTTGAGCCGCGCCAATACCCAGCGCTCCAGTATAGTCTGTATAGTGATACACAATATTGTACGGCCTATCCGGGTCCTCTCCCGATTGGATTTCCTGTACTCGCCGAGTTGCAGCTTCAAAACCCGCACGATTAATAGCGTCACCGATAGCTGCACCCAGCGCAGCTATCGGACCCCAACGCTGAAGCCGAGGCAGGTTATTGTCGTTTGCGGGGCGGGGCCCATTGTCATTGGCTGGTGAGCTAGGCCTTGGCTCGTTACGCGGAGGCACCTTCGGCGCAGCCTGCATGCCCGTCGGATCTGTCCGATTGAGCGGATCCCCGCCGACATAGGCGTAGAGATTGAGGTCGTCGTTGTACCCGATGGGGTCGGTTTGGAGAAACCATCCCCTGGCGGGGTCATAGGCGCGCGCCTTGTAGTGATAGAGCTTCAGCTCTGGCAGGGCGATCTGGCCTGTGTAGCGGAAGCGGCTGCCCGTCCCCCAGTTGTCGCCCGGCTCGCCATAGGGACCGTAAGTGTAGACGCTGGCCTGACCGCCAGTCGAAGACGCGATCACCGAGCCCTGGCGGTCGGCGTGCAGGCTGCGCGGATCCGAGAAGCCCGCCCCCTCCCACCACAGGATCGCCTCGTCGACGCCGTAGCTGGGCACGTAGCGGCGCAGCAGCGCGCCCGCATCGTCATACTCAGCCACCAGCTTGTCGCCGGAATAGAGGAACCGGGTCGCAGTCCCGTTGACCGTGGCCTGGTAGAGCCGCCCCAGGGGATCATAGGTGAGGCTGGCGCTGGCCGGCCCCGCCAGGGTCGTTAGCCGGTTCTCGCCGTCATAGCCGAAGGCGCGCCCTGCCCCGTCGTTGGTGATGTTGCCGTTGCAGTCGTAGCCCTTGCCGGTCGCCCCGCAGTCGCCGCCGCCGATCGCGGCGATTGCCGCGTCGCGATTGAGGCCGTCGGCCGTGGCCGCCTGGCTCGTGCTCGAGGCAGCCCAGACATAGGCGCTGTTGGAAACCGTCTGGCTCACCGTCTGGCCTGCGGGATTGTAGCCGAAGCCGAAGGTTACGTCCTGCGCCGTCCCCGGCAGGTCGTGCGACAGGCTGGTCAGGCGATCGCCCGCATCGAACCCCCAGGCCGACGACACGCCGGTCCCGACGGCCGCCGCGGTGCGTCGCCCCAGATTGTCGAACCCGTAGGTTACGGAAGGCGTGTTGGTGGTCAGGGCCACCGACGCTAGGCGACCGGCCCCATCGACCACGTTGGCGACGTAGTACCCATCCGGCCAGGTCAGCCGCGTCCGGTTGCCGGCCTGGTCGTAGTCGTAGGTCAGGGTGCGGCCGAAAGTCGTCTCGGTCTTCTGCCGCCCGGCCGTGTCGTAGGTGTAGGTCACGCCGGTCCCGCTGGCGGTGAACAGGGTCGAGGTCGGCCGGTCGGCCAGATCGTAGGCGTAGGCCACGCCGGGAACCCTGGCCCCGCTCTTGCCGATCATCCGGTTGAGCGCATCGAAGGCGTAGTCGATGATCGCCCCGTCACGCAGTCGCCAGCCGACGCGATTGCCGTTGGCGTCGTAGCCGTACTGCTCGAAGTCGGTCGTGCTCGAAGTTCCCGACCCGCGCGTCGTCGACGGGAAGTTCTGCTGCACCAGCCGGTCAAAGCCGTCATA
Source organism: Caulobacter sp. D5 (assembly GCF_003185805.1). Classification (GTDB taxonomy): domain Bacteria; phylum Pseudomonadota; class Alphaproteobacteria; order Caulobacterales; family Caulobacteraceae; genus Caulobacter. The sequence continues at coordinate 17,972 of NZ_QHJY01000048.1, forward strand.
GATCAGCGTGGTCTTATTGCTGTTGGCGTCAGTGAGCGTCTGCTGCTTGCCGTTCAGCGTGTAGGTGTAGCTCGCGTAGGTCCGCTCCTCGGCCGTACCTACGCTCTCGATAGTCTGAAGAACCTGGCTGGCGGCGTCGTAGACCGTCTTGCCGATCCGGTCTGGCCCTTCCAAGCCCGGCGCCTCCAGGAAGCAGGCGTCCGGCCGGTTTCCCGCCGCATAGAGGTCCGCCAGCTTGCCGGCGTTCATGCGCACGGCCTGGCACAGAGGCCGGTCCAGATCGTCGTAGAGAGTCTGCGTCAGGACCGCGGCCGAAGTCGCGCCGTTAGCGTAGACCTGCGTCTTGTTGCCGACAGCGTCGTAGGTGAACAGGGTCGTCTGAAGCGCCAGGAAGCCCGCGACCGTGACCGCGCCGGCCGTGTCCAGGGAGACGCCATCAACGGTGCCGACCTCGACGCGCGTCGCCCGCCCCTCGACGTCATAGACGGTCTTCTCGGCCCGGCGCTTGTTCGCGCCCGAGGCGCCGTCGGGATCAGGCCCGACCTTCATCGTCGGACGCCGCATGGCGTCGTATTGGTAGTAGGTCGTGTAGTCCGCCGCCGTCAGCGTCTGGGCCGCGGCGCCCGCGCCCGTCAGGAGCGCCATTATCGTCGCCAGCGCCGCTGCGAGCCGCCAAGCCTTCTTTCCCATGCTCGAAGACCTTCTCACGGGCAGGCTCCCGCACGCGGATCGCGCTCGCTGGTCACGTTGCCGACAGCGTCGAACGTCTTGCAGGCTTGGGCGTTGACGCCAGTCGAATCCAGTATCGACGTCTTCGGGTTGCCAAGGGCGTCGTAGGCCGTCGCCGTGACTACGCCGGTTGGATCGGTAACCTTGGTCGGCAGGCCCGCCGCGCCGTACTCGAAGCTCCATACCGGACGCACGCCGTTCACAACCGGCTGGATGATCGAAGCGATTTCACCCGCCCCGGCCCCGGAGGCGACATAGGTGTAGTCGGTTCGGTGCGCCCGCGCGTTCTTGAGCCACAGCGGCTTGTTGAACACCGTGTCGTATTCGGCCGTCACCACCAGATCCGCGAGTGCCGACCCGGGCTTGCCGCCCTTGATCACCTTGGTGACGTTGTCGCGGTCGTCGTACTCGAACTGATCATAGTTGCCTTCAGGGTAGGTTCGCTTGAACACCCGCCCCCGTCCATCCATCAGGCTCCGGGTCGTGCGCCCCAGCTCATCGATGTTGCGCACTTGGCCAGCGACGCTCGCCGTTCCGACCACCAGCCCGCCTCCGGGCAGAGTCTCGATCGCGTATCGGCCGCCCATGGGATCCAGGGTCTCGGCCCGGTAGCCGTCGGCGATCAGGAAGCCGTAGGCTGGCCGCTCCTGCACTGCGCCGAGGCGATCGCGGCTCTCGACGACCCGGCCGACCGGATCATAGCCATAGCGGACCAGCGGCGTGGTCGTGTCTGCCGGTCCGAACACCTCCAGCGGCCTGCAGTTCGGATCCGGCCGCTGCGAGATACTGCGCGCGATCGGCGGCCGGGGCGTCATCTTCGTGACCTGCAGCGACGCGTCGGTAGAAGTGACGGCCTCGCATCCGATGGTCGGCGCCGTGATGGCCAGGTCCAGTCCGTAGCCCAGGCTGGAATTGATGCGGCTGGGCCGATAATCCCCCGTCGTCGGATAGAGGAGGCTCAATTGCACGCCGCGCGGGAAGGTCCAACTGGCCAGCCGGAAACCACGCAGCGCGTCAGGCTGGCCGGATGCGCCGGGAACGGCGGGCTTGCGGCCAAAATAGCTGTAGGCGCGGATATCGCCGCCGCCGCCGCGAAGGGACATGGCCATGCCACTGTAATCCCAGGCGCGAACCACGGCCTTGGACTGCTTGGCCCCAAACGCAAGATTCGTACGCAGATAGGGCGGACGAACGAGCAACGGGCTCCCGGACACCGTCAAACGAGATGCGCCGCCTCCCGCAGGCCAATAGCCGCCGTCGCTGAAGCGAACGAAACTTTCGCTGGAAGCCCCCTGCTGCACGGTGACGAGGTTATGACGCCAGCTCTTTAGCCACCAATCAGCGATCAGCGCTCCAGAGACCTCGCGCTGGGCGCTGCGCGGTTGGCTCCAGACCCATTGCATGGCGGCAAAGGCAGCCAGGGTCGAAGCGGAAGCCTGGATACGCGATTGGCCGAAGGCCTCCCAGACCGACGATGAAATCTCCGCCCCCGCCTCCCAATTGCTGACCGGACCGGCGCCGGGCCGATAGGTTTGCCGGCTGGCGTCATCAAGATAGTCGGGGAAACTGGGATAGCTGCCGCCACGCAGTTCGGTATGGCGCTCCAGGCGGTAGGGAAACTCGCCTGAACCGATGGACGTCTCGGTTGGAGAGGAAAAGGAAGTTGCACCACCCGCTGCCGCCGAAGCGATCAGCGGCGAGCGATCATGCCCCACCTTGCTGATCTCCAGCGAGGACACGGCCGGCGCACCGCCGCCCTTGGTCAGCATGCCGTAGCGCGTCAGAGCATGCGCGATCTCAAGAGGATCGCCCGACGGGTCATACCTCGTCGCAATCAACGCCCCTCCACGCTGCAGACTGGGGCCGCGCTCATAGCTATTGATGGTGATGTTCGCCGAGCCATCACGGAATTTATCCACAGTAGCAATTTGCGGAGCCGATGACATGGGACAAGAAAGACCATCACCGGTATCGAGCGTTGGCGTGAGGGTCGGTAGTCCATCTTCATACTCAGGATCACCAACTTCTATGCTGACGCTGCAACGAAACGGCTCTATTACGGAGTAGGAAACGGCGCCTATACTAACTAGAGCACTCCAAGTGGCGTACTCCGTTCCGGTTCTATGTCCCGGGCCGAGCGAAGACTCATTCGATGCAACAACTTCGAAGCCGGCATCGACGTATGATTTGATAGCGCCGCTCAACTTGCCGCGCATGAAGTCAACTTGAGACTGAGTAACGGCAGGAGCATCACCGTATGCCGCAAGCGGCCCCGAGCCGCCGTCATAGACGCTAAGATTCAATGCCGAAGCGGCATCCGCAGAGGAGGTAAATCTATAGATCCTGCGTGGCGCCAGATCAGGAGTTTCGTTCGCTTCGGGCCTATTCCCCCAAGCTAGCCTAGCCGCTGTGGAGATTGCGTCGGGCGTGTCTAGCGCCTGCACCATGACCCCGCCTTCAAGAGCGGCGTCAACGGCAGCGATAGCGTGCACTGCCGTCCGTTGGGCGCTCAGATCGCCGCTACGCGAGACGACGCTAAAGCTGGATTCCACATCTACGATCGTGACCTCGTCATTGGTGACGAAGCCCGAATTGGCGGGCTTTGGATTAATCCCCGGCGCGCTCGGAACGGCGGCGTTGTTCTGGTCGGAGGACACCACGCCAACACTGTGTAACGGAACGAAACGCGCTCCGGCCATTTCGGAGAGGAGCTCTCCAGCGCGGCTCGACTCGGCCAACCAAGCAGCCGCCACCCTAGAGCGAGTCAAATCCCCGACCCCCTCATGAACTTCGATGTCGGAGTCGGCCGACTTGGTGGTCACATAACCAACATTGTCGAATGCCTGCTCGGAGGCCCACTTCGCCTCCAAATTGGCGGAGGATCTCCCCCAGCCGTGAACAATCGCTGCAGGCGCGTAGATATCGATCGTCTTGGTGATGACCACATCACCATACCCATTTGGAAACGGGTGGTTGATTTGAATGTCGAGTGGAATGATTAGGCTGCCTGTGAACGGCAATGGATTACCTTGCTGGAGCGTCTCGCCATCGAACTTTACCGTGGGGATCCATTGCGATGCTTCGACTGCGCTTCCAAGCGGTTCGGACATAAGTTCGAGCCGACGACCGTAGATCTCGTCGGTGAAGAATGCAGCGCTCACAAGTTCGTAAGCTTGGCCGTTAAGCGAGCTTGTAACTGCCGATCGCAAAATGATCTTGTTGCGGAACGCCGACGGGATACCCGCCCAGGTGGCGCTTTCGCTATATTTGGCCGGCCTGCTCTGGCGCCAGCCTCCCACAGGACGATCGCCTGCGGCAATCAGGCGTCGTCCGCCGATCACGTCGACCATGTCGGCGCCAGCCAGGTCCGCCTGCTTCAACCGCGCATCGGCGGCGACGGTGAACTGCTGAAGCTTGGCGCTCAACTGTTCCTGATTAAGGTTGCTGACATAGCCGACGCCGGACTCCGTGCCAGCCGTCATGCCGCCGGTGACCGCGCTCCAGAGGCCTGAAGCGTCGAAGCCCATGGCGGTGCGGAAGTCGATGCCAGCGCGGTGCTCATAGGGCTTGGCCGAGGGATCGAAGAAGTAGCTTCCGCCACCGATGTCGGCCTCGACCCAGACGTGCGACATCGTCACCGAAGTAACATCGCCCGTATAACCGCAGGTCGGATCGGTCGTACCGTTGATGATCGCCGGCGTGCCGCTGTCGGCCAGCAGACGGCAGGCGGCCGCGGCGTTGGATATGCCGGTCCAGGCTTGGAACCCTTCAGTTACGAGCGTCAGGGTCCCGAACTTGTATCGCGCCGTGAAGCCGGATTCCCGCAGGAGCTCGACCATCAGCATAGCCTGGTCGAAGGGCGATCCGGACCGGTCGATGATGACCCCGAGCGCACCCTTGTGCGCGCCAAACAGGAACTCAGTGTCGACGCTGTTTCGGACGTATTCGTAGATCAGGTCTGGATCATGCCGCAGGGCCGTCGCCAGAGCCTTGACCTCGGGCGCGACGGGACGACCACCGGCGGGACAGATGGCGGTCACCTCGGCGAAGTTACGGCACAGCCCGTCGACCTGCTCGCCGCTCCAGGTGCTTACTGACGAGGGCGCGGCCAGTTGCCCCTTCGTGATGCGCACCGAAGGCAGAGCCGACAGCGCCTCGGTTGTCTGAGCCGCGCCCGGCGCCGCAAGCGCCAGCCCCAAGGCGGTGGCGAGCCCCAAAGCGGCCCAGCAGCGTTCATCACGGGTCATGGGGTGTCGAACTCGACGAAAGGGTTGGAAAGGCTGGATTTGCGGACGATCAGGCGGCGAGGCGGTGTCAACTGCACACCCACGTGCCGCCAGGACCAGTGTGACACTCACCCTGGTCGCTGGTGTCGTTGATGGTCACGGCGACGGTCGAGGTCGCCGTCCCACCGTTGCCGTCCGAAATCGTGTAGGTGATCGTGTAGCTTGCGCCCATGACGGCGACCGCAGACGGCGTGTAGCTGAGATAGGTCGGGTAGACCGTCACCGACCCGCTGCTGGCCGAGGCCGAGACGATTGTCAGGGCCTGCCCTTCGGGATCGGTGTCGTTGGCCAGCGGGAAGATGGACTTGGTCACGCCCAGATCGGTGTCGGCCACGTCGCTGTTGGCCGTCGGCGCGCGGTTCTGCACCGTGACGCTGACCGTCGCCGGCGCGCTGGTTCCGCCCGGCCCCGAGGCGACATAGGTGAAGCTGTCAGCGCCGACATAGACGCCGCTGGGCATGTAGGTGGCCGTCAGGCCCGACAGGCTGACCGCTCCGTGAGCTGGCCCGCTGGCGACCGAAGCGCCGCTGTAGACCCCTGCAGGCGACAGACTCACCTGCCCGCTGGTCATGGATAGCAGCGACAGGCCGACATTGGCCGCTGTCGGAGCGGGCGGCGTCGCCACGGTCAGCGATACGGTGCGATTGCCCGAAGACCCGCCGGGATTGGTGATGTTGTAGATGAAAGCGTCGGGACCGTAATAGCCGCTATTGGGCGTGTAGGTGAACGTCCAGCCAGTACCGTTCCAGGCGCTTTGAACGGCGCCGTGGGCCGGTTGAGTGGCGATGTTCAGCGAGACCCAGTCGCCGCCCGACGGGATGTTGAAGGCAGTGGCGGCGTTATAGCTCGCCGCCTGGGTCACATCGCTGGCCGTAGGCGTGGGCGGATTGCCAATGCTGAGGCTGACGCTGGCCGCGGCGCTGTCGCCACCGGGGCCTACGGCCTTGTAGGTGAAACTGTCGGAGCCGTAGGAGCCGCTCGACGGCGTGTAGGTCGCGGTGGATCCGCTGAGGCTCACCGTCCCCTTGGTCGGCGCGGTTACGACTGCAAGGCTGCTGTAGATACCGCTCGGGGCCAGGGCGATGGCCTTGGCGGTGTTGTAGGCCGTCGAGGCCGACAGGGCCGAGACCGTCGGCGCGTCGGGCGTGGCCACCGCAATGCTCACCGCCGCCGGGGCGCTCGTGCCGCCAGGGCCAGTGGCCGTGTAGGTGAAGCTGTCGGCCCCGTAGGCGCCGCTCGTGGGCGTGTAGGTGGCGGCGGAACCGCTGAGGCTCACGGCTCCCTTCGTGGGCTGGCCCGCGATCGCCAGACCGCTGTAGACGCCGCTTGGAGCCAGGGTGATCACCTTGGCGGTGTTGTAGGCCGTCGAGGTCGACACCGCCGCCACGGTCGGCGCCGCTGGCGTCGCCACCGTCAGGCTCACTGTCGCCGCCGCGCTTGTGCCG
>NZ_QHJY01000426.1 GCF_003185805.1 Caulobacter sp. D5
TGGCTGGGCGGCCTGGGCCGGCGTCGGGCGCGGGGCGACCGCGGCCAGGAAACGGGCGACGGGCGTCTCGGCGGCTTCGTCAGGCGTCGCCAGCGGGGAAGGCACCGCCTCAGGCTCGCCGGACGTGGTGGAAGCCGACGCAGGACGGGCAAGCGGGGCCGGAGCCCCCTCCTCCGCCACCGCAGGCTGTGCAGGCGCGCCGGCCGTCGGGATGATCGAGGTCGAGACCGGATCAGCTTGCGCCTGGACCGGAGCGGCCAACGCCGGCGTCGCGGCGGCGGAGGTTGATCCGGCAGAGGTCGATCCGGCGGCCGGCGGTGTCTGCGAGGGTGTAGTGGAAGCGGCCGTGGACGACGGTCCGGCCGGGCCCGTCTGGGCGCTCCAGCTGGCGACGGCGGCGCGCAGCACCAGCATGGCGGCCTTGAGGTCCTTGGCCGCCAGAGGCGCGGCGCCAGGCTCGGTCTCGTCGGCGAGGCGCTGCTCCATGAACAGGCCCGAACGGCTGAACGCCTGGCGGATCTCGCCAGCGGTCACCGCGCCGTCGATCGGCGAGCGCAGGGCCAGCATGTTGGCGGCGGCCTGGCGGACCACGGCGGGGGCGTCGGGCGAGGTCGAGACGCGCTCCAGGTCGGCCAGCAGCGGCGCCATGCCGCCCTGGGCCGGCGCTGCGCGGCCGACAAGGTCGGAGACAGCCTTGGCCTGGACCGTGGGACTGGACAGCAGGATTTCGCGGGCCTGGCCCGTGGCGCCGCCCTTGAGCAGGCTCTCGACGGTGTCAGCGGTTTCCGGCGCAGCCTGAGCGCCCGCCTCGGTGGCGATCTTTCCCAGGGTCTCGGCCGCTTCCGCCAAGGCCTTCTGGGCCAGCATGGCCGGCGGCGGCAGGCCCGGCTGCCCGGTCTGGCCGCCTTGCGGACCGGCGGGCGCGACCATCGCCGTCGGCATGACCGAGGCGGACGTCGGGACAGTGGGTCCAAGCGGTTGAACCGACACGGCGGGCTCCACGAGCGCGCGATGCGCGCAGGGTTTCCGCAAGATTAATCCACAGGCGTGAAGCGGGTCTTAAGCCCGCCTGGCGGTTCGGCTTTCGAGGAAATCGAGCATGGCGTCGGCGGCGGCTTCGGCCGGATCGGGCAGACCGCGCCCCAGCTTGTCGAGGGCGGCGTACTGCTCGGCCACCTGGCGCTGGCGCAGGGCCGGATCGTCCAATCGCCTGGCCAGTTCGGCCGCCAGGCGCTCGCCGGTGCAGTCGTGCTGCAAGAGTTCGGGCGCGACCTCGCGGTCGGCGGCGATGTTGAACAGGGTCACCCAGCGCGGCGTCATCAGCCGCTTGAGCAGCGCGTAGCTGATCGCGCCGATCTTGTAGCCGACCACCATCGGCGCGCCGGCCAGGGCCAGCTCGATGGTCACCGTGCCCGAACAGGCCAGGGCCACGGTGGCGGCCTTCATGGCGTCGTCCTTGGCCTGGTCGTCCTCGATGACATGGGCGCGGAACGGCCAGCCGGCGACACGCGCCTTGACGGCGGCGGCCACGGTCGAGGCGGCGGGGACCACGACATGCAGGCCCGGCCGCTCGGCCTTCAGCAGGCGCACGGCGTCCTCGAAGGCCGGCAGCACGCGCTCGATCTCGGACGGACGGCTGCCCGGCAGGACGGCCAGGATCGGATCGTCCGGCCCCGCCCCGATGGCCGCGCGGGCCCGGGCGGCGTCGGCGCCGCTGAAGTCTCGGGCCAGGGCTGGATTGCCCACGAATACGCTGGGCAGGCCGACGGCGTCGAAGAACGGCTTGTCCATCGGCTGGGTGGCCAGCAGCAGATCGACGGCCTGGGCCAGGGTCGCGGCCCGGCCCGGACGCGAGGCCCAGACCTGCGGCGCGACGTACTTGATCAGGGCGATCGACGGATCGATCGCGCGCAGGCGCTTGGCTAGGCGGATGTTGAAGCCCCAGGAGTCGATCAGCACGGCGACGTCGGGTTTTTCGCGCACCGCCACGGCCTCGACGTCCTTGAGGCGGCGCAGGACGCGCGGATAGGCCCTCAGTCCCTCGAAGAGGCCCAGGATCGACAGCTCGGCGATGTCGAACGGGCTCTGCACGCCTTCGGCGGCCATGCGCGCGCCGCCGAGGCCGACGAAGCGGACCTGGTCGCCCAGGCGCGCCCGCAGCACCCGGGCCAGGCCCGCGCCGAGATTGTCGCCCGAGGCCTCGGCCGCGACCAGCATGACCGTCAGCGGCCGGTCGGCGGGCGTCGCGCTGGACACCTCAGCGGTCATCAGCCCGGCTCGACGCCGTAGACGAACAGGCCCAGGTCGTCGGCGCAGGCGATGACCTGCTCGCGATCGACGATCAGCAGGCGGCCGGCCTCGCCGACCACACCGGCCAGGCCCGCGCGCGCGGCGCGCTGGATGGTGGCGACGCCGATGGTCGGCAGGTCGACCTTGGTCTCCTGGATCGGCTTGGGCGCCTTGGCCAGAACGCCCTTGGGCGCCTCGGGACAGCCGCGGATCGCCTGCGGCAGGTCGGCCACCCGGCGCAGCATGGCGTCGGTGCCCTCTTGGGCCTCGACGGCCAGGACCAGGCCGTCGCAGACCACGGCCCCCTGCCCCACGTCGAGCCCGCCGATGGCGCGGGCGACGGTCAGGGCGCGGTCGATGTCGGCGCCGTGCTCGGCGCGCGGGGCGTAGCGGCCCAGCGGTCCGGACGGCAGGGTCATCTCGCCGCGCACCTCGTGGGCGCCCTCGACGACAAAGCCTTCCTTCTCGAACTCGGTCAGCACGCGGCGCAGCAAAGCATCGTCGCCCTCGCGCGCGGCCTTGATCAGCCCCGGCAGCACCTTCACGCCCCGGAAGTCGGGGATCAGGGCCGAGAAGTCGGGGCGATCGACCGTGCCGGCGAAGCAGACGGCCTCGCAGCCCTCTTCCTTCAGCGCCTTGAAGGCCTTGCCGAATTCGGCGAGGCCGACCTCGATGCCGGCGTACTGCTCCAGCGTCGCGTCGGCGAAGCCCTTGAGCCGCATGACGGCGAACGGGCGCGCGGCGCGCTCGCAATGAGCGGCCAGTTCGATCGGCAGGGCCCCGCCGCCGGCGATCAGTCCGAGCTTGCGCAAGGCTAGACCTCGCGCTCGGGCAGGCAGAGCGGACGGTTGCCCTCGTCGCGGATGAACGCGATGATTTCCATCACCTCGGGAATGGAGGCGTAGGTCTCGGCCGCGTCGTCCAGGCGCTCCTGGAAGGTGCCTTCGTCGGCGAACATCATGCGATAGGCCGAGCGCAGGGCGTTGATCGCCTCGCGCGAGAAGCCGCGGCGCTTGAGGCCCACCAGATTCAGGCCCTCGAGGTGGGCGTGGTTGCCCCACACCGAACCGTAGGGGATGACGTCCTTGGTCACGGCGGCCAGGCCGCCGATGAAGCTGTAGCGGCCGACGCGCGAGAACTGGTGGATAGCCGCCAGGCCGCCGACGAACACGAAATTGCCGACGTCGACATGGCCGCCCAGGGTCGCGCCCTTGGCCAGCACGACGTTGTCGCCAACCGTGCAGTCGTGAGCCACGTGGGCCTCGGCCATGAAGAAGCCGTCGGCGCCGATGGTGGTGACGCCGCGGCCCGAGGCCGTGCCGGTGTTCATCGTCACCTGCTCGCGGATCGTGTTGCGCGGACCGATGACCAGCTGGGTGCGCTCGCCCTTGTAGCCCAGGTGCTGCGGCGGACCGCCCAGGGCCGAGAAGGCGTGGACCACGGTGTCCTCACCGATGGTGGTGACGCCATCGACCACCACATGCGACAGCAGGCGCACGCGGTCGCCCAGGGTCACGTCGGGGCCGACGATGCAGAACGGCCCGATTTCGACGTCCGCGCCCAGCTTGGCGGCGGCGTCGACGATGGCGGTCGGATGGACTTTGGTCATTTCGTCGGGGTCTCCACGACCATGGCGGCGAACTCGACCTCGGCGGCGACCTTGTCGCCGATCTTGGCCACGCCCTTGAACTTGAAGATGGTCGAACGCGCGCGCAGCACCTCGACCTCCATGCGCAGGACGTCGCCCGGGCGCACGGGGTTGCGGAAACGGGCGTTATCGACCGACATGAAGAAGATCGTCTTGCCCTCGGTGTCGACTTCCAGCGACTTGCTCATCAGCACCGCGCCCGTCTGGGCCAGGGCCTCGATGATCAGCACGCCGGGCATCACCGGATTGCCCGGGAAGTGGCCCTGGAAGAACGGCTCGTTGACGGTCACGCACTTGATGCCGACGATCGACTGGTGCGGGACATAGGCTTCGGCGCGGTCGACCAGCAGAAACGGGTAGCGGTGCGGGATCCGGTTGAGGATCTCGGCGATGTCGATGTCGGTCTGCGCGGCCGCGGTTTCGGTCTGGCTCATGCCTCGTCTTTCATCCCCCGACTGCGCGCGCTGCGCGACAGCCATGCCGTTTCCCTCAGCCACCGCTTGATGGGGCGCGCGGGAAACCCTGTCCATGTCTCGCCGGCCGGCACGCTCTTGAACACCGAGGCCGAGGCCCCGATGCTGGCGCCGGCGCCGATCGTCAAGTGGTCGGCGACGCCGGCCTTGCCGCCGAAGGCGACGCCGTCGCCGACGACCGTGCTGCCCGACAGCCCGGTATAGGCCGCCAGAAGGCAGTTTCGGCCAAGCTGCACGTTGTGCGCAACGTGGACCAGATTATCGATCTTGGTGTTCTCGCCCACCGTGGTGTCGTCGAACGCGCCGCGGTCGATGCAGCTGTTGGCGCCCAGGGTGACGCCGTCCTGCAGGACCACGCGGCCCAGCTGCGGCAGATCGACGACGCCCTTGGGGCCGCCGGCCGCGCCGAACCCGGCCTCGCCGACCGCCGAGCCGGCGTGCAGGCTGACCCGGTCGCCGATCAGGGCGAAGCCGACCACGGCGTTGGCGCCGATCACGCAGTCGCGGCCGATGGCGACGCCGGGACCGATCACCGCGCCGGGGCCGATCACCGTGCCCCGGCCGATGCGGACGTCCTGGCCGATCACCGCGCCGGGCGACAGGCGCACGCCCTCCTCCAGCACGGCGGACGGATGGATGGCGGCCGAGCCCGGCTCGTGGCG
>NZ_QHJY01000427.1 GCF_003185805.1 Caulobacter sp. D5
GCCGAAACGCTAAAACACATCACGGTCCCCGGGCTCCGCCCGGCCGCTCCGCGCCTCCCCGACCTAACGCGCAACTGCGCGGGAGATCGCAAATCCGTGTCCCTCTCCCCTTGCGGGAGAGGGTGGGCTCGCGGAGCGAGGTCGGGTGAGGGGTCTCTCAGACCTCAACACCGCGTACGGCGATCAGGCCGGGCGGCAGCGTCCGACTTCTGAGAAACCCCTCATCCGTCGACTGCGTCGCCACCTTCTCCCGCAAGGGGAGAAGGATAAGGAGATACCTCTGGGGGGGGCGGAGAGGATCCCCCAACTGTAGGACTGCCGCTTTCCACCAAACCGCCCTACATCCAGCACCAAAGCCTCACCGGAGCCTCCATGACCATCACCGCCCACCGCGTCAGCGTTCCCGTCTTCGTCCAGGGGCTGAAGAGCCTCGCCGGCGTGCTGGCCAAGGCCGCCGCCCATGTGGAAGCCCACAAGCTCGATCCCGAGGCCCTGCTGAAGGCGCGGCTCTATCCCGACATGTTCCCGCTGATCCGCCAGGTGCAGATCGCCACCGACTTCGCCAAGGGCGCCAGCGCCCGCCTCGCCGGCCTCGAGGTTCCGGCCTGGGACGACGCCGAGACCAGCTTCGCCGACCTGTCGGCCCGCGTCGAACGCGCCATCGCCTATGTCGAAGGCCTCGATCCGGCCGCCTTCGACGGCGCCGAGGACCGCACCGTGGCCCTCACCCGCCGCGGCGAAACCACCGAGCACAACGCCCTCGACTACCTGACCGCCCAGGCCCTGCCGAACTTCTACTTCCACCTGGCCACCGCCTACGGGATCCTGCGCAAGAACGGCGTGGTCGTGGGCAAGCGCGACTTCCTCGGCACGGCCTGAGTATGAAAGGCGGCGGTCCTTTCTTCAGGGCCGCCGCCGAAACGCCCACACCAGTCCGGCCAGGGCCGTCACCACGCCGGCCGCCGCCGACAACACCACCGCCAACGCCTTCAGTACCTCCGGTTCCATAGCTCCACCCGTTACTCAGCCCGCATCGCGGTTACGGGTCAGAGTGGCTCGAGCCGACGTCGAGTCCGGACGTATGTTTCTGGTTTGTTCTAGGCCTGAAGCAGAGGCGTCACGCCACCTCCTGCACCGAAACGGCCTCCATCCCGAGGATCGCGGCCTTGCGGGCCAGGCCCCAGTGGTAGCCGGTGAGGCGGCCGTCCTTGGCGATGGCGCGGTGGCAGGGGATCAGCAGCGAGATCGGATTGGCGCCGATGGCCCCGCCGGTGGCCTGGAACGCCTTGGGCTTGCCGGCCCAGGCGGCGACCTGGCCGTAGGTGGCCGTCTCGCCGGCCGGGATGCGCAGCAGGGCCTTCCAGACCTGCACCTGGTAGGGCGAGCCGATCAGCACCACGGGCAGGGGGCCTTCGCTGGCCCCGAACGCCCGCAGGGCCGTCTCCTGGGCCGCCCCGTCGTCGCGCACCCAGTCGGCGCCGGGCCAGCGGCGGTGCATGTCGGCGAAGGCGAAGTCGTCGTCGCCGTCCGAGAAGGCCAGGCCCGCCAGGCCCCGCTCGGCCAGCACGAACAGGCCGCGCCCGAACGGGGTGGGCGACCAGCCCCAGCGCAGGGTCATGCCCGCCCCGCGCCGGCGCACGTCGCCCGGGGTCGCCGCCTCCTGGGCGATGAACAGGTCGTGCAGCCGCGAGGGGCCGGAAAGGCCCGCGTCATAGGCCGCGTCCAGCACGCTGGCCCCGGCTTCGAGCGAACGGCGGGCCTCGGCGTGGGCGATGGCGGCGACGAAGGTCTTGGGGCTGACCCCGGCCCAGCGGGTGAAGATGCGCTGGAAGTGGAACGGCGACAGGCCCACCGCGCCGGCGGCCTCGTCCAGCGACGGGCGGTCCATCCAGCGCTGCGCCAGCCAGTCGAGGGCCACGGCCATGCGGTGATAGTCGGCCGAGCGCTCGGCCAGGCGCGCGAGGGTTTCGGAAGGCGAGACGTCGAGAGGCATCGGTTCACTCTAGCCCCGGCAGGGCAGGGCGTCCGCCCGGTTCTTGCGGCTGGAACTCACGACCACCGCTCGGCCCGCGCGCTCTTGATCGCCCGCTCCAGGGCATGCGCGAAGGCCACCCGCTCGTCGGGGCTGAGCGCGCGGGCCAGGGTCAGGCGGCGACGCGACATGAAGAGGCGCACGCGGCTTTCGTGCTCGCCGGGCTGGTCGAGATCGACGCGGGTGAAGGCGGTCGGCGAGGTCCAGACCACCTTGGCGCCCTTGGCGTCCTCGCGGCTGACGGTGATCGCCTCGGCCGTGACCCGCACCCGCTCCGACCGCGACAGGGCCCGGTTGCTGGCGCGCAGGGCCAGCCACAAAGCCAGCACGTCGAGGCCCAGGAACGGCAGCACCGGCGGCGCGCCCAGCACCAGCAGGAACACCGCCACCATCAGGTTGAAGGCGATGACCACGCCCAGCACCACGGCCATGCCGGTTCTGCCGAGCGACCGGTTGGGGCGGATGACGGCGTCCATGTAGAGGGCTGCGGCCATGACCAGGATTTACGCCGCTTGCGCCGCCTTGGCGAGCCGGGCGCATCACGGCATGGTCACGCCGATGGCCGTCACCAAGACCCTTGTGAAGAAACGCCCCGCCGCCAAGCGGATCTCGCCCGCCGAGCGCGAACGCGTGCGCATCCTGTTCGAGCGCTTCGAGAGCCTGGAGCTGCGGCCCAAGACCGAGCTGAACTATTCCAACCCCTACGAATTGGTCACCGCCGTCGCCCTGTCGGCCCAGGCCACCGACGTGCAGGTCAACAAGGCCACCGGCCCGCTGTTCCAGGTCGCAGGTAGCGCCGAGAAGATGCTGGAGCTGGGGGAAGAGGGGCTGATCAAGTACATCGCCTCGATCGGTCTCTTCCGCACCAAGGCCAAGAACGTCATCGCCTCGGCCCATATTCTGATGGACCGCTATGGCGGGCAGGTGCCGCTGAACCGCGAGGCGCTGGAAAGCCTGCCGGGCGTGGGCCGCAAGACCGCCAGCGTGGTGCTGAACGAACTCGACGTCGAGCCGGCCATCGCCGTCGACACCCACGTGTTCCGCGTCTCGCACCGCCTGAAGCTGTCGGCCGGCAAGACCCCCGACGCGGTCGAGGACGACCTGATGCGGATCGTGCCCGGACCCTACCAGACCCGCGCCCACCACTGGCTGATCCTGCACGGCCGCTATGTCTGCATCGCCCGCAAGCCCAAGTGCGAGATCTGCAAGATCGCCGACCTGTGTCCGTCGATCGGATTGTTCTGAAGGCTAGATCCGCACGCCGGGCTTGAACCGCGCCGTCATCACCATCATCGCCACCACGCCGACAGCCATCAGCAGCCAGGCGCCCGACAGGTCCGACGAGGCGTCGCGCACCCAGCCGGCCAGGAACGGCATGACGCTGGCCATGACGTAGCCGCCGCCCTGGACGAAGGCCATCAGGTCGCCGGCCTGGTCGGGGTCGCTCGCGTGGTCGAGAGTGACGATCAGCGACAGCGGGAAGATCGCGCCGATGCCCGCGCCCAGCAGGCAAACGGCGGGCAGGACGAGCCAGGGCGCCAGCAGCAGGCAGGCGATGCCGCTGAGCAGCGAGGTCAGGGCGGCGATCAGCAGGGGACGACGATCCGGACGACGGGCGATGGCCGCCGAGACCGTCAGGCCCGCCAGCACCTCGCATACCGTCAGGGCCGAAAGCGCGTAGCCGGCCTGGTCGGCCGTCAGGCCCCGGCTGGCGTAGAACGGCGGAAACCAGGCCAGCACCAGGGTGTAGGCGCCGGTGCCGACGCCGAAGAAGGTCAGCAGCAGCCAGGCGCGGGGGCTCTTCCACAGGGCGTGACGACGAACGACGCGCGGACCGCCGGCCGGAACGGCGACCGAGCGCTTGGTCGCGCCGGTCCACAGCAACAGGGCCAGCACGGCCGGCAGGGTCCACAGGCCGAACATCGCCTGCCAGCCGGCCAGGCGGGTCAGGCCCGAGGCGCCCGCGGCCGCGACGGCGGCGCCGGCCATGATGCCGGTGGTGTAGAGGCCGGTGAGGCGGGCGGCGTCGTCGCCGGCGAAACGCTTGATGAAGCCGGGCATGAG
>NZ_QHJY01000428.1 GCF_003185805.1 Caulobacter sp. D5
GACTTCTGCACGAAGCTGTTGAGGCCGTCGCGGAAGTCGAACACCTGGCGCGGCAGCGGCGCGCCGGGCCTGTCGAGGGCGCGGTCGAGGTCGGCCGAGCGCATGCGCACCACGCCGGCGTCGCCGATCGTCCAGGTGTCGCCGGCCGGGGTCTGGACCAGGCCGTTGACCGAGGCCAGCCACGGATAGCGCTCGGCGTCGAGGGTCGCGGTCTTGCCGTCGCGCAGGCGGGCCAGGCCCTGGCCGCCGCTGAGATAGAGCGCCGCCGCGCCCGGCAGCACGCCCTCGATCTCGCCGATCGAAAAGCGCTCCTTGTACAGCGGCTCGAACGGCAGGCGCCCTTGCAGCGGCGGCGGGGTGCGGAACAGGATCGCCGCCCGGCCGTCGGGCTGGACGGCGGCGTTGGAGGCCACGCCCAGGGTCGGCGACAGGCCCGGCCAGCGGTTCCAGGTCCCGCCCTCGCGCCAGTAGAGGCCCTTGTCCAGCGCCGCCATCCACAGCCGCCCCTCGGCGTCCTGCGCGCAGCCGAAAGCGCTGGCCTCGGCGGGCTTGGGATAGGTCTCGACCTTGCCGGCGCGCACCTTCAGCACGGTGTCGCGCAGGGTGACCCAGACGCCGTCGTTCTCGTCGGCGCACAAAGCCCCGGCCGACCACTCGGTCCGCGCCACGGGCCTGGGCGCCTTGCCCGGCGCGATGGCGTAGACGGTGTGGGCGTCGGCGATCCAGACCGCGCCGTCGCGGGTGGCGGTCATGCGGTAGCCGCGCGCGGAGTTGGGCGGGATCGCCTGCTCCACCACCACGCTGGCCGGCCGCATCATGTCGAGGCCCAGCTCGGTGCCGAACCAGACATTGCCCTCGCGGTCCTCGAACACGGCGTGGGTCTGGTCCGAGGTCAGGCCGTGCACGGCCTTGTAGGCCTGGATGCGCAGGCCCGCGGCGTCGGCGCTGCGGGCCGCGACGCCGGGCGCTGGAATGTGCACGACGCCGTCGGTCCAGGTCGCGCCCCCACAGGTCGCCCTTGTGGTCGAACAGGATCTTCGAGCCGCCCACCTCGTCCTGGCGCGGATAGGCCCGGGTCAGCGACGAGGCGGCCGGGGCTTCGCCGGCCAGCAGCCGCACGCCCTTGGTGTCGGACACCCACAGGCGCCCCAGGGCGTCCTGCGCCAGGCTGGCCCGGCGGGCGACCTTGACGCCGGTGGCCGAAAAGCGAGACTGGCCGGGCGCGCGGCGCAGCACGGTGTCGCCCAGCACCAGCCACTGGACCCCGTCGCGGCTGAAGAAGACCTGCCAGACCTCCTGCTCGGGCACCCCGACCTCGGCCCCGAACTCCTGCCAGCGGCCGTCATGCCAGCGGGCCAGGGTGTTGCGCTTGCGGCCGCCGCGCGCGACCCAGATCCCGCCCTCGCGGTCTTCGGCGAGGCTCGTGACCTCGCGCGAGGGATTGGGCATGCGGGCGTCGATCAGCTGGCCGTCGCGATAGACCGCGACCCCGCCGCTGCGACCCAGGCCCACCCACAGCGCGCCGGACTTCGCGCCCAGCACCTGCGAGACGTTCAGCCG
>NZ_QHJY01000429.1 GCF_003185805.1 Caulobacter sp. D5
CAGCCGCGGCCGCGCATGACCAGGCCGTCGCCCTGGCCGGCCAGGCGCGCGCGGGCCTGTTCCCGACGATCGACGGCGGCGCCCTGGCCAGCCGCCAGCGCCGCTCGGACAACGCTCCGCTCCGCAATGGCGGAGTGGACGAGTACTCGACCCGCCAGGCCGTCGCCAGCGCGTCCTACGAGATCGACCTCTGGGGACGGGTGCGCAGCCAGGTCGCCGCCAGCGGCGCGCAGGCCCAGGCCAGCGCCGCCGACCTGCAATCAGTGCGGCTGAGCCTCCAGGCCGAACTGGCCGACAGCTACCTGGCCCTGCGCGGCCTCGACGCCCAGTCGCGGCTGCTGGCCGACACCGTCGCGGCCTATCAGAAGGCGCTGGACCTCACCCAGATCCGCCACGACGGCGGGGCGGCGACGGGCCTCGACGTCAGCCGGGCGAAGAACCAGCTGTCGACCGCCAAGGCCCAGCTCAGCGACGTGGCCGCCCAGCGGGCGCTCTACGAGCACGCCATCGCCGCTCTGGTCGGCGAGACCGCCTCGAGCTTCGACCTGCCGCCGGTCGAGGCGTCGCTGAGCGTGCCCAGGACGCTGGTCGGCGTGCCGTCGGTGCTGTTGCAGCGCCGGCCCGACATCGCCGCCGCCGAACGCCGGGCGGCCGCCGCCAACGCCCAGATCGGCGTCGCCCAGGCCGCGCGCTTCCCGACCCTGACCATCGCCGGCCAGGCCGGCTGGCAGTCGGATGGCGGGGTGGATCTGTTCTCCGCGCCCAACGCCGTCTGGCTGCTGGCCCCGCAGCTGGCGGGGTCGATCTTCGACGCGGGCAAGCGCAAGGCCGGGGTCGAGGCCGCCAGAGCCGCCCACGCCCAGGCCGCCGAGAACTACCGCGCCGTGGTGCTGGCCGCGTTCCGCAACGTCGAGGACCAGATGGCCCTGTCCAACCGCCTGGCCGACGAGGCCAAGGACCAGGACGACGCCATGGCTTCGGCCAAACGCACAGAAGAGCTGGCCATGATCCGCTACCGTCAGGGCGCGGCCAACTATCTGGAGGTCGTCACCGCCCAGACCGCGGCGTTGCAGGCCGAGCGCTCGGCCCTGGTGCTGGAGACCCGGCGCTTGCAGGCCTCGGTCGATCTGGTGCGGGCGTTGGGCGGCGGCCCAGCCGTCTAGAAGCGCTTGCGCAGACCGACCGACACAGTGCGCGGCTCGCCATAGATCAGGGTCGTCGCCGTGACGGCCGGGGTGATCGCCCCGCCGCCGGCGGCGTAGACCTCGTCGAACAGGTTCTGGACGGCGACGGAGATGGTCAGGTCCTCTCGCCCCGACGGTCGGACGTCGAGGCCGAGATTGGCGACCGCGAAGGCGTGCTGCAGGCCGTTGCTGTCGTGCGCCCGCTCGACATAGCGCACGCGGCCGCTCTGATAGACGTCGCCCCAGAGGGTCCAGAGGCCCAGCCGCGCGGACTGGATCGCCCGCCACTCGGCCGCCAGCCGCACCGTGTAGGGCGGCGAATAGGAAAAGCGCAGCGAGGCCGGATCGGTCGGCGTCAGGCTGGCCAGCGAGGCCGGGACGGTCAGGGCGGTGAACCGCGCCTGCGTCAGGGTCGCCGAGGCCGACAGGGTCAGCCGCTCGCCCCGACGGCCGCTCCAGCCCAGTTCCAGGCCGCTGATGGTCGCCGAACCGGCGTTGATGATGAAGCTGGGCGGATCGTTGGCGGCGATCCCGTCGCCGTCGAAGTTCTCGGCCGGGAACAGCGCCCGCTGGACGTCGCGCGACCAGCCCCGGAACAGGGCCGCATCGACGCGATGGCGCCAGTCGCCCGCGCCGCCGGCCCATTTCAGGCCAAGCTCGACGTCGGTCAGGCTTTCCGGCGCATAGACCTGATAGGCCGACAGCAGCGGGCCGAACACCGGCGCATTGACCCCGCCAGCCCGATAGCCCCGACGGGTGACGGCGTAGACCGTCAGGTTCGGCTGGCCGCGCCAGGTCAGGCCCAGGGTCCAGGTCGGGGCCGAGGATTGCGCCCGCCCGGCCTCGCCGCAGGCCTCTTCCGAGATGTCGGCCGCCGGGGCGGCGACGCGGACGAGGCAGGCGCTCGACACGTCGCGGGTGTAGCGCAGCCCCGCCTCCAGCTCGAAGCCTTGTCCGAGACGGCGGGTGGCGTCGATGAAACCGGCCAGGCTTTCGCCCCGGCGGTACTGGAACTCGACGCGCGCGGGATTGGTCGGCGTGACGGCGCTGGCCCACAGGCTCTTCTGCACCCCGATCGGCGCCGTCGACAGATAGAACAGCCCGGCCTGCCAGGCGCCGTCCTCCCCTGTCCCGCTGGCGCGCAGTTCCTGGGTCAGCTGGCCAAGGTCGATGTGGCGGACGAGCTGGTTCAGCGGCAGCGGCGAGCCGTCGGAGTCCAGCGCGCTGTCGAGCACGCTGCGCCGATAGGCCGTGACCGAGCGGAGGCTCATGGCCTGTCCCTGCCAGTCGAGCCGCAGGGTCGCGCCGTCGTTGCGGCGGTCCGAACGCGGCGCGAGATCGACCTGCGTCTTACGCGGCCCCCAGGCCTTTTGCCGGGCCAGCGCGATGTCGATGTCGCATCCCGCCACGCCGCAGTCGAAATAGGGCGCGGCCTCGGGCGTGCGGCCCGTACCGCCGCCGGTCACGTCGGGCGGGTTGGGATAGGTTCCCGACAGGATGTTGGCGCTGCCGGTCTCGTCGGCGCGGAAGCCGTCGAGCACCAGCAGGGCCGAGAACGGCCCGTCCGGACGCCAGGCCAGCGACAGCCGTATGGCGGCCTGGTTGCGATCGTCGAGGTCGTCGCCGACGCCGAGGTTCTCGACCAGGCCGTCGCGCTTGAGGAGGTAGACCGCCAGCCGCGCGGCGATCGGCGCGCCCGGTGGGGTGAGATCGCCGGCCGCCTCGACCTCGCGCAGGCGATAGGAGCCGACCGTGACCCCGGCATGGCCGGCGCGGCCCGGCTCGGCGGTGTGGATCAGCAGCGCCCCGCCGGTGGTGTTGCGCCCGAACAGCACGCCCTGCGGCCCGCGCAGCACCTGCACCTCGGCCAGGTCGAAGGACGGCAGGATGGAGCCGTTGTTGGGCAGCGGCGCCTCGTTGACATAGGTGATCACCGACAGGGCCGACTCCCCGGCCGTCGCCCGGCGCTGGCCGCGAATGACCAGGGTCGGGGTCTCGGTCGAGACCTGGCCGGCGGCGGTCAGCCCCAGCGCCGCCCGCCGCAGCGCCAGGACGCCGTCGCCGCCCAGCCGGTCGAGATCGGCCGCCGAGACCGCGGC
>NZ_QHJY01000430.1 GCF_003185805.1 Caulobacter sp. D5
CGTGGGCAACCTGGTCGACGCCGACCTGGCCAAGGAAAGCGCCAAGCTCCAAGCCCTGCAGACCAAGCAGCAGCTGGGCATCCAGGCGCTCTCTATCGCCAACCAGTCGTCGAGCTCGATCCTGAGCCTGTTCCGCTAAGCGGAACCGACGACCGCGACGACGAGGGGCGGGCCGAAAGGCCCGCCCCTTTTTCGTGGACGCTCAGCGCGCCGGGGCCGGCGCCAGCGCCTTGCCCATCCGGGCCAGCGGCACGTCGTAGCCCTTGGAGGTCGGGGCCGTGAACGGCTCGATCAGCGTATAGCCGCAGGCCTCGTACAGCGGCACACCGCCCATGGTCGCGGCCATCTCGGCGCGGGAGAAGCCCTCGCCCGCCGCCGCCCGCTCGCAGGCCGCCAGGATCATCCGGCCGACGCCCTTCCGGGTGTGGTCGGGGTGGGTGTACATCGCCCGCACCCGCGCCGCGTCGCGCGCCGGGTCCAGCATGGCCGCGTCGCGCCCGGCCGAATGGTCGCCGCCGAACAGGGTGGCCCGCCGGCTCCAGCCGCCGCAGCCGGCGATCTCGTCCCCGTCCTGGACGACGAAATAGGTGCCATCAGCGATCAGCTGGCTGTCCAGCCCCATCACCTCGAACGACGCGGCCACGCCCTCGGGCGGCAGGACCGGCGTCAGCAGCTCGGCGATCGCCGCGTTCATCAGCACGGTCAGGGCGGGGATGTCCTCGGGCGTGGCGAGGCGAAGCGTCAGGCTGGTCATGTCGTCCGACATAGACGCCCCTCCCCCGCGGCGCGACGGCCGGCCCGAAAACTTTTTTCCGAAAAAGTTCATGACAACGTTGTCACGACGTCAGGAAGCGGCTATAGAGATCTCAGCCCTTCCAGGGCGTTTCCTCCCAATGACTCAGCCGCCTTCTTCTCCTGGAGGGCGGCTTTTCTTTTGGACGAAGGCCTTCAGGGTACGCCCAGCAAGGGCTTCAGCGCCGCCACGGCGATCGGCACGGCCACCTTCTCGGCCACGCTCAGCGCCCACTTCCCCGCGCCCTTCAAAGCTTTCAGCGCGCCCTTCTCGTCGCCCTGCTGGGCCGCGGCCTGGGCGGTCGCCACCGCGCCGATCGCCACGTCCTCCTCCGCCGTCCCGGCCGCCTGGGCCTTCATCTCGGCGCGCAGCCTGTCCAGCTCCTGGGCCAGGGCCGCAAGGTCGAGACCCGCGCCCTGCTGGATATGGATGTCGCCGGTGCTCGCCCCAGCCCCCACCAGGACCGAGTTGTCGCCCGTCGAATAGCTGTGCTGCTGCCTCTGATCGACCATGACCGAAATCTCCCTGACCACCATCGACTGCGGCCGCCCGTCCCTCAGCATCTCCACCAGTCCCGCCCGCCCGCTGAGGCCCAGGATGCGGTTGGTGAAGGTGGTGAGATCGGACAGGTCGCGCTTGATCTGCCGGGCCGCCTCGGCGGCGATCTCGCGCAGCGCCTCCAGGTCGGCCGGCCCCTTCACCGTGTCCAGGGTCTGCGACAGCCGCCAGAGCTCGTCGCGGATCATCATGACGATCCGGCTTTCACGGTCGTTGATCAGGTTGAACAGGCCGGCCCACTGGCCGCTGTCGCCCGGCCCGACCATGGCCTGCAATTCGTTTTCATAGACGTCCTTGAGCGTCCGCAGGCGGCTGCAGATCTCCTCGGCGTCGCGATAGTGGCTGATTTCCAGGACCTGTTCGGCCCGGCGCTGGAAGTCGCGGATCTCGCCGGCCGACAGCGCGTCGTCGCCGACGTATTTCACGTCGATCAGCAGGGCCAGGACGTCGCGATAGGCCTGGTCGACGACGTGGGCGACCTTGGTCAGGAAGGCCAGGATCCGGGCCGAGACCACGGGCGGCTGGTTCTGCACCGCCTCGAGCGCCACGCCTTCGAGATCGTCGACAATCCCCGAAAGTCCGCCCATGCCCGCCTCCCGATCGCGGACCACGAAACCACCGGCGTCCGGGCAAATCAATCCAGACTTGTCTTTGTTGAATTTACGCGGTCAGCAGGCGCCCGCCGTCCACCCGCACCGGCCACGGCGTCAGCCGGGCGCCGGCGCAGGGCCCGCCCAGGCAGGCGCCGTCCTCGATCGAGAACACCGCCCCGTGCCAGGAGCAGGCGATCATGCCGCCGTCGGGGGTCAGGTACTGGTCCAGCGTCTGGGCCAGCGGCAAGCCGGCGTGCGGGCAGCGGTCGACATAGCCGAACGCCGCCTCGCCGCGCCGCACCACGAAGCCGTGGAAGCGGTTGGCTCCGATCTGCAGGACGTAGTTGCGGGCCGCCCCGTCGGCGATCAGGTCGAGCGGGCCGAGATTGACCCCGGCCGGCGTCAACCAGATCCGTCCGACCGCTTCGACCTCTGAGGCGGCCGCTTCGCTCAAACCCGCTCGACCTGCTGCTCGATGGCGCCGAAGATCGTGTGACCCTTGGCGTCCTTCATCTCGATCCGCACGGTGTCGTCGCCCAGCAGGAACGGCGTCTTGGCCGCGCCATGCAGGATGGTCTCGACGGTGCGCAGTTCGGCCAGGCAGGAGTAGCCGAGACCGCCGTCGGCGATCGGCTTGCCCGGACCGCCGTCGGCGTCGCGGTTGGAAACCGTGCCCGAGCCGACGATGGTGCCGGCGCTCAGGGCCCGGGTCTTGGCGGCGTGGGCCACCAGGGTTCCGAAGTCGAAGGTCATGTCGACGCCGGCGTCGGCCGCGCCGAAATCCTTGCCGTTCAGCTCGATCAGCAGCGCCCCCGACAGCTTGCCGTCGCTCCAGCCCGGCAGGACGTCGGGGCTGACCGCCACCGGCGAGAAGGCGCTGGCCGGCTTGGACTGCACGAAGCCGAAGCCCTTGCCGAGTTCGGCCGGGATCAGGTTGCGCAGGGAGACGTCGTTGCACAGCATGACCAGGCGGATGGCCGCCAGGGCCTCCTCGCGGCTGGCGCCCAGCGGCACGTCGCCGACGATCACGGCGATCTCGCCCTCCAGGTCGCAGCCCCAGGCCGCGTCGGCCAGCGGGATGGTGTCGCGGGGGGCCAGGAACCCGTCCGACGCGCCCTGGTACATCAAGGGATCGGTCCAGAAGCTCTCGGGCATCTCGGCCCCGCGGGCCTGGCGCACCAGCTGCACGTGATTGACGTAGGCGCTGCCGTCCAGCCACTGGAAGGCGCGCGGCAGGGGGCTCAGCGCGTCGTGTTCGTGGAAGCGGTCCTTGGGCACGCCGCCGTGCTCCAGGCTCTCGGCCAGCCCG
The DNA here is from genome assembly GCF_003185805.1 of Caulobacter sp. D5. GTDB lineage: Bacteria > Pseudomonadota > Alphaproteobacteria > Caulobacterales > Caulobacteraceae > Caulobacter. The sequence continues at coordinate 3,254 of NZ_QHJY01000430.1, forward strand.
CGCAGCAGCGGCTCGCAGCGTTCCCAGTCGTCGAGCGCGGCCTGCAGCGTCGGCGCGATCGTCCCAGCGTCGGTGCACCAGGCGACGTCGTTCGACACCACGACCAGCCGGCCGTCGCGGCCGCCCTTCAGAGACGCGAGCTTCATTCGGCGCTTCCTCTCATTGTTCTGGTTACGGCAGGCGGGCCTTGGGGAACCCGTCCCAGCACTCGTCATAGTCGGCCTGAAGCGCGCGATGCTCCAGCGCGAACTTCGTCGGCGCGATCACCCAGCGGCTCTCGAACATGAAGGCCAGGGTGTGGTCGATCTTGTGCGGCCCCAGTTCGGCGTCGACAGCCTTGCGATGGCTGGCCACGTCCGGCCCGTGGTCGCTCATGCAGTTGTGCAGCGAGGCGCCGCCGGGAGCGAAACCGCCCTCCTTGGCGTCGTAGGCGCCGTGCACCAGCCCCATGAACTCGCTCATCACGTTGCGGTGGAACCAGGGCGGGCGGAAGGTGTGCTCGGCCACCATCCAGCGCGGCGGGAAGATCACGAAGTCCACGTTCGCCGTCCCCGGCGTGTCGCTGGGCGAGGTCAGCACCGTGAAGATCGACGGGTCGGGGTGGTCGTAGCTGACCGTGTTGATGGTGTTGAACCGCGCCAGGTCGTAGCGATAGGGCGCGAGGTTGCCGTGCCAGGCGACCACGTCCAGCGGGCTGTGGTCCCAGTCGGCGGCCCACAGCGATCCCTGGAACTTCTGGATCACCTGGGTGGGCGCATCGATGTCCTCGAAGGCGGCCACCGGCGTCTCGAAGTCGCGCGGATTGGCCAGGCCGTTGGAGCCGATCGGCCCAAGCTCCGGCAGGCGCAGCGCCGCGCCGAAGTTTTCGCAGACATAGCCGCGCGAAGGACCGTCCAGCTCGACCCGGAAGCGCACGCCGCGGGGGATGACCGCGATCTGGCCGGGACCAGCCTTCAGCACGCCCATCTCGGTGACCAGCCTCAGCACGCCCTGCTGCGGCACCATCAGCAGCTCGCCGTCGGCGTCGTAGAACACCCGGTCCTTCATCGAGGCGTTGGCGAGATAGAGGTGCACGCCCATGCCGGCCTGGGCCGCCACATCGCCGTTGCCGGCCAGGGTGACGAGGCCGTCGACGAAGTCGGTCGGCTCGGCGGGGATCTCGATCGGGTCCCAGCGCAGGCGGTTGGGCGTGACGGGGCCATCGAAGGCGCTGGTCAGGCGCGGCTGGGCGTAGGGTTTGTACGGCCCGTGCCCGGCGCTGGGCCGCAGGCGGTAGAGCCAGCTCCTGCGGTTCTCGTGCCGGGGCGCGGTGAAGGCCGTGCCGGAGAGCTGCTCGGCATAGAGGCCGAACGGCGCGTGCTGCGGCGAGTTCTGCCCCACCGGCAGGGCGCCGGCCACGGCCTCGGTGGCGAAGTGAGCGCCAAAGCCGGTCTGGTAGCGGAGGTCCATGCGTTTTCCCGTGCCTTTGCCAGCACTTTTCCCGTCATCCCGGAAAGCCCGCAGGGCTTATCCGGGACCCAGGGGCGGTGCGCACGGCCCCTGGGTCCCGGCTCTACGCTACGCTTCGGCCGGGATGACGAAAGATATTTTTAGGCGTCGACCGTGATTACGCCGCGGCGGATCTGGTCGAGCTCGATGCTCTCGAACAGGGCCTGGAAGTTGCCGTTGCCGAAGCCCTCGTTGCCCTTGCGCTGGATGATCTCGAAGAAGATCGGGCCAAACAGGTTCTCGGTGAAGATCTGCAGCAGCAGGCCCTTGTCACCGACATTGCCGTCGATCAGGATGCGGTTCCTGCGCAGGCGCTCCAGATCCTCGCCGTGGCCGGGCACGCGCTTGTCGACCAGCTCGTAATAGGTCTCGATGGTGTCCTGCAGCTTGACGCCCCGGGCGCGCAGCTTCTCGACCGTGCCGTAGATGTCGGCCGTGGTCAGGGCCAGGTGCTGGATGCCCTCGCCGTTGTACTGGCGGATGAACTCCTCGATCTGGCTCTTGTCGTCCTGGCTCTCGTTCAGCGGGATGCGGATGGCCTTGTCGGGCGCGATCATCGCCTGGCTGAACAGGCCCGTGGCCTGGCCCTTGATGTCGAAGTACTTCTGCTCCTTGAAGCCGAAGACCTGGTTGTAGAAGGTCGACCAGGTGCGCATCTGGCCGCGCTTGACGTTGTGGGTCAGGTGGTCGAGCAGATCCAGGCCCACCGAATTGGCGGCTTCGGCCTCGGCGGCGCCGGGAACGGCGGTCCAGGCGTCATAGATCGAGCCCTCGCCTTCGACGAGATAGAGCAAGGACCCGCCGATGCCTTCCAGCACCTTGGCGTCCGCGCCCAGCACCGAGCGGGAGGCGTCGGCGGCCTTGGCGCCGCGCTTCAGGGCGTCGGCGAAGGCTTGGCTTGCGTCATCGACGCGGAAGGCCATGCCGTTGGCCGAGGGGCCGTGGGCCTCGCGGAAGTCGGCGACCTGGCCGGCGGCCTCCTCGTTGACCAGCAGGTTGATGCGGCCCTGCTTGTAGCGGGTCACGGCCTTGGTCGGGTGGGTGGCGGCGGGCACGAAGCCCAGCTGCTCGATGATCGCCTTCATCGCCGCCGGATCCGGGCTGGTGAATTCGACGAACTCGAAGCCGTTGAGGCCGAGAGGGTTGTCGGACGTGACGGGCATGCGGGCCTCCCTAAGGCTCGTGATGTTCTGACTAAGGGACCAGCGCGGCCGGCAGGCCGGCGATCAGGCGGTCGTTGTCGGCCGGCCGGCCGATGGTGATGCGCACCCAGCCGCCCTTGACGGGCGTCGGGCGAACGATGAGCCCTTCGTGCAACAAACGCATGGCGGTGGCTTCGGGACCGGCCGGGGTGCGCAGGAAGACGAAATTGGCTTCAGAGCGGGTGTATTCGACGCCCATCTCGTCCAGCGCCGCCTCGACGCGGGCGCGCTCGGACAGGGTCAGGGCCACGGTCGAGGCCAGGTGCTCGCGGTCGTCCCAGGCGGCCAGGGCGGCGGCCTGGCTGACGGCGGTGACGTTGAACGGCGGGCGCAGGCGGTCGAGATAGGCGATCAGCTCTTCCGACGAGGCAATCCCGTAGCCCACCCGCATGCCGGCCAGGCCATAGGCCTTGGAGAAGGTGCGCGCGGCGATCCAGGGGCCGCCCCAGGCCTCCAGCACCGCCAGCATGTCGTAGGCCTCGAAATACTCGCGGTAGGCCTCGTCGACGAACACCAGGGTGGTCTTGGGCGTGGCGGCCAGCACCGTCTCGACGGCTTCCTTCGACAGGGCGTTGCCGGTCGGGTTGTTAGGCGTGCAGAGGATCAGGAGCTTGGGCCCCTTGGCGGCCGCGGCGGCGACGGCGGGGACGTCGAGATCGAAATTGGCCAGGCGCGGCACGTCGACGATCTTGGCCTCGGCGCAGCGGGCGAAGATGTCGTAGGCCGGGAAGGTCGGCGAGGAGAGCAGGATCTCGTCGCCCGGCGCCAGCACGGCGCGGAACACGTAGTCGATCAGAGCCTCGGAGCCCGGCGAGACGAGAATGCGGTTCGACGACACGCCCAGGCGCTGGCCGATGGCCGCGCGCAGGGTCTCGCAATAGGGGTCCGGATAGATCTGCGGCTCGGCCACGGCGGCCATCACCGCGTCGGCGACCCTGGGGCTGGCGCCCAGCAGGTTCTCGTTGCTGGCCAGCTTGGCGAAGTCCGACAGGCCCGTGCGCCGCCCGGCCTCGGCCAGGGTCATGCCGGCCTTGTAGGCCACGACGCCGTCGAGGGCGGCGCGCATCGGCGTCTGGGACGCTTGGGGCTTGCGATCGAGAACCAGCATGACGGCCGCTCCGGGAGTCGGGGATACGGACGTCAGGATAGGTCAGGCGCAGAGACGCGTTGTGGCGATTATGACCGGTGATCCGGCCATATGGGTCACTTTATGACCTAATATGAGCATCAACTGAATTTCCGAGGCCGCAGTTGAAACACCTCTCCC
>NZ_QHJY01000049.1 GCF_003185805.1 Caulobacter sp. D5
GGCCGGCCGGGGCCGCGGCGCGGGGCGGGCGTGTCGGCGGGCGGGGCGGGCGTCTGTCCGGCGTCGAAGTCCATGACCGCAACCTAAAGGTAAATGCGAACAGCGGTCAAAAAAAGCGGCGCATCCTGGGGAGGATGCGCCGCGAAAACGCGCGATCCTGGGAAGGCTGTCCGCGCGAGGTCCGGGTCGCCGTCAGAACTTGCCTCGCGGCCCGGTGAGGGAGTCAGCGAGGTAAGGTCTCTGCGTCGATGTGGTCATACCTTAATTTGGCAATGAGGTAAGGCCAATAGTTGGCGTGGTCGACCAGGTGGCGAGCAGCGGCTTGCGCGATATTGTTGATATCGATATCAGTTTGCCGGTCCCGGTTTGGTCGCGGTGCGGCCGGCCGGGCTGTGAACGATAATCGACCGCCCGCGCGCCGATGCGCCGCCAGGGCGGAAGGGGAGGAGGCGACGCGATGAAGCCCACACGCCGCGACCTGGTCGCGCTGGCCGCGATGTCCGCCGCCGCCACGACCGCCCACGCGGGCGAGACCGCCCGGCGCCACCAGATCGCCTCGCCCGACGGCCGGCTGAAGGCGGTGGTCGATGTCTCGGGCGCCGTTCCCCGCTGGAGCGCCACCTATGACGGCAAGCCGCTGCTGCTGCCGTCGGATCTCGGGCTATGGCTCGCCGAGGGGCGGCTGCTGGGCGAGGGCGCGAAGCCGGCCGGCGTCACGCCCCAGACCTTCGAAGGCGACTGGTCGCCGCCGTTCGGGCAGTCGGCCCGCTACGACCAGTCGGGCCGCCAGGTCACCCTGCACATGGTCGATCCCAAGGCGGGGATCCGGTTCGACATCGTCCTGCGGGTGCTGAACGGGGCCGTGGCGGTGCGCTACGTGCTGACGGGCCTGGCCAAGGGCGAGAGCCTGGCGCTGATGGGCGAGCGGACGGGCTTCCGTTTTCCCGAGACGGCGCGGCTCTACGCCAGCCGCGACGAGGGCGACATCCACGTCTCCACCCAGGCCGGCCTCGCGCCGCTGGAGCATCCGGACCTGACCGGCTCGTCCGACAAGGGGCCCTATGCCGACCTGCCGATCACGGTGGACGTCGGCAACGGCGTCTACGGCTTCATCGCCGAGTCCGACCGGCTGCACTATCCGCGCTGCATGGCCCGGGCGCACGACAAGGGCGGGCTGGTCACCTACCTGATGCGCTATCCTGGCCGGGCGACCGGCTGGGGCGGTCAGGACGACACGCCGGAAGAGGCGACCTTCGAGATCGCCGTCGGCCAGAAGACGCCGTGGCGCGTGCTGCTGGCGGCCGACAGCGCCAAGGGGCTGATCGAGCGCCACCACGTGGTCCCGACCCTGGCGACGCCGAACCAGCTGGGCGACGTCTCGTGGGTGCGGCCTGGCCACGCCTTCCGGATCATGAAGCCCTATTCCACCGAGGCCTCGCTGAAGGCGGTCGACTTCGCCCAGAAGCGCAACATCGCCTACGTGCTGTTCGACGCTCACTGGTACGGCGACGGGACGGACGCCTCTGACCCCACCGCCCCGATCGCGGCCTTGGACCTGCAAAGGGTGATCGACTACGCCAAGGCTCGGAACATCGGCGTGCTCGTCTATATCGACCGGGTGGCGGTGACCAAGGCGCTGACCGACATGTGCCGGCTCTACCAGCGCTGGGGCCTGGCGGGGGTGAAGCTGGGCTTCATGTGGGAGGGCCGGCAGTCCGACGTCGACTTCATCACCAAGGTGGTGCGGGCGTTCGGCGAGCACGGCATGGTCGTGAACCTGCACGACAACCTGCGGCCGGCGGGCCTCGAGCGCACCCTGCCCAACTACCTGACCCTGGAGGGCGTAAAGGGCAACGAGCAGTTCCCGGCCCCGCGCCACCACGTGAACCTGGCCTTCACCCGGCCGATCGCCGGGCCGATCGACTATACGATCTGCTACGCCCAGGAGCGCAACCAGACCACCAACGCCCACCAGCTGGCCCTGGCGGTCACCTGCTACAGCCCGCTGACCCTGCTCTACTGGTACGACAAGCCCGAGAAGTACGAGGGCCAGCCCTGGCCGGAGCTGGAGTGGTTCGACGCCTGCCCGACCACCTGGGACGAGACCCGGGCCATCGCCGGCGAGCTTGGGGAATACGTCGTCATCGCCCGCCGCAAGGGCCGGACTTGGTTCCTCGGCGCCCTGACCAACGAGATGGAGCGGCGGCTGGACCTGGATCTGGCCTTCCTGGGCGCGGGGCGATGGACGGCCGTGCGCTACCAGGACGGCGATCTGGCCCGGCCGGCCAACCGCACCAAGGTCGTGATCGAGCGGCAGGCCGTGGAGGCAGGGACGCGTCTGCGCCTGCAACTGAACGCGGCGGGCGGGCAGGCGATACGGTTCGAGCCGCTGGGGTAGGGCGAGCGGCTTTTCAGAGCCCTTGGCCATCTTCACCGAGCATCCCCGCCTTCGCGGGGAACTGACGGACTGGAGGGCAGTCGGGGGCTGAGGGCAAAAAAACGGGGCGCCGGGCAGACGGCGCCCCTTGGTCTTGGAAGTCGGGAGGAACTTGCGTCCAAGAAGTGAGCGCCGCAGGGTGGCGCTGCAAGATTTGATATCGATACCAATTTATGAGGCCGCTGTCAATCGGCGTTCGATGAGGAGGCTCCTTCTCTCCCGTCATCCCGGCCGGAGCGCGCAGCGCGCAGAGCCGGGACCCAGGGGCCGCCGCACCGCGCCGGCCGTCGCCGGGGCGCTTGATCGATCCGCGGAGCCTGGTCCCCTGGGTCCCGGATAACGGCTTCGCCGTTTCCGGGATGACGAGAAGGATAGGGCTACCGCGTCACCCAGAACCCGTCGAAATCCGTCCAGCCGATCCGCGTCGCGGTGTTGGCCGGGGTCCCTGCCGGGGCCTGGGCGAAGACGCCGACCTGGCTGCCGACCCAGCGTCCTGGGCGGCTGACGAAGGGCGCGCCGACGGGGGTGAAGGCCTGGCCGTCGAGGCTGTAGCTGAGGGTCACCCTGGCGTGCAGCGAGCGCAGCATCGAGGGCCAGTAGGGCGAGAACTCCGGCGGCGGGTCGGCGACGACCACAGGCTCGGCGGTCATCCGCAGCCAGACGGCGGTCGGGGCCTTGGCCTGGATCACCTCGACCCGCTCGGGCTGGAACTTGTCGGCCCTCAGGCGGTCGACGCGGACCAGGGCGGGGCCGGCGGCGGTGTTCTGCAGGCCGATCCAGGCGTAGTCGGACCCGAACATCACGAGGCCCGCCCGCTCGCCGACCGCCTTGGGCGCGAAGTCGAGTTTCGTGGTCACGGTGAAGCGCTCGGCCGGCAGCTTCTGGGTCAGCAGGGCGCCGGTCTCCCAGAGGTTCTCAGGGGACGAGATCGCCTTCAGCCGCAGGCGGCCGGGCGCGGCCTTGAGGTCGGCCCAGTCGTCGTTCGGATTGGCGTTCCATTGCCAGGCCAGGGACAGGGCGCCGTCGAAATCGTCGCTGTCCTGCGGGGCGAGCCGCGGGGAGAGGGTCTTGGTCGCCGGCTTGCGGTGGTTCAGCACCGGCTGGCCGATGCCGTCGCCGCCGGGATCCTCGCCGATGACCGGCCAGCCGTCCTTCCAGGCCATGGGTTGCAGCCACACCCGGCGGCCGTAGGAGTCTGCGTCCTGGAAGTGCAGGAACCAGTCCTCGCCGGTCGGGGTGGTCACCCAGGCGCCCTGGTGGGGGCCGTTGATCTGGGTCGGGCCCTGGTCGAGCACGTCGCGGCCCTCGTAGGGGCCGGCCAGCTTGCGCGAGCGGAATACGCCCTGCCAGCCGCCCTTCACGCTGCCGCTGGGGACGAACAGGTAGTACCAGCCATCCCGCTTGTAGAGCTTGGGGCCTTCGGTGGTCATCCACGGGAACGGGCCGCGCGATGTCATGACCTTGGGCTGCTTGTCGCCCTCGACCAGGGTGATCGCCTCGCCGACCGCGCGGTCGCCGGCCTTGTTGAGGCGGCGGGCGGTGACGACGTTGGCGAAGCCGGCGCGGCTGCGGGCGAAGGCGGTGACCAGCCAGCCCTGGCCGTCGTCGTCCCAGAAGGGGGCCGGATCGATGACGCCGCGGCGGTCGTCGACCAGCACGGGCTTGGACCACGGTCCGGCCGGATCCTTGGCCTTGACCAGGAACACGCCGAAGTCGGGGTCCGGATAGTAGATCAGGAACTCGCCGTTGCGGTGGCGGATGGCCGGGGCCCAGACCCCGCCGCCGCGACGCGGCGTGGCGTGGTGGGCCGCAGGCGTGATCTGGGGCAGGGCGTGGCCGATGATCGTCCAGTTGACCAGATCGGTCGACTTCAGGATCGGCAGGCCGGGCGCGTTGGTGAACGACGACGAGACCAGGTAATAGGCGTCGCCCACCCGGACGGCGTCGGGGTCGGAATAGTCGCCGGCCAGGACCGGGTTCCTGTAGGTCCCGTCGCCCAGGTCGGGCAGCCAGGCGCGCTCGGTCTTGACGGGTTCGCCCGCCGAGGCGGGAAGCGCGGCCAGCGCCGCCGCGAGCACAATCCACCCGCCGAATGCTCGACCCAAGCCCGCCATCACGCCTCCCAACGCTCTTGTTATGATATCGTTACCAATATCAGGGCGCGGGGCTTTGGCAAGACCGCCTTCAGCGCGGCGGGGCGGCGGTCGAGGCGCGTTCGATCAGCTGCAGTTCGCCCTGCACATGGACGCCGGGCTCGCCGCCCGGACGGGCCAGGTCCATGGCCAGCTTGACGGCCGAGGCGGCCATGTCGGCGATCGGCTGGCGGATGGTGGTCAGCTCGGGCCAGACGGTGGTGGCCACCGAAGTGTCGTCGAAGCCGGCGATGCTGAGATCGGCCGGGATCGACAGGCCAAGGCCGTGGGCGACGGCGCTGACGGCGGCGGCCATGTCGTCGTTGGCGGCGAAGATCGCCGAGGGACGGCGGCGCAGGTTGAGCAGATGCCGGGCCGCCTCCAGGCCGCCGCGATAGCTGAAGCCGCCGTCGGCGACATAGGCGTCGTTCACCGTCAGGCCCGCCTGCGCCATCGTCTCGCGGAAGCCCTGCTCGCGGCGCTGGGCCGTGGAGTGGGCCGGGTCGCCGCGCACGAAGGCGATGTCGACATGGCCAAGGTCGATCAGGTGGCGGGTCATCATCCGCGCGCCTGCGAAATCGTCGATGAACACGGCCGGCGCGCCCTCGCGCGGGAAGGCGGTGGCGAAGCTGACGGCGCCGACGCCGGCCTTCTCCAGCGACTCCAGGATCGCGGCGTCGTCGCACAGCGGCGGGGGCAGGATCACCGAGCCGACGCCGGCGTCGACCAGCTTCTGGACGGCCTGGGCCGGTGTCGGATGGGCCTGGCTGGGCTCGATCAGCAGCTGGCAGCCGCTCTGGCTGGCCTGGCGAAAGGCGCCCATCAGGTAGTTCGACAGGTTCGACGAGCTGGCGTTCGAATACAGCATGCCGATCAGCGAGACGCCGGTGCGGGTGGCGCGGGCCAGGGAGTTGGGCCGGTAGCCCAGGGTCTTGATGGCTTCCTCGACCTTGTCGCGCACGGCCTGGCGCACGTGCGGATAGCCGTTGACGACGCGAGAGGCGGTCATGGAGGAGACGCCCGCGGCCTGCGCCACGTCGTGGATGGTCGGCGCCTGTCGCCTCTGCGTGCTCAAGGAGTCCTCGCCCAAACTGCGACTCTCTACGGGTCGCGGCGCAGTCTAGCGAACACCGCACCGATAAGTCCAAGCGAGAGAAGGAGAAGCGCCCGGCAGGCGAACGCGCGTTTTTGCGCTGGCGTGCGCGACTGGCGCCGCTAGGATGAATTGTTATCGTGAACAATCGCGATGCGTTCCGAGGATGGTGCGTTGGTGAAGAGTCCCCGCAAGGCCAGGCCGGCGTCCGGCGCGGAAGCGACGACCGTGACCGCGCGCCCGGCCCCGCCCCGGACCTCCACCATCCACGACGTCGCCCGCCACGCCGGGGTCGGCTCGATGACCGTCTCGCGGGTGATCCGGGGCACGGCCAATGTCAGCCCGGCCATGCGCGAGCGGGTCGAGGCCTCGGTGCGGGCCCTGAACTACCAGGTCAATGTCGCCGCCCGGGCCACGCGCTCGCGCGCCTCGGCCGCCCGGGTCGGCATCCTCTACAGCAACCCCAGCGCCTCCTATCTCAGCGACATCATGATGGGCGGGCTGGAGCAGAGCTCGAAGCTGGCCAGCCACCTGATCCTCGAGCGCTGCGAGGGCCTGGCCGGCCAGAAGCAGGCGGTGAAGCGACTGCTGGCGGCGGGGGTGGACGGGGTGATCCTGCCGCCGCCGCTGTGCGACTCGCGCCAGACCATCGCCATGCTGCGGGCCGAGGGGGTGACGGTGCTGGCCCTGGCGACCGCGCGGCCGATGGTCGACGTCTCCAGCGTGCGCATCGACGACTTCGAGGGCGCGCTGGCCATGACCCGTCACCTGATCGCGCTTGGCCATCGCGACATCGCCTTCATCAAGGGCGACCCGCAGCACACCCCGACGCAGCTGCGCTACGAAGGCTTTCTGGCGGGGATGGCCGAGGCGGGGCTGGACGTGCGGCCCGAATGGGTGGCCCAGGGGCTCTTCACCTACCGCTCGGGCCTGGCGGCGGCCGAAAAGCTGTTCGAGGCTCGCCTGCGGCCCAGCGCCATCTTCGCCAGCAACGACGACATGGCCGCCGCCGCCCTGGCCGTGGCGCACGGCCGCCAGATCGCCGTGCCGCGCGACCTGACCGTCTGCGGCTTCGACGACACCGCTGTGGCCACCACCGTCTGGCCCGAGCTGACCACGATCCACCAGCCGATCGCCGAGATGGGTCGGGCGGCGGTCAGCCTGATCGTCGAGGAGATCCGCGCCCGCAAGCTGGGCGGCGATCCGGCGCCGGTGCATCACCTGCTGCCCTTCACCCTGATGGACCGCGCCTCGTCCGACGCCGCGCCGCCCTAAATCTCGCTGGTGATGTCGGCGCCGACAGGCTTCGATCGTCGTTCCGGGCGAGAGGTCGGCGTGGCCGGTCTCACGGCGTTTGGCCCAGGCGAGGAGACGAGCGATGCGAGTGATGGTGCTGGTCAAGGCCACCGAGGACAGCGAGCAGGGTTTCGTCCGCTCGCCCGAGACCATGGCGATGATGGAGGCCATGGGCCGCTTCAACGACGAACTGGCGGCGGCCGGGATCCTGGTGACGGCCGACGGCCTCAAGCCCTCGTCGGCGGGCAAGCGGGTGGCGTTCGACGGCGCGGCCCGCACGGTGATCGACGGCCCCTTCGCCCAGCCTCGCGAATTGGTCGCCGGCTTCTGGCTGTGGGAGGTCAAGGACCTGGATGAGGCGGTCGCCTGGGTGAAGCGCTGCCCCAACCCGATGCCCGGCCCCAGCGAGATCGAGATCCGGCCGGTCTATGAGCTGGCGGATCTGATGGGGGAGGGCTGAGGACGCGCGGAGATATTTCCGCTCGTCATCCCGGAAAGCCCGCAGGGCTTATCCGGGACCCAGGGGACTGGGCTCTGCGGATCGATCAAACACCCAAGCAGCAGCCGGCGCAGTGCGGCGACCCCTGGGTCCCGGGTCTGCGGTCCGCTGCGCGGCCCTCCGCCCGGGATGACGACGAAGGGGGAGGGCCTATCTGGCCTAAGCCACCTGCTCGCTCAGCAGCTGGCGGGCTTCCTCCAGGCTCCACAGCCGCGCGGCGCCGCGCACGCCGGAGGCGTCGCCCCAGACGGCGGGCTTGATGCGGGTGCTCCAGCGGTCGGCGAACACGCGGCCGGCGACCAGGCCCGGCAGGCGCTGGCAGACCTCGGGCACGTTCGACAGGCCGCCGCCGACGACGATGGCGTCGGGGTCGAGGATGTTGCACAGCACCGCCACCGATCGACCCAGGCGGTCCATCAGCCGGTCGAAGGCGGCGGTGGCGGCGGCGTCGCCGGCTCGCCAGGCGGCGATGATCTCCTCGCCGCTCCAGGCCTTGGTCGTGGCCTCCTGGAAGTCGCGACGCAGGCCCGTGCCCGACACCCACATCTCCAGGCAGCCGTTCTGGCCGCACCAGCAGCGGGGGCCTTCGCGCTCTTCCGCCGTCGGCCAGGGCAGGGGCATGTGGCCCCATTCGCCGGCGATGCCGTTCTCGCCCTCGATCAGCTTGCCGTCGACGACCATGCCGCCGCCGCAGCCGGTGCCCAGGATGATGGCGAACACCACCCGCGCGCCCGCGCCGGCGCCGTCGACGGCTTCCGATAGGGCCAGGCAGTTGGCGTCGTTGGCCAGCCGCACCGGTCGGTTCAGCGCCTGGGACAGGTCCTCGCGGAAGCGGCGGCCGTTCAGGTACAGCGAGTTGGCGTTGCGCATCACGCCTGTGGCCGGCGAGATCGAGCCGGGCGCGCCGATCCCCAGGGTGCCGCGCGCGCCGAGCTTCTGCTCCAGCTCGCCGACCAGGTCGCGGACGACGCCCAGGGCCTTGTCGTAGTCGCCCGGATTGGGAACGCGGGCCTTGGCCAGCACCTTGCCGCTGGCGTCCAGGGCGGCGGCCTCCACCTTGGTGCCGCCGAAATCCACGCCGATCTGAATCACCAGTAGGGCTCCCAAACCCGGGTGAGGCGGACCAGCGCCTCGAGGAAGAAGTAGTCGCCCCACAGGCAGGCCTCGTCGACGCCGACGCGGTTGGGCATGTGGTAGACGCCGTGGGCCAGGATGCCGGTCCCCGGCTCGCCCAGCGGCAGCAGGTAGCGCTCGCCCAGGGTCTCGACCATGGCCAGGGCCGCGGCCTCGTAGGTCTCGCGGTCGGGATCGGCCAGCGGCAGGGCGCGGGCCAGCTCCAGCAGGCCGCAGGCGGCGATGGCGGCGGCCGAACTGTCGCGCTCGGCGTCGGTGAACACCAGGTCCCAGCAGCAGATCAGGTCGCCTGGCAGGCGGTTGAGGAAGTAGTTGGCCAGCCGCGCCGCCAGGGCGATCAGGGCCGGATCGGCCTTGTAGCGATGCACCAGCGGGAAGCCCGACACGCCCCAGGCCTGGCCCCGCGCCCAGCAGGAGTCGTCGCTGAAGCCCTGGTGGGTGCTGCCGCGCAGCGGCGCGCCCGATTTGGCGTCCATGTAGAAGGTGTGGAAGGTCGAGGCGTCGGGCCGCACGATGTGGCGGGCGGCCTCCTCGATGTGACGGTCGGCGGCGATGCGGAAGGTCGTATCGCCCGTCTCCTCGCTGGCCCAGTAGAGCAGGGGGAGGTTGAGGTTGCAGTCGATGATCATCCGGCCGGCCTGCTCGGGATCGGAAAGATCGCCCCAGGCCTGGATGATGCCGGCGGCCGGCAGGTAGCGGGTCATCAGCCGGCGGGCCGCCGCCAGGGCCGCCTGGCGGGCGCCGATGTTGCCGGTCAGCTTCCAGCCCGCCACGCAGGACAGCGAATAGAGGAAGCCCAGGTCGTGGTGGTCGACGTTGATCTCGCGGTCGATGCGGTCGCGGAAGCTCTCGACCTGGCGCTCGGCCGCCTGGCGGTAGCGGGGCTGGCCGCCGGCCTCGAAGGCCAGCCACAGCATCCCGGTCCAGAAGCCGTTGGTCCACTCGGTGTTGTCCATCGGCGCATAGACCCCGCCCTCGCTGGAGGGCCTGGGGAAGGCGTCGGTGAAGCGGTCGAGGCTGACGTCGATGCGGGCCAGGACGGCGGCGATGATGGCGTCGAGCCTGGCGCGGTCGGGGCGCGGACGCGCCAGGATCTCGTCGGCGCGGGCGATGGGCTCGCGGGCGGTGGTGGTGTCGGGCATGTTCAGTTGACCTTGGCCACGTCGGCGCCGCCGAGGTCGGCCTGAAGCTTGGATTGGGCCAGCGCCGGATCGGGCTCGGCGTCCTTGGCGGGCCGGTCTTGCGGCGGGGTGGGGGAGAGGGCGAACACCGAGGCGACCCAGAAGGCGGCTGCGAACAGGGCGATCAGCAGGTAGGTGCTGGGGAAGCCGATCAGGTCGTAGCTCTTGCCGACGATCGGCGACAGGATCGCCAGGCCCAGCGAGTGGCCGAAGCTGACGCCGACCAGGTAGAGCGTCGAGGCCAGGCGGCTTTCGAAGTGGAAGGCGATGTAGCGGAAGATCGACACCACCAGGATCGGCAGCTCCAGCGAGTGCAGCATCTTCATCGCCGAGATCGGCACGGGGCCGTGCACCAGGCCCGAGCCGGCGATGCGCACGATCATGATCGCCGCGGCCAGAAGCAGGCCGTTCTTGGCCCCGATCCTGTTCACGACGAAGGGCGCGACGAACAGCATGCCGGCCTCGAGGAAGATCTGGGCCGAGTTCAGGTAGCCGAACATGGCCGCGCCCTGCTTCGGGTCGGCGAAGTGCGAGGCGTAGAAGGCCGGGAACTGCTGGTCGTAGACGAGATAGAGGTTCGTCACGCCGAGGATCAGCACCATGAAGCCCCAGAACTTCGGCAGCCGGAAGATGGCCATGGCGTCGGCGGGCTTGAGGGCGTCAGAGCGCTCGCGCTCGTCGGCGCTGGGCTCGATCTTCGCGAAGGCCAGCAGCGGCAGCAGGACGAGGCCCGCGCACGAGGCCAGGGCGAAGTTGTAGAGCGGGTCCATGTTGAACAGCCGGCCCGAGAAGAAGGCGGCGGCCGCGAAGCCCAGCGACCCCCACAGGCGCGCGCGGCTGTATTCGAAGCCGTACTTGCGGCCCACCCGATCGACGAACGACTCCAGGGCGTAGCTGCCGGCGATGAAGGTGATGCCCAGATAGGCCCCGCCGGCGATCGCGCCCAGCAGCAGGTTGGTCTTCAACAGCGGGCCGTAGACGAAGGCGAAGAAGGCGCCCGACAGCACCACCAGGCCGCTGATCAGCCACAGGACATGCTTGCGCAGCCCGACCTTGTCGGAAACGAAGCCGTAGAGCGGCTGGGAGAGCATCGCGAAGATGAAGTTGGCCGCGAAGACCACGCCGGTCTGCGCGCCGGAAAGGCCCAGGGTCCGCTTCAGCCACAGGGGCAGCAGCGAGATGCTCATGGCCTGGGCGAAGAAGTAGAAGAAGAGGAAGGCGCTCAGCAGCGCGTAGTTCTTCCTGAAACCCATGCGACTCCCTCCCATCGCCGCGCCGTCCGCGCTTCATGGCGCGGTCGGTCCAGCCGTTCGGTCATAGACCAAACTGATAACGATACCAAGCGCTTTTGCGCTCTTCGCCGCCTACGAAGCCGGGGCTTGCATGGCGTGCCTGATATCGATATCAATTAGCAGCCTTCGGGCGTCCCGCAAGCGATTTCGACGCGCCGTCTCTTTCGGGGCGCTGGTCGTCCGGGCCAATCAAGACGCCGCGCCAGAGCGTCGACCAGGGGAGAGACAAGGATGCGTTCGCCTGCTCGTGGAATTCCGGCCCTGCTCGCCGCCGTCGCCCTGGGCGCGTTGGCCGCGGGCGCGGCATTGGCCGACGAAACCCCCGGCCTGACGATCCATCCGCTGCCGCCGGGCGGGCTGTTCTACACCATGCACAACGATGCGTTCACGGTGCGGGTGCGCAAGCCGGGCGGCCCTTGGCGCGACCTCTACGAATACACCGCCAAGGTCGATTCCGACGGCCCCAGCGACGTGTCGGTGGTGCAGTTCGACTTCACGGGCCCGGTCGAGATCGGCGTGCGCAAGAACAACGGCGACTTCAAGCGCGTCGAGGTGCGGCCCGCCAGCAACGCCATCAGGTCCAAGGTCGAGAAGGGGATCGTCACCTTCACCATCGACAAGCCGCAGAACCTGTCGGTCGAGTTCGACGGCGACCGGCTGCACAACCTGCTGATCTTCGCCGGCGCGCCGATCGCGCGGCCGGCGCCCGGCCCCGACGTGGTGTTCTACGAGCCTGGCCTGCACACCCCGCCCGGCGGCGGCCAGTATTTCCCGGTGAAGTCGGGCCAGACGATCTATGTCGCGGGCGGCGCCGTGCTGCAGGGGACCTTCAAGCCCGAGGGCGTCGAGAACGTGCGGATCCTCGGCCGCGGGATCATCGACCGGCCGGCCGAGCAGCTGGTGGTGCAGAACTCCAGGAACGTCACGGTCGAGGGCCTGACCTTCCTGACGCCCAAGCACGGCACGATCGCCTGCGCGTCGTCGAGCAACGTGACCTTCCGCGACTTCCGCACCCTGTCCAACGGCTCGTGGTCGGACGGCGTCAACGTCTTCGCCTGCAGCGACGTGACCGTCGAGCGGGCCTTCATCCGCACCTCGGACGACAGCGTCGCCGTCTACGCCACCCGCAAGGACGGCAAGGGCGACACCCGCCGGGTGCGGGTGCGCGACTCCATCTTCTGGCCCGACGTCGCCCACGCGGTGTTCATCGGCCTGCACGGCGACAGCGAAAAGCCCAACGTGCTGGAGGACCTGCGCTTCGAGAACATCGACATCCTGGGCCTCGATGAGGACGACCCCGAATACCAGGGCGCGCTGGCGATCAGCGCCGGCGACACCAACACGGTGCGCGACGTGGTGTTCGACGGGATCCGGGTCGATCAGATCGAGGAGGGCAAGCTCTTCAACGTGCGCACGGTGTTCAACGCCAAGTACGGCACGAGCCCGGGCCTGCTGGTCGACGGGGTGGTCTTCCGCAACATCGACTTCACCGGCGACGGCTGGCCCAGTCCCTCGACGCTCTCGGGCTACGGGCCCGACCGGCCGGTGAAGAACATCAGCTTCGAGAACGTGACCATCGGCGGCAAGCGGCTGAAGGCGGCCGATCCCTCGGTGATCGAGATCGGCCCCAATGTCGAAGGGGTGAGCTTCAAGTGACCCCCTCGCCTGGCCTCTTCTGGGCGCCGCTGAAGCGCACCGGCCGGGTGGCGCTGTATCGGCAGCTGGCCGACCGGCTGCGGGCGGCGATCCTCGACGGCGAGCGCCGCCTGCCGACCGAGCGGGAGCTGGCCAGCGGCTTCACGGTTGCCAGGATCACTGTCCGCGCCGCCCTCGACCTGCTGGCGGCCGACGACCTGATCTCGCGCCGCCCCAGGCATGGAACAGTGGTGAAGGCGTTCGACCGCGCAGGTGAAACCTCGCTTCATGCATGAAATCGGCCGGCGCGATCGAGAGTGAAGTCATCGCGTCGCATACATCCTGAAGTTTTCATCCGGCGCTGTGCTGATCGCACGTAGCGGTCGATATCGCATTGCTGATCGAAAGCTGTGGGAATTGCTGAGATGCCGCCGTCCACTGCGTGATAGCGGTGTTTGAATGTTTCCGACATGTCGGAGCCGAAACCCCGTTGACAGCGTTCAAAATGCGCTGATAACGATAACAACAAGCCGATCGGGGCGCCTGGGGCGCTCTCGAAAACGACAAGGCGGTCGGCGCGCCGGCCCCGCCGCGAGGCGAGGCCGGGCTGAAAGTCCGAAGGGGAGGATAGGATGGCTGGTTACGGCCCTAAGCGCGGATGCAACCGCGCCCTGCAGGTTTCTCACATGGTTCTGGCCCTGGCCGCCGGCGCGAGCGCGATGTCGGTCGCCGCCGCCGCGCAGGCCCAGGCGCCCGCCCAAACGCCCGCCAAGACCACGGCGGCCGAAGCGGCCAAGCCGGCGCCGGTCACGGTCGAGACCACGGCGGTCGACGAGGTGATCGTCACCGGCGTCATGGTCGGCACCGCCGCCAAGAAGGCCAATGTCTCGTTCTCGGTGCTGAACGAGGACGACATGAGCAAGTTCACGCCGATCAGCGCCGACGACATGCTGCGCGACATGCCCGGCGTGGTGGTCGAGTCCAACGACGGCGTGGCCCGCAACGAGGTCTTCACCCGCGGCATGACCATCGGCACCGGGGCCAACACCTCGGGCTACTTCTGGACGACGATCCTGGAGGACGGCCTGCCGGTCGTGCCGTTCAAGTTCAGCGGCTTCCAGGACGGCTATTTCTACCGCGCCGACATCTCGACCAGCCGGGTCGAGTCGGTGCGCGGCGGCTCGTCGGCCACGGGCGTCACCACCTCGGTGGGCGCGACCTTCAACTACATCACCGGCAAGGTGAAGCCGGGGGCGGTGATCCAGACCCGCATCGGCTTCGAGGGCGAGGACCTGCACCTGTCGTGGAAGCAGGTCGACGGCGCCTACGGCTGGGTCAATGACAAGGGCGACTTCGGCGTCGGCCTCAGCGGCTTCTACCGCAAGTCCAGCGGCCAGGTGGATCCGGGCTTCGACCTGAACCACGGCGGCCAGTTCAAGGTGAACCTCTACAAGGACTACGACACCGCCAACGGCAGCGGTTCGTTCAACCTGATCTACAAGCACCTGGACGACACCAACGCCGAGCTGACCACCTTCCAGCAGCCGACCTACGGCTACCAGGATCCGGAAGAAATCCCGGGCTTTGGCCGCGACGTGAACCTGTTCATGAACGGCGGCCAGCAGACGGTGCCGAACTACTTCAAGAGCGGCACGCACAGCCTCGATCCGTCGGACGGCTATCGCTACAAGCAGGACGCCCTGTCGCTGCGCTGGAACCACGACATCGGCGAGCGCCTGACCTTCACCGGGGCTGCGCGGATCCAGAAGTCGACCTATCGCGGCCAGTCGTACAAGCCCCAGGGCCTGGCCTCGCTGGGTTCGGCGGCGGCGACGCGCGAGCGCTTCGGCCTCAACATCAACAACCTGGACCGCACGCCGGGCTACTACGTGTTCACCAACGCGGCCGGCCAGGAAGTGGCCCGCGTGGCCAACAACGTCGCCGGCTCGCAGCTGGGGACCAACTACCGCACGGGCGTGGCCTGTCCGCGGGTGACGGCCACCACCTTCCAGACCGCCAGCCTGTGCATCGTCGGCAACACCCTGCCCAACCGCGATATCGACATGCGCGGCGGCCTGGTCACGGCCACCATCCCCAGCGCCGACGGCAGCTACAATTCCGGCACGGTGCCCACCGGCACGAGCTCTCAGGACCTGGTGCTGCTGACCCGGGCCGAGGACAACTACCGTGAATCCGTCGACTACATGGGCAACTTCACGGCCACCTATCGCGGCGACACCTGGAGCGTGAACGGCGGCCTCTACGTCTCGCGCTCGGAACAGGTGAACGACAACTGGGCCAACGGCCTGGGGGTGTCGGCCTGGGCCGACGGCCAGGTGCAGAACCTGAACGTCAAGTACGTGACCAACGGCGGCGCGAGCTACCAGCTGACCGACGCCGGCGGCTGGGGCTCATACGGCAGCGGCCTGTTCACCACCGTCTCGCAGCGCGCCCGGATCATGGAGCTGTCGCCCTATGCCGGCTTTGCCTGGTCGCCGAACAAGCACTGGGATTTTAACGCCAGCATCAAGTACCAGTACTTCCACGCCCGGACCTATTCGGAGACCTGGGACACCCGCAATTCCGGCGCCGCCTCGCTGACCAACGGCGGCCTGGATGGCGATCCGCTGACCGTCTACGACAACGTCTACATGACCAGGACGGCCTCGAAGATGATCGGCGCCGACAAGGACCTGAGCCTCGTCGATTACAGCGTCGCCATCGGCTACAACTTCACCGACAAGCACAAGATCTATTACCGCTACACCGACGCCAAGCAGCCCTCGTCGGGCGTGGTCAACCGCTACTCGACGGCGGCGACCCTGGTGCGGCCGCTGGGCCCGACGGCCTACATCAAGGGGCACGAGGCCGCCTACACCTTCGGCGACCGGCGCTTCAACGGCCAGATCACCTATTTCTACCAGAACTTCGCGGTGAACGATTATCCGACCGCGGTCGATACCGACAACGTCTCGACCTACCTGCTGCCGGAGAACTTCAACCGCTACTTCACGCGCGGGGTCGAGGCCTGGGCCAAGTGGAAGGTGACGCGGAACCTGGAATGGAACCCGTCCGTCACCTTCCTGAACGGCAAGACCACCGAGGCCTATGTCTGGCTCAACACCGGGGCCAACGGCCTGGGCGCTTCGGACGACGTGCTGCGCGTCGACGCCGGCATCCTGGCGCGTTCGCCCAAGTGGACGCTCAGCAACACGGTCTCGTACCGCTACGGCGACTTCCGCTTCAACGTCCGCCATCGCTGGATGGACGTGCGCAAGCTGAACACCAACTCGCTGGATCACCGCTACCTGCCCGAACAGGACAACCTGGACATCTCGGTCCAGTACAGCGGCCTGAAGAAGACCCAGGTCACGCTCGACGTCCGCAACGTGCTCGATAAGGACTACATCTCGGCCTACGACCCGATGATCAGCACCAACCTGCCGACCAATGTGCAGGTCTATGACGTCGTCGCGCAGCTGCCGGAGTCCGGCTACCTGATCAAGCGCAACGCCCCGCGCTCGGTGTGGCTGACCGTCCGCAAGGAGTTCTAGGCCCTCGGGTTGGAATTCCCGGTGATGCGAGGGCGCTCCTCGCCTCACCGGCCTGTCTCAACACTTCTCGGCGAGCGGCGCGCATGACCCGACATCACCTGATCCTCGGCGTCAGCGCGCTGCTCGGCCTGATCGCTTCGTCGGCCCAGGCGGCGACTCCGCTGATCGACAAGGTCACGTTCGGCGACGCGGCCTCCGAGACCGCCCACGCGGTGGACGCCAAGGCTTCGGAGCTGGTGACCGGCGGGCTCGGGATCGCGGCCCGACGCCTGCCGCCCGCGGCGCCGGGCGAGCGCTTCAGCGGCGAGCTGAAGTTCAGCCTGGCGGTCGATCCGGCGATCCAGAACTACGCGTCGATCCGGCTATGGGGCGGCGATGTCAACGACGGCAAGCTGGTGCTGTTCTGCGACGGCAGGCAGGTCGGCTACCGCCACCTCGGCGACGTCGAGATCCTCGACATCGGAACCCAGGCCCCGCCGTTCGCCGGGCGTTTCACCTACCGCACCTTTCCCCTGCCGATCACCCTGACCAAGGGCCGCCAGCGGCTGGACTGCGCCATCCGCGCCAGCGGACCGTTCGCGGTCTACACCCAGAAGTTCGAGAGCTTCCAGAAGCCGATGGCCCAGGCCTCGCGGCCGATCTACGCGCTATACGTCCACGCCGATCCGTTCCTCGACAGCGGCGATGCGGCGGGCCAGGCGCCGCCGCTCGCGGCCGCGCCGACGGTGGGGGCGGAGGTGCTGGACGAGCTGAAGGCCCGCGTGAACCGCGAGATCGAGCGCAAGCTGGCCCAGCCGGGGCCGGTGGAACTGCTCGAGGCCCAGTTCCTGGCCCGCGCCTATCGCCTGGACTGGACCAGGGCCTACAGGAACCCGGCCGTGCTGAAGAAGCTGGTGCAGGCCGGCGACGTCTATGCCGTTCGGTTCCAGGCCGATCCGACCAGCGTCTTCGTCGACGGCTCGCGCACCAATCCCGACTGGGAGGTGCTGGGGCCCTACGGCAAGGTGCTGCGCCTGCTGGGCGCCGACGTCGCGCCCTATCTGGATGCGCCGGTCGAGGGCGGGCAGGGCAGCCGCCGCGAGGCCTACGCCCGGATGCTGGACGCCGGGCTGCGCTACGCCCTGACCCATCGGCGGCTCTACACCAACCAGTCGATGATCGTGGATCTGCAGGGGATCTACTGGAGCAACGAGGGTCTGCGGGCGCTGGCCAGTCCGCTGGCGCGGCCGGAACCGCAGGTGCGCAGGTTCCTCTACGAGTCGATGGGCCTGGCGCCCTGGACCGGCAGCCTCGATGCAGCGGGCAAGCCGACCTTCTCCAGTTCCGCCGCCGACACCGGAAGCTTCCGCTCGGCCGACGGCTACAGGCTGTTCACCGACGCCGGGCTCTCCAAGGAGCTGGGCTATGTGGGCAGTTACGGCGAGATCCTCGACTGGGCGGCGGGCGTCTATTTGGCCACTGCGGCCGGGGGCGGGCAGGGCGATCCGGTGCTGCGCGAGCAACTGCTGAAGATGGTCCGGGCGCGGATGGCCTTCCGCTATCCGGGCATCGACGCCGAGGGCGCGGCGACCATGCTGCTGGAGGCGCCGATCGGCTGGCGCGATCCCGTCTATCCCGGCGCGACCACCTATGTGCAGAAGTCGGGCTGGGACAACACGCCGTTCCAGGTCGCCGTCGCCACCCGCGATCCGCAGCTGATGGCGATCGCCCGCCAGGCCCTGGACGCCGGCCAGTACTACGCCGTGCTGCGCGACCGCCTGAAGGACAGGAACCAGCGCACCACCATCGGCCTGCTCGACGCCTATGACGAATGGCTGGCGGTGAAGGCCTGGCCGAAGTCCGGCGTGAAGCTGCCGATGACGCCGGGCCAGCCCGACTTCGTGTTCGCCGATCCCGAGGACGGGGTGGTGGCGATCAAGAACGGCGACGCGGTGCTCTACGCCTCGCTCTACTGGCGGGCCAATTGCGGGGTGAACCGGCTGGCGCGCTTCCACTATCAGACCCCGACCATCGACCGCATCGCCACCATCGCCTCGCGGGTGGATTTCGAGCCCAGCGGCAAGACCTGCGTGCGCCGCGCGACGCCGCACATCTCGGCCGGCTCGATCCCGATCGTCGCCTATCCGGGCGAGGCGCCGGCGGCGCTGGAGGGCGAGGTGCTGCCGGTGGCCAATGGGCCGCCCGAGGCCCGCTACAAGGACCAGGACAACCCCTATGCCGGGCGCGGCCAGTACTACGAGGCCGCCTATGGTCCCTACCGGATCGCCATGAACGCCGGGACCAAGGCGGTGGTCGTCGACCTGCCCAAGGCCGCGGGCGAGCGGGTCGACCTGGTGAGCAAGCGCAAGCTGGCGGCGGACGCGACCAGCCTGACCCTGGCGCCGGGCGCGACGGCGGTGATCTGGTCGCCGGGGCGGTAGGACTTGGTTGTGATGAAGACCAAGAGCGCGCTCTCCTCTCCATCGTCATCCCGGCCGCAGCGAAGCGGAGAGCCGGGACCCAGGGGCGGCCGCACTGCCCGCGGCCCCTGGGTCCCGGGTCTGCGGACCGCTGCGCGGTCCTTCGCCCGGGATGACGAGAAAAGGGGGCGGGTCAGGTGTCTGGGAGCACGGCCATGACCCACGATCACGACCTGCGGCTGGTGGCGCCGTTCAGCCCGACGATCATCAAGGCGACGATCCCGCCGGCCCTGGTCGAGCGCCTGAACGCCCGCATCGACGAGATCGTCGCCAGCCGCGAAGAGGTCGCCGCCCGCGACTGGTCGGCGCATCTGGCCGGGGCGGTCAGCACCGAGATCCGCTTCACCGACGTGATCCGCGAGACGGGCGAGCTGGCCGACTTCCTCTACGACGTGGCCCGCACCTTCACCTACCGGTGCGAGAACGCCCTGATGCACTTTTCCGACTACGAGCGCACCGAGGAGCTGGAAGCGAAAAAGCTGCGCATCGAGATCAAGGAAGGCTGGATCAACGACATGGTCGCCGGCGACTACAACCCGGCCCATTTCCACCAGGGCTGCCTCTATTCCAGCGTCGGCTTTCTGCGGGTGCCGCCCGGCTACGAGGCCGAGTTCGCGGCCGACAAGGCCCGGCAGAACACCGCCGGCTGCCTGCAGTTCATCGACAGCCGCAGCGCCGTGGGGGTCAAGAACCTGTTCACGGTCAAGCCGGTGGTCGGCGACTTCTACCTGTGGCCTTCGTGGATGCTGCACTGCGTCTATCCGTTCCGCAGCCCGGGCGTGCGGCGGTCGATGGCGGTCAATCTGGCCCTGGCCTGAGGCCGCTTGCACCTTATTCTGATATCGATATCATAATCGCAAGCCGGAAGAGCTTGCGGGGAGTGTTGCGCGTGAAGAGCCTGATGAAGCCGACGGTGTCCGGTCTCGCCCTGGCGGCCTGTCTCCTGGCGGGAGCGGCCCAGGCCCAGACCCTGAAGTCGGGCCATCCCTACCTGACCTTCAGCGACGCCCACGTCGCCCAGTTCAAGGCCCGCGTCGCCGAGGATCCGAACGCCAAGGCCGCCTGGACCAAGGCGAAGGCCGACGCCGACGCGGCCCTGGCGCGCAAGCCGGCCAACGACCGCGAGCTGAACGCGGCGCTGATGGGCCTGTCTTTGACCTACCGCATGACCGGCGAGCGCAAGTACGCCGACCGCGCCAAGGCCCTGCTCGACATCTATGCCGGCCGCGCCAACTGGGTGACCGACAAGCCGCTGCTGGCCCGCGACCCGGTATGGAATTCCGACCTTGGCATGGGGACCAGCGCCTACACCTATGGACTGACGTTCGACGCCATCCACGACGCCCTGACCCCGGCCGAGCGCGACCGCCTGGCCAAGGCCCTGGTCAAGGGCGCGATCGCCCCGACCCTGAACGACTGGGTCGACGGCAAGGAACGGATCCACAGCCTCGACACCATGGGCCACAACTGGTTCAGCCACATCGTCTTCGGCGCCGGCGTGGCGGCGATCGCCATCAAGACCGACGAGCCGCAGGCCGACGCCTGGATCCGCCGCATCGACGAGGCGGCCGAAGAGTGGGCCAACTACGACGGCAGCGCCATCGAGACCAAGCCGCAGCACTTCGCCTCGAACGGGGCCTTCGTCGAGAGCGTCAACTACGCCGACTTCGCCGCCGAGGGCTATCTGCGCTTCAAGCGCGCCTGGCTGGACGCCTTCAAGGAAAAGCCGGCGGCGACGCCGCGCCTGGCGGGGCTGGGCGACTACTTCATCCAGAACCTCTACCCGACCGCCGGCGGCTTCCTGTCGACCAATTTCGGCGACGGCAATCCGACCTCCAGCGGGGCCAGCGCCATCGCCAACCTGTGGGCCACGGGCGACCAGCAGGCCCGCTATCTGTGGTACCTGAACACCGTCCGCCCCGATCCCAAGCAGGACGTCTTCGCCGAGCCCGAGAACCTGGTGCAGTGGCCTTCGCTCAAGACTTGGGCCTCGGTCGGCAAGGGGCCGGGCCTGCCGACCAGCTGGATCGACGATGACCTGGGGGCGGCGACCCTGCGCTCGTCCTGGGCGCCGGACGCCACCTTCCTGGCGCTGCGCTCGGGCTTCACCTGGAACCACAACCACGCCGACGCCGGCAGCTTCATCCTCTGGCACAAGGGCAGGCAGTTGCTGATCGACTCCGGCAACAGCAGCTACGCCCGGCCCGAATACGACGGCTATTACCGCCAGAGCCTCGCCCACAACGTCGTGACGCTGGAAGGCCAGGCCGAGCCGGAGAGCAACACCTACAACGGCTCGCACTTCGTGGGGCGGGTGGACCACCTGGTCGACGCCGGCGATCTGCGCTTCGTCTGGGCCGACGCCACGGGGCCGAACGCGGCGACCTTCGAGCGCAAGTACCGCAGCTTCCTGTGGGTGGGCGGCACGATCCTGGTCATCGACGACCTCAAGGGCTGGAAGCCCGGCCGGTTCGAATGGCTGCTGCACTATGAGGGCGAGGCCAGGCGCCAGGGCCAGGTGATCACCGTCAAGAACGGCGAGGCCGAGGTCGCCGTGCGGCCGCTGTTCCCGCAGACCCTGCCGGACGGCGGGCTGTTCAGCGACTATCCCGAACTGCTGCGGATGGCCGAGGGCAAGGGCCTGAAGGACCACGCGCCGGATGAGGTCCAGCCGTATCTGCGCCTGCAGGCGCCCGGCGTCACCGACCGGACGAAGTTCGTCGTCGCCCTGACGCCTAATGGTCCGGATCCCGCGCCGAAGATCGAGCGGGTCGAGGGCAAGGATTGGCTGATGACGCGGATCACCCAGAAGGGCGAGGTGACCGAGGTCTATCTCAACCTGCTGGCCGACGGCCGCATCCGCCACCGCAACGCCAACGCCGAGCTCGGCGGCTGGCAGACCGACGCCTATATTCTGGCCCTGACCTATCCGGAGGGCGGCTCGCCGCAGAGGCCCAGGCGGTGGTTCGTCGCCGATGGCAGCTACCTGCGCCGCGACGGCAAGGTGGAGCTGGACAGCCTGTCGAAGGCCTTCGTGGTCAAGACCCGGACGGGGCAAGGCGTCGAGGCCAGCATCCAGGGCCAGCCGACCTATGCGGTCCGCCTGGCCTGTGACGGGGTGAAAGCAATCAGGATCGACGGCGCCGCAAAGGCCTGCGAGGGCGACGTCGCCCTGGCCCGGCGCTCGCCTCCGCCGCGCTGACCAACCTCTGAGACCTATTGTCGCATTTGTCAGACAAAAGAGTTGCCAGCTAACGATGATATCGATAACAATCGCAGTGTAGCCGGTAAGGCGCGCCGTTCGAGCGCGCCGCCTGCTCGGGAGTGAAACAGGGCGCGCCAAGCGCTCGACGCCAACAGGAGAGCCCGCGCAAGCGGGACCAGACGGACCGCGCTAGCTTATCGGGCGCAGGTCTCGCAGGAGGGGAAACCATGCGAACCGAATTCCGCGCGCGGCTGCTGCTGACCGCATCGACCGCCGCCGTCGTCCTGGGCGCGGCCGGCCTGGCCCATGCCCAGACGACCACGACCACGGCCGCGCCGGCCGCCGAGGACACCGTCGAGGCGGTGGTCGTCACCGGCATCCGCCAGAGCCTGCAGTCGGCCGTGCAGGTGAAGAAGAACACGATGGAGGTCGTCGACTCCATCCGCGCCGAGGACATCGGCAAGCTGCCCGATCCCAACGTCGCCGAGACCCTGACCCGGATCCCGGGCGTGCAGGGCTATCGCTACGGCGGCGAGGGCGCCTCGCCCGTGGGCGTCGGTTCGGGCCTGACGATCCGCGGCCTGTCGGGCCAGACCGCCTCGCAGGTGGACGGCCGCTCCTACTTCACCGCCGGCGGCAGCGAGTTCAACATCGAGGGCGCCATTCCCGGCATGATCGCGGGCCTGGACGTCTACAAGAACCCCTCGGCCGAGCACATCGAGGGCGGCATCGGCGGCCTGATCGACATCAAGACCCGCCGGCCGCTCGACCTGCCCAAGATGTCGGGCAGCGTCGCGATCTCGGGCCGCTACAACGACATGGTCCAGCAGATGCAGCCGGAATATTTCGGCCTGGTCTCGCACAAGTGGGACGTGGGCGACGGCGAGATGGGCCTGCTGCTCGGCGCCAACTACCAGAAGAGCTGGAACCGCTCGGACAACGCGCCGGGCCCCGGCGGGACCAACCTGCGCCGCGTGGCGCGGGCCGACAGCGGCGACTGCAACGCGACCAATCTGGGCTCGGCCTACAACGCCAGCTACACCGGTCGCTCCGACGTCTCGTGCCTGATCGGGGTGACCGACGCCCAGGCCCTGGCCATGTCGGCGACCGACCGCGCCAACCTGGTCAACATGGCCGGGGTGCAGATCAACATCAACGAAGAGGACATCCAGCGCACCCGCAAGGGCTTCGCCGGCGCCTTCCAGTGGAAGGTGCGTCCGGGCCTCGAGTTCTATGTCGACGGCAACTACAACTCCTACCTCTACCACCAGAGCTATCGGTTCCTGAACGGCTCGGACAGCCGCTACGTCCAGGGGCTGACGACGACGGGCTTCAGCACCACCGAGGGCCTGGCCAACCGTAACAGCAACGGCGGAACCGACGAGGTGCTGGCCGGCCAGCGCTTTTCCAGCGGCACGTTCCTGGGCTCGACCTTCAGCGCGATCGGCGGCGACGAGCACCGCCTGTACGAGACCTGGATCCTGGCCGGCGGCGCCAAGTGGTCGCCGACCGACGACCTCGACCTGAAGGCCGACCTCTCCTACGTGAAGGCCGACCAGAGCCAGGACAACCGCTCGGTGACCATGACCCCGAAGGCGGGCCTGACCTGGGACGTGAAGCGCTCGATCGGCACGCCGCAGACCGTGTCGATCAGCGGTCCGGACCTGGCCAATCCGGCCAACTGGGTGCTGGTCAACTACGCCAACGGCACCAACAACGTCTATGACGACGCCGGCCTGGCCGCCCAGTTCGACGGCAAGCTGCGCATCCACGACAGCTTCATCAAGGACGTGAAGTTCGGCGCGCGCTACTACCGGAAGAAGTCGAAGTTCTACAACTACTCCTTCAGCGGCAAGAACCTGACGACCGACGGCCTGGCCCTGACCGCCACCCAGTCGAACGGCATACTGGCCTCGACCGTGCAGGACCTGGTCGAAGGCTCGCATACCAACTGGTTCGACGGCGAGGCCGGCTATTCCGGCGGCTTCCTGACCTTCTCGCCCGACGCCCTGCTGGGCGACAACGTCCGCAACCGCTTCGCCCTGGCCGGGATTCCTTCGGAGGACTCGCTGCCCGAGGTGCTGCTGTCGCGCCGCAAGGCGGTGGAAGAGACCCTGGCCGCCTACGGCGTGGTCGATTTCGCCTTCCTCGACGACCGCATCCGCGGCAACGCCGGCGTGCGGGTGGTGCGCACCAACCTCGAAGCCGAGGCCCGGGTCACCGACACCAGCGGGACGACTTCGGTCATCGTCCCCAACACCAAGAGCAACGAATATACCGACGTCCTGCCGACCCTGAACGTCACCGGCTACATCCAGGACGACCTCTTGCTGCGCTTCGGCTTCGGCAAGGGCCTGACCCGGCCCAGCGTCGGCGACATCAACCCGACGGTGTCGGTCAACCTGACAAGCGGCACGGGCAGCCAGGGCAACGCCAATCTCCAGCCGCTGCGCGCCTACAGCTACGACCTGTCGCTGGAGAAGTATTTCGGCTCGACCAGCTACGTCTCGGCCGCCGCCTTCTACAAGAAGGTCAATGGCTTCCCGATCGGGGTGGAGAGCTGCCAGACGGTGGCGACCGCTCAGCCCTATACCGGCGTGACGCCCAACAACTGCCCGACCGGCCAGTTCCGCATCACCCAGACCCAGAACGCCGATCCCGGCTTCGCCAAGGGCGTGGAGTTCGCGGCCCAGACCTTCTTCGACTACGACTTCGTGCCGGAGTTCCTGCACGACTTCGGGGTCCAGGGCTCATACACCTGGGTCAAGACCGAGCTGCCGCTCGGGGCGATGAAGGTGCGCCAGCCGTTCCAGTCTGACCAGAACTGGAGCCTGGCGGGCCTCTACGAGAACAAGAAGGTCTCCGCGCGGCTCGTCTACACCTACCGCTCGGACTACGTGCTGTTCGGGGTGTCGGCCAACCCGATCGACGGCCGCTACCTGAAGGGCTACGGCCTGCTCGACGCCTCGGTGAACCTCAATCTGCGCGAGGATCTCACTCTGTCGCTGACAGCGTCGAACCTGACCAACAAGGCCCCGATCCGCTATGTCGGCGAGCCGGACAACGGCTACGACACCGACGTCCTGCGCCAGTACTTCATGAACGGCCGGGTCTACGGGATCAGCCTGCGCTACAAGTTCGGCGGCTAGCCGCCGGACGCATCCTTTCCTCTCCCGAGGGCTGGGGCGCCGTCCGCGAGGCGGCGCCCTTTCTTTTGTCCGGAGGGCGGGGGCAGGCTCGATCGAAACGCTCCCGATACGTCCGATAGGAACCGACACGTTCCCGCTGTTCGCCGTAATCGGGCGCACATCTGGCGGACTCAAAACCAGACTGAACTGACCCCGAGGGCCGCGGTCGGCGGCCGGCGGAAGCGGTCAGCATGTCGATCTACGAAACCGTCTACAAACTGATGGTGTCCCTGCCCTCGGCCGACGGCGAGATCCATGAACCGGTCAAGGCCGCGATCCGCAGCGCCGGCGCCCGCAACCGCCAGATCCTGCTGTCCTATCCGCCCAAGGTCGGCGGCACCTTCATGCGCACGGCGCTGATCCACCTGCTGGGCAAGCACTACAAGGCGGGGCTGTCGCGCGGCTCCTACGCCAATTGCGACCACTCCCGCGACCCGTACTTTCCGCTGCTGCTGAACCAGCACCTGGTCAAGGGCGAGCGCCCGCAGGCGACGGTGATGCACCTGCACATGTACCCCAACCGCCATGCGACCGACATCCTGGAGGTCTTCGGGGTGTCGGTGGTGCTGGCCTCGCGCAACATCTTCGACGCCCTGGTCAGCCTGCGCGACATGCACGAGAAGGCGCAGGCCGACGGCCGGCGGATGGACGCCGCCCTGCTGCACTCGGGCCGCAGCTATTACGAGATGAGCGCCGACGAACGCCGCCACAGCCTCGTGCACATCGCGCCGCTCTGGTACGCGCGGTTCTATGGCCAATGGCTCGACTACCAGCGCCGCTGCCTGGCCGAGGGCCGGCCCGCGCCGCTCTGGCTGAAGTACGAACAGTTGCGCACCGACCCGCGTGGAGCCCTGGCCCTGATCGCCGCCCATGTCGATCCGGGCAACGCCTACAGCCAGGCCGAGCTCGACGCGGCCCTGGCGACCAGCCTCACCGACAAGGAGAGCGTGCGCCTCAACAAGGGCGTGGCGGGGCGTGGCGAGGCCTTCTTCTCGGACGAGGAGAAGCAGGCGATCCGCGCCATCCTGGCGCCCGCGGGCGAGGAGGCGCTGGTCGAGCTGGGGGTGCTGTAGGAGGCCTACCGGAACGTCAGTCCCACCACCTCGCCGGTGACCGCGATGTCGCCGTCCTGGGGCGCCTTGATCGGCTTGCCGCCGATGGTCAGGTTCTCGATCGTGACGTTCCTCACGGCGGTGGTCGCCGACAGACCCCGGATGATCGACGGGCTGGGCAGGCCCTCGCCGGTGAAGGCGACGTTGCGGATGGTGACGCCGTCGATCCCTCGCCCGGCCGCCTTGTTGTAGCGCGGGTTGTTCCCGGCCACGAGGTTGATCAGCTTGCCCTCCTCGATCCGGTCGACGCGGATGTCGCTGAAGGTGATGTCCTTGATCAGGGTGCTGTCGCCGGAATAGGCGGCGATCACGCCTTCCCAGTCCGGATCGTCCTCGTCGAGATTGGCCACGTCGATATTGTCGAAGGTCACGTCGCGGATCGTGCGCGGGTCGGCGTTGTCGCCGAAGTGGCCGACATAGAGGGCGTGGGCGACGTCGACCCACAGCCGCATGTTCGAGACCTTGATGTCGAAGGTGTCGCCGGGCGGGTTGGGATCGGGAACGCCGGTCTGGGCGGCCTTGGCGCGGCACAGCGGGCAGTCGGCGACCGCGTAGACCACCACGGCGTCGTCCGACACCCGCAGATAGCCGTCGGCCACCGTCACGTGGCGCGAGGTCGAGATGTTGATCCCGTCCGACCACTTGCCCGAGGTGAAGCCGGTCAGCTGGCTGACGCTGACGTTCGCCGAATTGCGGATGTTCATCACCCGGGCGGCGTCCTTGCGGTCGCTGTTGACGATGATCAGGTCGGAGACCTCGACGTTGCTGGCCTTCTCCAGGTCGATCGCCCGGCCCGGATCCCACAGCAGGCCGCGGCCGGAGATCTTCACGTCGCTGACGCCGGAAAGCTCGAAGGCGCCTTTCAGCACCGCCCCGCCGTCGAGATAGACGCGCTGGCCCGACTTGACCGGGAAGTAGTCCAGGCCCGCCGGCGGGGTGTGGAAGCCGGGGCCGAAATAGACGAGGTCGCCGCCGGTCGGGCGCGGCGGGGGCAGGGCGCCGGCGACGATGTGCAGGTTGCGCAGGCGGTCGTCGTCGAACTGCAGCGAAAAGCGCTCGGGCCTGGTCAGGGTCATGCGCAGGACCGGGCCCTGGCGCTGGGGCTTCACCGCGCTCGACAGCGGCGCGACCGAGACCTCGGAAAAGCGGCCGTTGTTCTTCATCACCTCCAGCTCGACCGTCCCGTCGAAGTCGAAATAGACCATCGAGGCGTTCGTCTTGGTGTCGGTGTCGACCTGCACCCGGTATTCGTAGAGGTCGCGCCACTGCCCGCCCGGCGCGCGCACCCGAACGGTGAAGTCGTCGTTGTGGCCCGCATACAGCAGCTGCGGCGGAACCGGATAGGTGCGCAGCTCGCCGGCCAGGGCCGTCCCGCCCAGCATCAGCAGCGCGGCCAGCGCCGTCGCGGCGCGTGTCTTCCCGTGGCTCATCCGTCTCCGCCCATGTTCGTTATCGATCTTGTGATATCGATATCAATGGTGGGTGTGGGAGGCAAGCCGTCGGGTGCGGGAAGGGGGAGCCTGAACCCTAAGCCGCCTCCGCCTGCCGCACGCGGTCGGCCACGAAGGTCATGTGGTCGGGCATGGTGTCGGCCGAGCGGGCGATGACCGCGCGGATCTCGTTCATGCGGGCGCGCAGCAGGTCCTCGCTCATGACGTCGGCCATCGGGTCCCAGCCCCTGGGCTTGAGGCCCTGGCCGACCATGACGGCGAACCAGGAGGTGTCGTTGAACAGCTCCTCGTTCTCGCGGAAGATCCGGCCGTGGCTCTCGAAGACGGCGATCTTGTCGGCCAGGTAGTCGGGGATCGGCATCTCCCGCAGATAGTCCCAGTAGGGCGTGTCCGAGCGCTCGGTGGCCTTGTAGTGCAGGATGAGGAAGTCGCGGATCTTCTCGTACTCGAAGGTCATCACCCGGTTGTAGCGGTCGATGTCGGGCTGCTGGAACCGGCGGTCGGGGAACATGGCCAGCAGGCGCGAGATGCCCACCTGGATCAGGTGGATGCTCTGGCTTTCCAGCGGCTCCATGAAGCCGGCCGACAGGCCGATGGCGACGACGTTCCTGTTCCAGCTCTTCTTGCGGCGGCCGGCCTTGAAGCGCAGCAGGTTGGGATCGGCCAGGGGCTCGCCGTCGAGATTGGCGAGCAGATAGGCCGTGGCCTCGTCCTCGCTGATGTGCTGGCTGGAGAAGGCGTAGCCGTTGCCGATGCGGTGCTGCAGCGGTATCCGCCACTGCCAGCCGGCGGGGCGGGCCGTGGCGCGGGTGACCGGGTCGGTCGAGCCGCCGGAGGCGCAGGGGAGCGCCACGGCGCGGTCGTTGAGCAGCCAGTGCGACCAGTCCTCGAAGCCGCTTTTCAGCGCGCCCTCGATCAAGAGGCCCCGGAAGCCCGAGCAGTCGATGAAGAGGTCGCCCTCAATGAGCGTCCCGTTCTCCAGCGTCACCGACTCCACGAAACCGTCGGTTCCGCGCAGGGCGACGTTCGTGATCCTGCCCTCGATGCGGCGCACGTGGCGGGCCTCGGCGTAGTCGCGCAGGAAGCGGGCGTAGAGGCCGGCGTCGAAGTGGAAGGCGTAGGCGATGTCGCCCAGCGGCGAGTTCTTCTGGCCGGTGGGGCGCTGGAACTTGGCCTGCGAGGCGGCCAGCGATTGCAGGGAGTATTCGGAAAGGTCGGCGGCCTCGCCCATGGCCTGGTAGCGCAGCCAGTAGGCGTGGAACGACACCCCCTCCATGTCGACGCCGTAAGGGCCGAACGGGTGGTGGTAGGTGTGGCCGATCTCTTTCCAGTCGCGGAACTCGATGGCCAGTTTGTAGGTGGCCTTGGTGCGGCGCAGGAAGTCGTCCTCGTCCAGCCCCAGCATGCGGTTGAACATGTTGATCTGGGGGATGGTCGACTCGCCGACCCCGACCGTGCCGATGGCCTCGCTCTCGATGACGGTGACCTTGGTGACCCCGTCCTTGAGGAAGCGCCCCAGGGCGGCGGCGGTCATCCAGCCGGCCGTGCCGCCGCCGACGATGACGACGTGGCGGATGCGGTCGTTCGTCATGCGGGAACTCCTGAGGGGGCCGGCTCGCCGCAGTAGCGGGCGACGAAATCGGCGTGGCTGGGCATGGCCTCGGCCGTGCGGGTGATCAGGGCCGAAAGGTGGGCGAGGCGCTGCATCACCTGGTCGCCCGGCAGGCTGTCGACCAGCGGGTCCCACTCCTCCGGCGTGATCCCCTGGCCCAGCAGCACGGCCAGCCAGTTGGGCTCGTGGAACAGGTCGTAGTCGGAGGGGAACCAGCGGCCGCGATGGGCGAACAGCTCCATGCGCCGCGCCAGGCTGTCGGGCACGGTCATCGACGACAGGTAGCGCCAGTAGTCGGTATCGTCGCGGCGGGTGGCGTGGAAGTGCAGGACCACGAAGTCGCGGATGCGGTCGACCTGTTCGGCGGTCAGGCGGTTGTACTCGTCGATCTCCAGCGGATCGACGCCATGGCCGGGGAACAGGGCCAGCAGCTTGGTGATGCCGGCCTGGATCATGTGGATGCTGGTGCTTTCCAGCGGCTCGATGAAGCCGGCCGACAGGCCGATCGAGCAGACGTTCTTCTCCCAGGCCCGCTCGCGGCGGCCCGGCGTGAAGCGCAGGAAGTTGGGCTCGTCGGTCGGCCGGCCGTCGAGATTGGTCAGCAGGGTGTCGAGCGCCCGCTCGTCGTCGACGTGGTGGCTGGAATAGACGTAGCCGTTGCCGATGCGGTGCTGGAGCGGGATGCGCCATTGCCAGCCGCCCTCGCGGGCGGTGGCGCGGGTGAAGGGTGTGAGGCCGTCGCCGCCGAGTTCGCACGGGATCGCCACGGCGCGGTTGTTGGGCAGCCAACGGCTCCAGTCCTGATAGGGGACCTTCAGGGCCTGGCCGATCAGCAGGCCGCGGAAGCCCGAGCAGTCGACGAAGAACTCGCCCTCCACCCGGCGGCCGTCCTCCAGGACCACGGCCTCGACGAAACCGGTTTCGGCGTGCTGGTCGACCTGCGCGATCCGGCCCTCGACTCGCATGACGCCCCGCGCCTCGGCGAAGCCGCGCAGGAAGCGGGCGTAGAGGCCGGCGTCGAAGTGATAGGCGTACTTCAGGCTCGACATCACCTTGGCCGGATCGGGATCGGGCAGGGCGAAGCGCCAGCGCCGGGCGGCGGCCTCGGTCAGGTTGAAGTCGCCGATCGGGCCGGCCTGTTTCGCGAACTTGCGCCAGACCTGATGGAACTTCACGCCCTCCAGGTCGAGGCCGAAGGTCCCGAACGGGTGGTGGTAGGTCTCGCCGATCGCGCCCCAGTCGACGAACTCGATGCCCAGCTTGAAGCTGGCCTTGGTGGCCCGCATGAAGGCGCGCTCGTCCAGGCCCAGCATGGCGTTGAAGGTCAGGATCGGCGGGATGGTGGCCTCGCCGACGCCCACCGTGCCGATGGCCTCGGACTCGACGAGGGTGATCTTCAGGCCCTGGGCGCTGAGGGTCTTGGCCAGGGCGGCGGCGGTCATCCAGCCGGCCGTGCCGCCGCCGACGATGACCACGGACTTCAGCCGTTGGTCTGACATGGTAAGCCCCTTCCACCCCGAAGATCTTATGTCTGGACGGCCTTTTTGACCGTTTCAAGCGGGTCGTAAATTGACGGCGCTGTCGGCCTTTGTCACCTCGCCTTCGCCAGAAAAGCGCGCCACGGCCTCCAGGTTGATGAATTAATTCAGTAAAAACAGCAACTTGATATCCGCATTGCATCAGATTGCAGAGTTCTTTCAACGCCCTTGACGTGGTCGACCTTTGCCATATCATCAGACCAATAATGGTCTCGACATATGACCAATGGTAGCGCTACCGAGCTACCGGGACTGGGGAGGAAGACAAGAATGAGCTCCGCAAAAGGAGCGTCCGCGACCCGTGGGCGCCACACTCTCGGCGACAATCTGAAGTTCGGCCTGCGCTGCGGGGCCTCGGCGCTGGCGCTGAGCCTGGTGTTCGGCGCGACGGCCCTGGCCCAGACGGCGGCCAAGAAAGACTCCACCGAGGACACGGTCGACGAGGTGATCGTCACCAGCATCAAGCAGAGCCTCAAGAGCAGCCAGCAGCTGAAGCAGTCGTCCGAGATCATCGGCGACTCGATCACCGCCGAGGACATCGGCGCCCTGCCGGACCGCTCGGTGACCGAGGCCCTGCAGCGCGTGCCCGGCGTGTCGATCAACCGCTTCGCCGCCGGCGTGGACCCCGACCACTTCTCGGTCGAAGGCTCGGGCGTCGTGGTTCGCGGCCTCAACTTCGTGCGCTCCGAGCTGAACGGCCGCGACACCTTCACCGCCAACAACGGCCGGATCCTCAGCTTCGCGGACGTGCCGTCCGAGCTGATGGGCGGCGTCGACGTGTTCAAGAGCCCCTCGGCCGACCTGATCGAGGGCGGCATCTCGGGCACGGTGAACCTGCGCACGCGCCTGCCGTTCGACAGCAACAAGCGCATTCTGTCGCTGTCGGCCGAGGCCAGCTACGGCGACATGGTCAAGAAGTGGAAGCCGACCTACTCGTTCCTCTACAGCGACCGCTTCGACACCAACATCGGCGAGATCGGCGTCCTCGCCAGCTTCGTGAACTCCGAACTGGCCAGCCGCAGCGACGCCATCCAGGTGTCGAACTTCGGCTGCCGCACCAACCTGGGCGTCACCACGGGCGATTGCGGCAACGGCACGAGCGGGGTGTGGTTCCCGCGCGGCGCGGCGTTCCGCTCGACCACCAACGAGCGCGAGCGCCAGGGCCAGGCCGGTGCCATCCAGTGGCGGAGCAACGACGGCACGATGCAGGCCGCGTTCCAGTACCTGCGGTCGAAGTCGACGACCAAGTGGACCGAGCACGCCGTCGAGATCGCCACCGACAACGTGACCAGCAACGGCGACTCGCGCCCGGCCGCCGGCACCACCTTCACCTTCGACGAGGACGGCGTCTTCACGAACGGTATCATCACCGGCACCACCGGCTGGCGCGCCGACCAGAACGGCTCGGATCCGCGCACGCCGATCAACGGCCTGCAGTCGAACAACATCCGCCGCGACGAGCAGACGACCAACCTCACCACCGACTATGGCTTCAACTTCAAATGGACGCCGAACGAGCACTGGGGGATCCAGTTCGACGCCCAGCACGTGGATTCCAAGGTCGATG
This sequence comes from Caulobacter sp. D5, assembly GCF_003185805.1. Taxonomy (GTDB): domain Bacteria; phylum Pseudomonadota; class Alphaproteobacteria; order Caulobacterales; family Caulobacteraceae; genus Caulobacter. The sequence goes on from NZ_QHJY01000049.1 coordinate 32,386, forward strand.
CGATCAGCATGGGCCTGTGGGGTTCGACGTTCCAGAACGCGTCGATCACCCTGAACGGCTCGGACGCGCCGACCGTGACCTTCCTGCCGCCGGCCAACGGCACCTCGGTGGTCACCTGCACCACCTACAGCGCCAGCTGCCCGTCCTACGCGCAAGGCACGCACACCAGCCTGAGCGACCCGTACAACAGCTTCTGGCGCTCGGCGATGGACCACATCGAGCAGTCGGAAGGCACCGAGGACGCGGTCAAGATCGACGTCGAATACAAGTTCGACAACGACAGCTGGCTCGACTCGATCAAGGGCGGCGTCCGCTGGTCCGAGCGTGACCAGACCACCCGCTTCTCGGCCTACAACTGGGGCGTCATCAGCGAGATCTGGGGCAGCGGCGGCCCGGTGTGGATGACCGACGCCATCAACGGCAACCCGTCCACGGCCGGCGGTTCCGACAGCACAGCCCTGGTCGAGAAGTACGTCTTCGACAACTTCATGCGCGGCAAGGTCGCCGTCCCGACCGGCTCCGACGGGCGGCTGTTCTATTCGCAGAACCTGATCGAAAACTACGCGGCGGTCTCGCAGTTCGCCCTGTCGGTGGGCGACGAATGGCGCACGCGCCTGGTGAACGGCTGTCCGCAGAACTGGGTGCCGCTGGCGCAGCGATGCAATGTCGTTTCCGGCACGCCGTTCCGCCCGCAGGAGATCAACCCGGTCAACGAAGGGACCGAGTCGGCCTATCTGATGGCGCGCTTCAAGGGCGTGACCGGCGACTACAAGGTCAGCGGCAATGTCGGCCTGCGCTACACCAAGACCGAGCGCGTCGCCGACGGCTACCTGGCCTTCCCGCTGGCCTCCAGCCTGCCGACCGAACTGGACTGCGCGTCGGTTCCTGTCGGGCAGACCCCTTCGCCGTTCTGCCAGCTGACGCCGGCGGTCCGGGCGGCCTCTCGCCTGTGGGCCAACGGCGCCCTGATCCCGAACCGGGCCAGGGCCAAGTTCGAGTACCTGCTGCCGAGCTTCAATCTGAAGGTGATGGCCCCGCACGGCCTGCAGTATCGCTTCGGTCTGTCGAAGACGATCACGCCGCCCGACATCGGCCTGACCCGCAACTTCTACAACCTGACCCTCAACACCAACGCCGACGGCATCACCAACGGCGTGCCCAGCGGCAACGTCCCCGTGGGCAATCCCTATCTGAAGCCCACCCAATCCAAGAACATCGACGCCTCGGTGGAATGGTACTTCGCGCCGGTCGGCTCGCTGACCTTCGCGGCCTTCTACAAGGAGCTGACGGACGTCGCCTACAACAGGACCAGCCGCCTGCCGTTCACCAACAACGGCGTGACGTTCGACGTCGTGATCACCCAGCCCGGCAACTCGGACGTCAAGGCCACGGTCAAGGGCTTCGAGGTCGGCTACCAGCAGTTCTACGACTTCCTGCCCAAGCCGCTGGACGGGTTCGGCATCAACGCCAACTACAGCTACATCGAAAGCAGCGGGGTGCCGCAAAGCACGCTGTCGGCGACCGACCCCGACGTGGCCGCCGGCCGCATCACCACGGTCGACACCAGCAAGCTGCCGCTGCAGGGCCTCTCGAAGCACAACGTCAACTTCGCGGCGATCTACGAGAAGGGGCCGGTCTCGGCGCGCCTGGCCTACAACTGGCGCTCGGACTTCCTGCTCACCGTCCGTGACGTGATCGTGCCCTACGCCCCGATCATGAACGAGGCGACCGGGCAGCTGGACGGATCGTTCTTCTACACGATCAATCCGAAGATGAAGGTCGGCGTCCAGGGCGTGAACCTGCTGAACGAGACCACCCGTACGACCCAGGTGCTCAACAGCAGCCTGCTGAAGACGGGCCGCTCGTGGTTCGTCAACGACCGGCGCTACACCTTCGTGCTTCGCGCCAGCTTCTAGATCTTCGACAGGGCGCGCGGCAGCTTACCGCCGCGCGTCCACCTTCCTGCCGACTTCCCCCGCGCATCGTCTGCCCTGGCGGTGCGCGGTTTCTTTTGAGTGCGAGGTTTCCATGATCAATCGCCGCCGCGTGTTGCTGGCTGCTGGAGCTGCGGCTTTCGCGTCGCCGGCCCTGGCCGCCGGAAAGGCGCTGAAGGACCTCGCCGCCGCCAAGGGGCTGGTCTTCGGCAGCGCCGTCGGCGCGGGTCCGCCCGGCTCGCTGACCGGCTCGTTCGAGGACGCCCGCTACCGCGCGCTGCTGGCGGCCGAGTGCGGGGCGCTGGTGCCCGAGAACGAGCTGAAGTGGTACGTGCTGCGCCCGGCCGAGCAGGCCTTCGCCTTCGAGCGCGCCGACCGCATCGCCGCCTTCGCGGCCGAGCACGGCCAGGCCCTGCGCGGCCATACCCTGCTGTGGCATCATCCGCAGTGGTTTCCCGGCTGGCTGAAGGGCTACGACTTCGGGGCCAAGCCGGCCGCCAAGGCGCAGGCGCTGATCACCGGGCACATCGATCGGGTCTGCGCCCGCTACCGCCAAGTCTATTCCTGGGACGTGGTCAACGAGACCGTCGATCCGGCCGACGGCGCCCTGCGCCGCACCGTCTTCTCCGACGCCATGGGCGGGGTCGAGCCGGTGCTGGATCTCGCCTTCCACGCCGCCCGCAAGGCAGCCCCCAAGGCCCGGCTGGTCTACAACGACTACATGAGCTGGGAGGCCGGCAACGAAAAGCATCGCTACGGCGTGCTCAAGCTGCTCGAAGGCTTCAGGAAGCGTGACGTGCCGGTCGACGCCCTGGGGATCCAGAGCCACATCGGGGCCGAGAACGCCGACAGTTTCACCGGCTTTGGCCGGCCGCAGGAGAAGGACTGGCGGACCTTCGTCGATGCGGTGACGGGCCTGGGCTACGACCTGGCGCTGACCGAGTTCGACGTCCACGACAAGGGCCTGCCCATCGACTTCGCCGCGCGTGACGCGGCCGTGGCGGCCTATGGCAAGGCGTATCTGGATCTGATGCTCGACTACCGCCAGACCAAGGAGCTGCTGGCCTGGGGCCTGGTCGACAAATATTCCTGGCTGCAGAACCAGTGGCTGCGCCAGGACAAGGCCCCCAAGCGCCCGACGCTCTATGACGACGACTATCGGCCCAAGCCGCTGCGCGAGGCGGTGGCGACCGCCCTGGCCGCCGCGCCGGCGCGGTAGGGGAGGAGCGGGCGTTGCGGCGGCGGGACCTGCTGGCCGGTGCGGGTGTGATCCTGGCGAGCGGCGGGGCGGTCGCCGCCGGGGTCGCGGTGCTGACCGGCGAGCAGGCCCATCGGCGGATGCTGGACCAGTTGGGGATCAAGGGCCTGCGGCCCGGCGTCGACGGCCTGAACCCGAACGCCGCCAACCCCGTGAACTACGACGAGGCCAGGGCGGGGCCGTTCAGTCTGCTGCCCGATCCGCTGGCCCTGCCGGACGGGACGCCTGTGCGCGATCCGAAGACCTGGTGGACGGTCCGTCGGCCGCAGATCGTCGAGACCTTCGCCCGCGAGATCCACGGCCGCGTCCCGCGCGGCCTGCCGGCGCCGGTCTGGCGGACGGTGAAGACCGAGCATGTAACGCGCGGCGGCGTGGCGGTGGTCGAGCGCCGGCTGGCCGGCGACGTCGTCGCCCACGGCCGGACGGTGACCATCGACCTGTTGGTCGGCGCGCCCGAGGGGACGGCGAAAGTCCCGTGCGTGGTCGAACTGGGCTTTCCCGACGGGCCGCCGTGGCTGCGCGGGCGTCCGCCGCCGCCCCCGGGGGGCATTGCACCGGACTGGCGCGACGCGGCGATCGCACGCGGCTGGGCCTATGGGATCTACGCCCCGACCAGCGTGCAGCCCGACGATCCCGGCAAGCTTCAGGAAGGGATCATCGGCCTGGCCAATCGCGGCCGTCCCCGCTCGCCCGACGATTGGGGCGCCTTGCGGGCCTGGGCCTGGGGCGTGTCGCGGGTGGTCGACCTGTTCGAGGCCGATCCGGCGATCGACGCGGGCCGCGTCGCGGCGGCCGGCATGTCGCGCTATGGCAAGGCGGCGCTGCTGGCCATGGCCTACGAGCCGCGCCTGGCGGCCGGCTACATCGCCTCGTCCGGCGAGGGCGGGGCCAAGCTGCATCGGCGCCGGCGCGGCGAGCAGGTCGAGAACCTGGCGGCGGTGGGCGAGCACCACTGGATGGCCGGAAACTTCCTGCGCTACGCCGGGCCGCTGACCGCCGACGACCTGCCGGTGGACGCCCACAGTCTGATGGCCCTGGCCGCGCCCCGGCCGCTGTTCATCGGCGCGGGCGCGGATGCGACCGACGGCTGGGTGGATGCGCGGGGCATGTTCATGGCCGCGGCGGCGGCCTCGCCGGTCTGGCGGCTGCTGGGCGGACAGGGCCTGGACCGCCAGGTCTTTCCGCCGCCCCTGACCTTGACGCAGGGCGATGATCTGGTCTTCCGCCAGCACGCGGAGGGGCATACGCCCGGGCCCAACTGGCCCTATTTCATGGATGTCGCCGAGCGCGCCTTCAGGCGGGCGGCGTGAGGTGCGGGCCCCATTGCAGGTAGGCGGCGAAGGCCAGCGAGCCGATCACCACCCAGCCGACGAAGAGCGCGAACATCGGATGGCGTTGCCACCAATGCGCTCCGTTCAGCGCGCCGCCAGAAGACCTGGCCATGACGTTTCCTTCCCGACGAGCGAAGAACGGTCTAAGTAGAAAACAGCCGTTCTTCTTCTCAGACCAACGAGAGCCCTCGGTTTTTAGTGTGCTCTCGTTCGGTCGGATGTCTATTCTGACATTTCGTCGCACAAATAACACGAGTCGCCGAATATGCGCACCGCTCTCATCGCCCTGGGGTTGATTCTCGCCGCCGGTCCGGCCCTGGCCCAGGCGCCGTCGCCGGCCCCGGACGTCACCGTCAACGCCGCCGGCGACAACCTGGCCAAGTCCACGGCCTGGCTGGCCGCCAACGCCAAGCAGCCGGGCGTGATCAGCCTGCCGTCGGGCCTGCAGTACAAGGTCACGACCTCGGGCGCGAAGACCGCGCCGTCGCCCAAGGAAGGCGACATCATCAAGGTTCACTACGAGGGCAAGCTGGTCGACGGCACGGTGTTCGACAGCTCGTTCGAGCGCGGCCATCCGATGATCGCGCCGCTGGGCGGCCTGGTGCCGGCCTGGATGGAAGCCATCCCGAAGATGAAGGTCGGCGACGAATGGACGCTGTTCGTGCCGCCGAGCCTGGGCTACGGCGACCGCGACGCCGGCCCGATCCCGGCCAACAGCGTGATGATCTTCCGCGTGAAGCTCATCGACATGATGACGGCGGACTAAAAACTACCCTCTCCCTGAAGGGGGAGGTGGCGCGAAGCGCCGGAGGGGGAAGTCACGCAGGCCTCGCCCGTCTCTTCCCCCTCCGTCGCCCCTGCGGGTCGACACCTCCCCCTTCAGGGAGAGGGTCTTGGCTTCCGGCCTTCCGCGCCTACTTCCTCGACTTCATCAGCGGCTGAATCTTCGTGCCGAAGTCGTCCATGCCCTGGACGAAGTCGTCGAAGGTCAGCAGTACGCCGCCGGTGCCCGGGACCTCGGCGATCTCGTCCAGCATGCGGGCGATGCTTTCGTAGCTGCCCACCAGCGTGCCCATGTTGAGGTTCACCGCCGATTCCGGGGCGGCCAGCTGGGCGGTGTTGGTGGTCGAGCCCGCCGCCGCGTTGGGGGCGGCCTGGTTGGTCAGCCAGGCCAGGGCGTCCTGGTCGGCGCCGTCACGGTACTTCTGCCACTTGGCCAGGGCCTTCTCGTCGGTCTCGTCGGCGATGATCATGAACAGGATGAACGAGGCCACGTCGCGGCCGGTCTTGGCGGCGGCCGCTTCCAGCCGCTTGTTGACCGAGGCGAAGGCTGTGGGCGTGTTGGTCCCCTTGCCCAGGGCGAAGCTGTAGTCGGCGTACTGCGCCGTGAAGGCCAGGCCCTCGTCCGACGAGCCGGCGCAGATCAGCTTGGTGTCCTGCGGGTGCGGGCTGACCCGGCAGTCGTCCATGGTGAAGTACTTGCCCTTGAAGTCCGAAACGCCGGTCTCCAGCAGGTCCTTCAGCACGGTCGCGTACTCGGCCAGGTAGTTGTAGCGGTCGGTGTAGTGGCCTTCGCCGGGCCAGAGGCCCATCTGCGAGTACTCGGCCTTCTGCCAGCCGGTCACCAGGTTGATGCCGAAGCGGCCCGGAGCGATCGAGTCGATGGTCGAGGCCATGCGCGCCACGATGGCCGGCGGGATGGTCAGGGTGGCGACGGTGGCGAAGATCTTGATCTTCTGGGTCACGGCCGCCAGGCCCGCCATCAGGGTGAAGCTCTCGAGATTGTGCTCCCAGAACTGCGTCTTGCCGCCGAAGCCGCGCAGCTTGATCATCGAGAGCGCGAAATCGAGCCCGTACGCCTCGGCCTTCTGGACGATGGTCTTGTTGAGCTCGAAGCTCGGCATGTACTGCGGCGAGGTCTCGGAGATGAGCCAGCCGTTGTTGCCGATGGGGATGAAGACGCCGACCTGCATGGGATTACTGCCCCCTTCTGTGATGTGAGTGGCGCGACGAGAAAGATGCTCCCCCTCTGGGGGAGCTGTCGCGAAGCGACTGAGGGGGATTAGCGCCGGCGCTGGCCCCCTCCGGCCCTCTGGGCCACCTCCCCCAGAGGGGGAGGATTTGAGCGGAGGGCTTCGTCACGCCCCCTCCAGGAACCGCACGAGCGAAGCGTTGAACCCCTCTGCATCCGTCACGCTCGAGGCGTGGCCGCCCCAGGGCAGCACGTCGAGCGTCGCGTTGGGCAGGCGCTGCGCCAGGCGGTGGGCGCAGGTGACGGGCACCAGCATGTCGTCGGCGGTGGCGCTGACCAGCACCGGGTGGGGGATGCGCGGCAGGTCGGCGTCGACGTCGAAGGCCAGCAGGGCGCCGATGCGGGCCAGCATCACCGCCCTGGGCGGGAAGCCGGCCACGTGGTGCGGCTCCTCGGCGGCCAGGCGCTCGCTGTTTTCCGAGATCCAGGTCGCCGGATAGAGGAACAGGGCCTGGGCGTGCACATAGGCCGCCGGGCCGGTGTCGTTCAGCAGATGCAGGCGGGTGTCGAAGCAGCGCTTGATGTGCGGATCGGGCCGCGACCAGCCGTTGACGACCACCAGCTTGCCGAGGCGATGGGGGTGGGCGAGCGCCAGGGCCAGGCCGGCGTTGCCGCCGGCCGCGTGGCCCACGACGTGAGCCTTGGCGATCCCCAGGGCGTCCAGGACCTTGACGATGTCGTCGGTCATGTCTGCGACCGTGTAGGGCCTGTCGGTCGGCAGTTCGCGGACGCTGCGGCCCGTGCCGCGGTGGTCGTACAGCACGACCGGCCAGCGCGCGGTGAGGGCCGCCATCTGCGGTGCCCAGAAGGATCCCGAACCGCCCAGGCCCGACGATAGCAGCACAACCTCGCGGCCGGCGAGAGCCTCCCCCACCCAAGCGTTATCGCTTGGGTGGGACGAGGAGGCTCGTTCTGCAAGGGACTGTCGAGCGGAGCTCGACAGGGGACCGCCGTGCAGTTCGTAATGGAGGCCGTCGACGGTCCCGGTGTGCACGGCGTCGATCACTTCTTACCGATGTGGGCGACGGTGGCGATCTCGACCAGGAAATCGGGGCGCACCAGGCCGCACTGGATGCAGTAGCGGGCCGGCTTGTCGCCGGGGAAGTACTCGGCATAGACCTTGTTGATGGTCTGGTAGTTGGCCCAGTCGGTCAGGAAGATGTGGTTCATGGTCACGTCCTCCATCGTGCCGCCGGCTGTCTCGATGACCGACTTGATGGTCTCCAGCACCTGCCGCGTCTGTCCCTCGGCGTCGCCGACATGGGCGACGTTGTTGTCCTTGTCGAAGGCCAGGGTGCCCGAGACGTAGACGATCCCGTCGGCCAGCGTGCCCGGCGAGAACGGCGCGATCGGCGTGCCGGTGCCGGGCGGGGTGATGACGGTCTTGGGCATCGTCTTTTCCTTCTTTGAAAGCGTCGGGGGAAAGCCCCCTCAGTCGCTCCGCGACAGCTCCCCCAGAGGGGGAGCATCTTGGCGCCTAGATCCTCACCCTCTGGGGGAGGTGGCCCGGAGGGCCGGAGGGGGTCAGCGCGGCGCGATCTGGCCGAACGCGCCCTTGAAGTCGGCCACGGTCGAGACCCAGCCGAAGAAGGTCTCGATGTTGTAGAGGGTCGCCTTCTGCACGAACTCCGGACCGGCCTGGTGGGTGGCGTCCTCCAGCACCGTGCCGAAATATTCGAGGAAGAAGCCGTCGCGCAGCGTCGACTCCACGCAGACGTTGGTGGCGATGCCGACGAAGACCAGGTTCTTGATGTTGCGGCTGCGCAGCACGCTGTCGAGCTGGCTGTTGAAGAAGCCGGAATAGCGGGTCTTGTGCAGCTGGATGTCGCCGGGCTGGGGCGCGAGCTCGTCGACCAGCTCGTAGTCCCACTGGCCGCGGGCCAGCAGCTTGCCCTGCAGCTCGGGCTTGGCGCGCATGGTCTTCAGCGCGTTGGACTTCCACCAGTTGGGCGAGCCGGGGCCGCCGGCCTCGACGTAATTGTCGTCCCAGCCGTTCTGGAAATAGATCACCTGCATGCCGGCCGCGCGGGCCGTCTCGAGCACGCCCTTGATCTGCTGGATGCAGGCGGCCGCGCCGCTGATGTCGAAGCCGGCGAGATCCAGATAGCCGCCCGGCGAGGCGTAGGCGTTCTGCATGTCGATGACGATGACGGCCGTGCGCTCGGGCGTCAGCGGGATCGGCTCGGGCCGGGCCGGCAGCATCACGGAGTCATCGGTCGCGATCATATGGACGCTCACTTCCCCCGGAGCCTGTCCTGGACAGGCTCCTCTTCCTAACGTTTGGAGCGTGGCGGACGCCGAAACCGTAAACACTTTCGGCTGCCACGCTCCAGGTGCGGCTCTGCGGCCGCATCCTGAGCGTCATGGAAGATCAATCTACGCGGCGAAGCAATACGATCGATCCGACGGCGCCCCAGGATGGGTGCAGAGCGGATCGACCATCACCATGAGCCGGAGAACGCCGGTCAAGCGTCGGGCCGGCGCTTCGCGCCCGCGCCCGCGGCTGCCCGTTCAGGCGTCGAACACGGAGGGCTCGTCGCCCAAAGCTTGGGCGCCGGCCGGATCGGGCAGGCGCACCGACAGGGCGCAGACCAGGCCGGTGGGCAGGTATTCGAACACGGCCTCGCCCTTAAGTTCGCTGCGCAGGCTGGCGGCGATCAGGCGCGAGCCGAAGCCCTTGCGCTGCGGCGGGCCGTCCAGCTTGGGGCCGCCGCTCTCGACCCAGCGCAGGGCCAGATGCCGCGGATCCAGCGGGTCGCGACGCCAGGTCACCTCCACCCGGCCGTTGGGGGTGGAGAGGCCGCCGTACTTGCTGGCGTTGGTGGCCAGCTCGTGGAAGACCATCGACAGGGCCAGGGCCGCGCTGGGCGGCAGGGCGGCCGGCGGGCCCTCGCAGCGGGCGCGGTCGCCGTAGGGCTCCAGGGTCTGGCGCACGACCTCGGCCAGGTCGGCGCTCTCCCACACGGTGCGGGTCAGCAGATCGTGGGCCCGGGCCAGGGCGTAGAGGCGCTCGTTGAAGGCGTCGAAGCCGGGGGCGGCCTCGCCGCGGCCCAGGCTCTGCAGGGCCAGGGACTGAACCGTCGCCAGGGTGTTCTTCACCCGGTGGTTCAGCTCGTTGATCATCAGCTGCTGGCGGGCGGCGGCGCGTTTCTCGCCGGCCTCGCGGGCCCGCAGCTGGTTGGAGGCCGCGTGCAGGGCCTCGCGCACCTCGCCGATCTCGCGCAGGCCGCCGCTGGTCTGGGCCGGCATCTCGCCGCCGGCGGCCATGATCCGGGCGTCGGCCACCAGGGCGCGCACCTCGCGCGAGATGCCGCGCGAGAACAGCAGGGCCGCCGTGGCGCCGATGGCCAGCAGGACCAGGCCCGCGGTGACCAGCAGGGCCAGGGACGACAGGTTGGCGCGCTCCAGCTCGGCGCGCGGCACGCCGACGATGAAGGTCCAGCCATAGGCCGCCGAGCGGCTGAAGGCCGACAGGGTGGGGGTGCCGTCGAGGGTGTAGGTCTCGAGCACGCCGTCGTTGTCGCGCGCCATGGCGTCCAGCATCGGCCGGCTGGCCGAGCGGCCCAGCATCTTCTCCTGGTCGCGCGAGCGGGCCACCAGCTTGGCGTTGCGGTCGACGATGCTGGCCGTCCAGCTGTGCGGCACGCCCTGGGCGGCGAACAGCGGGGCGAAGGCCGAGGGCGTCTGGATATAGGCCAGGTCGTAGAGCTCGCCGGCGACGATCACCGGCATGTCGATGGCCACGATCGGCTGCTTGACCACCTTGCCGAAGGTCAGGTTCGAGACGGTGGTGCGGCCCGAGCGCACGGCGGCCCAGCGTTCGGGGGGCAGGCCGGCGCTGCGGGGCGGGGCCTGGCCGGGCGGCAGGCGGGTGTTGACCACCTGGCCGCGAGGCGAGATCAGCACGATCCAGGCCGCGTCGGCGCCGACGGCGGCGCGGGCCTGGCGCTCGAAGCTCTCCAGGTCGCCGGCGGCGAGAGCAGGAGACACCGACAGGGCCTGCAGCGTGCTCTGGCCCTGGGCCAGCTGGCGGTCGACGGCCAGGCCCAGCGCCCGGGTGGTGGCCACCAGCTGCTGCTCGTAGCGGCCCCGGCTCTGGCCGTATTCGGCGCGGGCCAGCAGGGCCATGAACACGATGGCGGGCGCGACGAGACACAGCGCCATGATCAGCAGGCGCCGCCTTACGGTGGGCGGCCCGGCTGCGGCGGTTGCGGCGTCGACCTGGGTCATGTCTCTGGCCAAACGCGAGCGGCTCCAACTTGAAGTCGCAAGACAAGAGGGTGAGCGGCCCTGTCGGTCAAGCTCCCCGCGACATCCCGTCGCGGGGCTTGGTCAGCCCGCAGGCGGCGGCGCCGTCGAGGCGCGCAGGGCCAGTTCGAACGGCAGCAGGCGGTCGCCGCGCGGCGGCTTGCCGTCCTTGGCGGCGGCGCAGGCGACCAGGATGTCGACGGCCTCGGCCGCCATCTCGGCCACCGGCTGGCGCACCGTGGTCAGGGGCGGCAGCGACAGGCGCACGCTGGGGGTGTCGTCGAAGGTGGCCAGCGACAGCGCGTCCGGGATCGCGACCGACAGCCGCCGGGCGACGTGCAGCACCGCCAGGGCGGTTTCGTCGTTGCCGGCCAGTATGGCGGTGGGGCGGTCGGCGCGGGCCAGCAGGGCCTCGGCGGCGGCGACCCCGCCCTCGAAGGTGAAGTCGCCCGGAACCAGCAGGCTCTCGTCGACGGCCAGGCCGGCCTTGGCGAGGGCGCCCCGATAGCCGTCCTCGCGGGCGCGGCTGGCCAGGAAGCGCGGGCTGCCGGTGACGAAGCCGACGCGGCGGTGGCCGAGCGTGAGCAGATGCTCCGTCAGTTGGCGGGCGGCCGCCTGGTCGTCCATCCGCACCCGCGCGCCGGGACCGGCCTGGGCAGAGCCCAGCCGCACGAAGGGGATCTGCGCCTTCTTCAGCGCGGCCAGCACCGTCGGGTCCTCGCAGTTGGGCGGCGTCAGGATCACGCCGTCGGGCCGGAGGGTGGACAGCACGTGCTGTACGCGCCGGGCCAGTTGGTCGGACTCCAGGTCGATCAGCTCGCACAGCAGGTGGTAGCCGTGGACGTCGCAGCGGAGCATGGCCCCGTACTGCATGCGGTCGATCCAGTTGTTGCCGCGGTCGCTGCGCCAGTTCTCCAGGGTCAGGGTGCGGTCGTTGAAGGCGACGATCAGGAACGAGCGGCCGCCGCCCATCCGCCGGGCGGCGATGTTGGGGCTGTAGCCCAGCTGCTCGATAGCCGCCTCGACGCGGGCGCGCAGGTCGGGGGTGACGGTCGGCTCGTTGTTGACCACGCGCGAGACGGTCTTGACCGAGACCCGGGCCTTTTCGGCCACATGGACGATGGTGACGTTGCGCATCGGGCCCCCGGCGCCGGCTGTCGGCGCGCTGACCTAGCGATAGCCCGGCCCCGGCGGCCGAGTCGAGCCGGTTCGCGGTCTTCGGCCTTCAATAGAGTGTGCGAAAGTCTCAATAAGACATCGTTGTCAGAAAAATTCTCTGCTGCATCTTCGCCTTTCGCGCAAAGGATATCGGCCGATTTGTCCTCAAGTGGACAAATTGAATCGTGTTGACATAAAGTAAGACAACGTTGTCTCGTGTCGATGTGAGGCGGTCGCGAGCAGACGACCCCGCGACGGGAGGCCAAGGCCATGCGCGATCGCGCGTGCGGACTTCCGCGCGCGGCGTCCGCCCTCGACGTCTCATCCCATGACGCTGCTCCCGCGGCGTGCTTTGGGCGCGGCGGCTCCTTCCCCTTTGCCGCCGCGCCTCTTTTTCGATCGAGGTCGCCGTGACGCCGTTCCGTGTTTCCGCCCTGGCCCTGCTGGCCGCCACCAGCCTGACCGGTCTCGCCGCGGCGCAGACGCTCGCACCGGCCGGCAAGGCTACGGCCCACGTCGCCGCTTGGCCCGCCACCAGGAGCCCGGCCGCCCTGACCGACGCGGCGACGGAAGCGAAGATCACGGCGCTGATGGCCAGGATGTCGGTGCGCGAGAAGGTCGGCCAGACGATCCAGGCCGACATCGGCTCGATCCGCCCCGAACAGCTGCGCGACTATCCGCTGGGCTCGATCCTGGCCGGCGGCAGCTCGGGCCCTAACGGCAATGACAAGGCGATGGCGAAAGAGTGGGCCGATTTCGTCGACCTGTTCCGCGCCGTCTCCCTCGAACAGCGCGACGGCCACGTGGCCATCCCGATCATGTTCGGCATCGACGCCGTGCACGGCCACAACAACCTGGTCGGCGCGACCCTCTTTCCGCACAACATCGGCCTGGGCGCGGCCCGCGACCCTGACCTGATCGAGCGCATCGGCAAGGCCACGGCCGAAGAGGTGGCGGTCAGCGGCGGCGACTGGACCTTTGGCCCGACGGTGGCCGTGCCGCGCGACGACCGCTGGGGCCGCAGTTACGAGGGCTATGGCGAGGATCCGGAGATCGTCAAAAGCTATGCCGGCCGCATGACTTTGGGCCTGCAAGGCCGGCTCGTGGCGGGCAAGGCGCTGGAGGCCGGCCACATCGCCGGCAGCGCCAAGCACTTTCTGGCCGACGGCGGCACCACGGGCGGCAAGGACCAGGGCGATGCGGCGCTGTCGGAAGCCGACCTCGTCCGCCTGCACGCCCAGGGCTATCCGCCCAGCATCGACGCCGGCATCCTGACGGTGATGGCCTCGTTC
>NZ_QHJY01000431.1 GCF_003185805.1 Caulobacter sp. D5
GCCGCGATCGCCGCCGCGCAGGGGATCGACCACCGCCGCGCCGGCGATGGTCGCCATCGCCTCCAGCGCCAGCCGGGCCGCGCCGGCGCGGGCGGCCGTGGTGGACGGTGTCGAGGAAGAGAGATCGACTCCCGAGGAACGCTCTACGGGGCGGATCACGACGCGCCTCCCTCGACCTTGACCACCCGCAGACCGGGCTTCAGCGCGCTCCAGCCCACTTCCGAGCCGATCGCCTGCTGGCTGTTGCGGCCGTCGGCCAGCTCCTCGTTCTCGCCGTCGAACTGCACCACCGCCAGGCGCTTGCCGCCCCGCGCGATCGCGAACCGCGCCCAGGGATAGCCGTCGAGGATCGTCAGCCGCGCGTCGGGCAGCGCCGCCGACAGGTCGGAGACGCTCGCCCCCTGGGAGATGGCGCCCTGCACGATCGCCCCCGGCGCCGGGCGCACATAGCGGCCGGAGAGATCCGCGCCGGCGCCGCAGCCCTGGAAGTCGGTGGTCACGGTCGCGGCCTCCCCGTTCAGCGCCACGCGCGCCGTGGCCGGCCGCGCCTCCAGGTCGGCGGCGGTGAGGGTGGTGTTGGTCCCCTCGAACGGCACGACCTGAGCGTCGATCCGCCCGTCCTTCAGCGCGCCCTCGGCCTCGAGCTGGCAATCGGCCGCCGTGGCCGCGCCGTCGGCGCTCGCGCCGCCCGAGAGGCTGATCCGCCAGACCTCGCCCTTGGCCGTCAGGACCAGCCGGCCGCGACGCTGGCCGCTCATCACGTATGTTCCGGCCGCCGGCGTCTTCGCAGCGTCAGCGGTGCCGGCGGCGGCCATGGGTAGGGGGGGGACGGCCGCCGCCGGTCGCTCACAACCGGCGAAGGCCAGCGCGAGGGCGATGAGGGTTGGGGGAGCAAGCTTCATCGTCGGGGTCATCCGGAACGGGTCAGGCGATTGAACGCCGACCCGCCGCGGCGGTTCTCATCGGCCCAGCATCGCCAGGGCGTCCCGGCGTTCGCTGGCGAAACGGTTGGCGACCGACGCCTGGACGTCGGCCGAGGCGCTGGTGAAGTAGGCCAGGGCCCCGCTGGCGTCGCGCTTGCCGCGCTCGTCGTAGATGGCGTTGATCAGGGCGCGGTCGTAGGTCTGGCCGTCGGCCGGCGTCAGCCCCTGCCCTTCCACCCGCGCCATGGCCTTGACCACCGCGCCGGTCTCCGGCCCGTGCTGCACCGAGGTGGACCAGACCACGTCCCGGATCGCCGCCGAGCGGGTCGACAGATCCACGCCCGTGTCGGTCTTCACCTTGTCGAGCTGCACCTGGTAGTGGGTGCGCTGAATGTAGTCGTGCTGGGCGGCCTCGAACTTTTCGGGCTCGCGGGCGGCGATCGCCTTCCAGGTCGCCGTGAAGCTGGCCGAGCCGGGGCTGGCGCCGCCGAACTCGGCCGCCCACTGGCGGCCCTCGGCGGCGAGGAACTCCTGCGGCCGGCCGCGATTGCCGGCCAGCTGGTAGGTGCCGTACGACACGCCGCCCGGATCGCCCGCCCCGCTCGACACCGTGCCGGGGCCGCGCCCTCCGGTCTCGTACCGCTCCGACAGGGCGCCGATCCGCGCGTCGCTGGAGGCCGAGGCCTGGGTCGTGGTGGTCGCGCCGCCGGGCGGTCCCTGGCGGTCGACATTGACCAGCACGTAGTTGAAGCTCTTCTGGTCGCCCAGGCCGTTCCAGAACGACTGGAAGTCGCCGGGCTTGAGGGTCTGGCAGCCCGCCGAGCCGGTGTTGGTATTGCCGCCGGCATGGAACAGGAACGAGTTGTCGGTGCTGACGCCGGTTCCCTTGGCGTCTTTCGCATCGATCAGGCCGTCGTGGTTGGTGTCGCGCTGGACGGCGTGGCTTTCGGTCGGGCGAAGCACGTTCCCCAGGGTCGAGCTCGTGCTCTTCTGGAAGGTGACCGTGCCCTCGGCGATGCGGCCCAGCTCCTTGCGGCCGTCGCCGTTGAAGTCGGCGCCGTAACGGCCGTCGTACTGGGCCGAGGGCTCGGTGTTGGCGGCGTATTCCTGGACCTTGCCCTGCTGCAGCACGACGACCCGGTCGTCATAGGCGCCCTTGCCGCCGTTGGTGTTCAGGCTGGTCTCGGTGCGCAGGCCCAGGATCACCTGCTTGCCGGCGGCCAGATCGGCCTTGGCCTGGGCGTCGCCATAGGCGTTCACGTAGCCGGCGTAGAGGTCGTACTTCTGGGCCTGGCTCAGCCCCTCGGTCGAGGGCAGGACGCCGGTCGCCTGGCCGGTCGTTGTGGTGGTGGACGGCGTCGTCTGCTGAGCGGTCGTCGTCTGCGTCGGCCGCGTGGCCGTTCCGCCGCCGGGGATTTGCAGGGCCTGGCCGACATGGATCAGGTTGGGGTTGGCCAGGTGGTTGGCCTGGGCGATCGACTGCCAGGAGACCCCGAACTGGGCGCCGATGCTGGAGAGGTTGTCGCCGGCCGCGACCTGGTAGCTGCGCGGCTCGGCGGCTGCGCCGGCCGGCAGGGTCACTGTCTGGCCCGGCCGGATGACGTTGGGATTGGTGATCTGCGGATTGGCCCGGATCAGCGCGTCCAGCGAGACGCCATGCTTTTCCGCGATGCCCGACAGGGTCTCGCCGGTCTTGACCAGATGCTCGTCGGAGCGTCCGCCGCCACTGGCGCTGGAAACGGATGACTGGGTGTTGAGGGACACGGCGGTCATCGGCAACTCCTGGTACGGACGCTTTCCTGCCGGGGACGCTAGTCCTCCCCCGCCCGCCGCATAACTAGGGACATCCCTAGCTAGGGTCGCTCCCAGCTATCCGGACGCCCCTCCCCGCCGCCATCGTTGGCCAGCCAAGGCGCAACGGAGGCCCCGCATGTCCGCCCTGAACGCAGCCGAGGCCCTCGGAGCCTCCAGCCGCGCCGCGTCGAGCGCGGCCGGCGCCGCGAGCGAGGCCTCGGGCCTGGTCGCGGCCAGCCGCACCGGCGGCCAGCTGAACACCAGCGAGCTGGCCGGCCAGCTGTCCGAGATCGCCAGGTCCGATCCGGCCAAGGCCCAGAGCCTGCGCGCCGAGATCGAGGCCGACCTGTCGCCGACCGACCAGAAGCGCCTAGCCGACGACCTGGACGCAGCCAGCGCCGCCCAGAAGCAGGAGCTGATGCTCGACCTGGGCCAGATGGCGCTGGACGTCGCGGGCCTGTTCGACCCGACCCCGATCTCGGACGGCGCCAACGGCGTCATCTCGCTGTTCCGGGGCGACTTTCTCGGGGCCGGCCTCTCGGCCGTCAGCATGATCCCCTACATCGGCGACGCGGCCAAGCTGGGCAAGCTCGGCAAGTGGGCCGAGACGGTGAGCAAGGCCGCCGACCTGGCCAAGGTCGACAGCGCCTTCGCCGCGGCCGCCAGGCCGGCGCTGGAAAAGCTGAAGGGCGCGATCGACGCCCTGCCGTTGGACAAGCTGCCCGAGAGCGCCCGCAACACCCTGGAGACCGCCAGCCGCAAGCTGGACGAGGCCCTGAGCGCCCGCCCCCGCGTCGAGCTGGAGCAAGGCGCCAAGGGCGGCTGGAACGCCAAGCTGAACGGCGAACTGGCGCCGAACACCGACTATGTGGTCAGCGGCCGCTACACCTATCACACCGACGCCAAGGGCCGGGTCGAGCAGGTGACGGGCACGCTCGACCTCAAGCACGCCGACCGCAACGGCTACCAGCAGACCAAGGCGGGCCAGGAAGGCGGGATCAAGGACGGGGTGGCCGGCGACGAGGGCGGGCACCTGGTCGCGGCGATCTTCAACGGCCCCGGCGAGCAGATCAACTACCACGCCATGGACGGCACGCTGAACAAGAGCGGCTGGAAGACCATGGAAAACGAGTGGGCCGCGGCCCTCAAGGACGGCAAGAAGGTCGACGTCGACATCAAGGCGGTGTTCGACGGCGCCTCCAAGCGGCCCGAGGCGTTCAGGGTGGAGTACGTCATCGACGGCAAGCCCTCGACCCGAACCTTCTTCAACGACTAGATTTGCCTTCAAAGCCGCCTAGGAGGATTCCATGGCCGACATCGACACCCCCGAAGGCATCTACCGCCATGTCGGCCAGGCCCTGGCCGACAGCGTGGCCGAGCCCTGGTCGGAGATCCGCCTGCATGTCGACGTGATCGACGGCTCGGTGGGCCTGACCGGCGACTACACCAGGGCCGCCGGCGAGGTGGCCGATCTCGACGTGCGCAAGCTCGACTATTCGGTGTCGAAGGCGCTGCGCAACCTGCACCGCCTCACCGCCTCCAGCGCCCACGAGCCGTGGTCGAAGGCGGTGTTCTCGCTGAAGTCGGACGGGGCCTTCGACCTGAAGTACGACTACGCGGCGGCTTGAGGGCTCAGGCCTTCCGCGCCGGCGCCAGCAGCACCCCCGCCGCCGCGACCAGCATCGCCGCCGCGATCATCGCCGAGGCCTTGAGCCCGCTGACGATCCCCGCCCCGGCCAGCGCGCCGAAGATCGCCACCCCGGCCGCGCCGCCGACCTGCCGGCAGGCGTTGAGCACGCCCGAGGCCGCGCCGGCGTCATGACGGTCGACGCCGGCCAGCAGGCCGCTGGTCAGGGCCGGGATCGCCAGGCCCATGCCGCCGGGGATCAGGGCGAACCCGGGCAGCATCTCCGCAAGGCTGCTGCCCTGCCCCAGCCGCGCGGTCAGGGCGTAGCCGCAGGCGGCGACCAGCACCCCGCCGCTGGTGACGGCCCTGGCGCCGAAGCGGCCGACCAGGGATCCGCTCAAGAGGTTGGAGACGATGAAGGTGGCCGTCAGGGGCAGGAAGGCCAGGCCCGCCTTGCCCGGCGTCCAGTGCAGCGCCCGCAGCATGTAGAGGCCCAGCACGAAGATCAGGCCGTAATAGGTGAAGTTCAGCGCCGAGCCGACGACCACCGCGCTCCAGGCTGGCCGGCGACGGAAGACCGACAACGGCATGGCCGGATGGGCCGCCCGGCGCTCGAACAGCACGAAGGCCAGAGCCAGGACCAGGCCCGCGACCAGGGCCGCCAGCGGCGCGCCGCCCCAGCCCCGATGGCCGCCCTCGATCAGCCCGCCGACCAGCAGGGTGACGGCGGCGGCGGCCAGGGCCTGGCCGACCAGGTCGAACGGAACCCTGGGCTTGGGCGGGCTCGGCGGGGCGACCAGCAGGGTC
>NZ_QHJY01000432.1 GCF_003185805.1 Caulobacter sp. D5
CCTGGCCCGCGCCGCCCGCGCGCGTTCGGCGGGACAGGCCCCGGCGGCCGCCTGGGCCGCGGCCGACCTGGGGGACGAGGAGGAGTAGGCGACGACCGACCGGCCTTGCGCTAGACTGTTCCCCGGAGCCGAAAGCGCATGACCAAGCCGTTCACGATCGACCTCGAACCGGACCTCGACGATCAGGTCGCCGAGATCGCTCAGGCTATGGACCAGTCCAAGGCCTGGGTGGTCGAACAGGCGGTGCGTGAATTCATCGCCGTTCGCGACTGGCAGGCGGCGGCGATCGACGAAGGCATCCGCGCCGCCGATGCAGGCCAACTCGCCGAGCACGACGCCGTGGTGGAGTGGGTCGCCTCGTGGGGCGGCCCCAACGAAAAGCCCATGCCAAAGTGCGGCTAGCCTGGACCGCGCCAGCGCTGCGCGACCTTCGCTCAGCCCAGGCGTGGATCGCGGCGGATCGACCTATGGCCGCGGCAGCGCAGATCGTGAAAATCGTTGAGAGCGCCAGCGGCCTGACGGCTTTTCCCAATCAAGGCCGTATCGGACGACGATCTGGGACACGTGAACTGGTCGTGCCTAGGACCCCGTTCATCATCGCCTATCGCGTTTCGGAAGACCGCGTCGAAATCCTGCGCGTCATTCACGGCGCACAACGCTGGCCCGAAAGTCTCTAGCCCCTACCCCTTCAGGATCGCCGCCAACCCCTCGCGATAGGTCGGATACTTCGGCCGCCAGCCGAGTTCGGCCTTGGCCAGGGCGTTCGAGACGCGCTTGTTCTCGGCGTAGAAGCGGCGGGTGGCGGGCGACAGGCCCAGGGCGTTGAAGGGCAGGTCCGGCGGGACCGGAACGCCCAGCAGCAGAGCCGCGTGCTCCATGACGTCCTGCGGCGGGGCCGGTTCGTCGTCGCAGAGATTGTAGACCGCCCCGGCGCGGGGGCGCTCCAGCGAGGCCAGCAGGCCCGAGACGATGTCGTCGCGGTGGATGCGGCTGAACACCTGGCCCGGCTTGACGATGCGGCGGCCCTCGCCCGCCTTCAGGCGGTCGAAGGCGCTGCGGCCCGGGCCGTAGATGCCCGGCAGGCGGAAGGTCACGACCGTCAGCCCCATGCCCCGGCAGACCTGACGCCAGTCGCGCTCGGCCCCGACGCGGCGCGCGCCCTCGACCGACTGGGCCTTCAGCGGGCTCGATTCGAAGACCCAGCGGCCGTCGAAGTCGCCATAGACGCCGGTGGTGGAGAGATAGCCGATCCAGTCGGGGAAGGCCTCGGCGGCGGCCAGGGCGGGAATCACCGCCTCCAGCGCCGGGCAGCCCTCGCCGGTCGGCGGCGAGGTGACCAGCACGGCGTTGACGCCGCGCATGGCCTCGACCATCGCAGCCTTGTCGTCGGGGTCCACCGCCGTGAAGCCCTGGGCCTCCACCGCCGCCCGCGCCTCGGGCGTTCGGCCCGTCGCGGTCACCGACCAGCCTTGCGCGGCCAGAGATTCGGCGAAAGCGGCGCCGACGAAGCCCAATCCGAACACGAAGAGACGCAAACCCTGGCCCCGACCTCAAATCCAAGGGTCCAATGAGCCGCTCAAACGGCCGGTTCCGCAAGTGCGACATTCATCCCCATGAAGTTGGCCAACAGCGCTTGCCAAGCCCGGATCGCTCTGCCATAAGCCGCCTCCTCGTCGCGGGGCGCTGTTTTCAGCCTCTTCGATGCGGGCGTAGCTCAGTGGTAGAGCGCCACCTTGCCAAGGTGGATGTCGAGAGTTCGAATC
>NZ_QHJY01000433.1 GCF_003185805.1 Caulobacter sp. D5
GCGTCGGTCATGCGGTCTCTCGGGCGGGGGCGGACGGGGGCGCCGGCGCGGGCGCGGGCGGCGAGGCCGCCATGCGCCGGGCCAGGAGGAAGAACAGAAAGCCGGCGTAGGCGAACTGCAGCAGGGCGATGACGCCGACCACCAGGAACACGTCGTTGAAGGCCAGCACGTTGGCCTGCTGGGTCAGCTGCTGGGTCAGCAGGGCGCTGGCGTCGGCGGCGCGGAAGGCCGGGTCGGCCTGGGTGGGGGCGTAGACCCCGGCATAGGCCTGCAGGGTGGCGGCGACCGTGGGGTCGGTTCCGGCCAGGCGCTCGGCCAGGCCCACGGCGTGCGACTGGGCGCGGACGGTCTGCAAGGTGCCCAGCATCGAGGCGCCGAACAGGCCGCCCAGGTTCTGGGCCACGCCGAACATGACCGAGAAGGTGATGATCGAGCCCAGTCCCCGGGTCAGCAGCTGGCCGATGCCGAACATGAAGGACGGCCCCAGGAACATGGCCGCGGCGAAGGCCAGCAGGGCCTGGCTGACGAAGAGGTTGGCCGGGGCGGTCTGGACGGTGGCCTGGGCGTCGAGGAACGAGCCCATGGCGATCAGCAGGATCGAGCCCAGGAACTGCGGCGCCAGGGTCTTCTGGTTGAGGGTCATGGCGCTGGTGACGATGCCGGCCGCGGTGGCGGCCAGCACCACGCCGTAGAGCAGGCGCTGCTGCTCTTGCGCCAGGCCCAGGGCCTGCATCAGGCCGGCGGCCCCGACGCTCTGTTCTGAGAGGATGACCCGCACCAGGGCGACGTTGAGGCAGAAGCGCAGAAAGGCGCCGGTGGCCACCCAGCGGGTGTCGATCAGCGGGTGGGTGCGGCCGTGCTCGACCAGGGCGCCGGCGACCAGCAGGATCACGGCGGCGGCCAGGCACCAGCCCAGCCAGGGGGCTTCGAACCACCAGACGATGCGGCCCAGGCCCAGCACCGCGACCAGCAGGCCAAGGCCGCCGCCCAGCAGGCCGAAAGTGAGAATGTCCATGCCCTCGAAGACGTGGATGCGCACCCCCTGGGGCAGGCGGAACAGGGTGACGGCGGCCAGGCACGCGGCGGCCAGGCATGCTTCGAGCGCGTAGAGTCCGTGCCAGTAGGCGGCGTCGAGCAGGCCGGTGGAGATCAGCCGGGCCAGCGGCGCGCCCAACTGCGAGACGCCCACGCCCAGCACCAGCGCGCCCATCCGGAACGAGGCCGGGAAGGCCTGCAGCATGTAGAACATGGCCAGCGCCGTGAGCGCGGCCGCGCCCACCCCGCTGATCGCCCGCAGCAGCAGGGCCATGGCGAAGTTGTCGAGCAGCAGGTGGGCGAAGGCGGTGACGGTGTAGAGCGTCAGGAACACGAGGGCGAACCGGCGGATGCCGAACTGCTGGCGGTACTTCACCAGCAGCAGGTTCATCGAGATGTTGGTCATCACGTAGATGGTGGTCAGCCAGGCGCCCTGGACCGGGCTGAGGCCCAGCGAGCCCTGGATGGCCGGCAGGTTGACCGAAACCAGCGCCGTGCCCAGCGAGCCGGTGATGCCGATCAGCAGGCTGATCAGGCCGTGGATGATGCGGAAGTGGGTCGGGAAGGCGGGCGTCGACGGCGAGCCGGGCATCAGCGGCCGCTCGTGCGGCAGCCAGTCCGGGACCGGTCCGATCTGCTCGCCGTGCTGGGGCATCGCGCGGCCCCGTCAGGCGGAGGGCGACACGGTCAGGCGGCGCGCGCGCGGCGCTGGCGAAGCGATCGGAAACGGAAACGACGTCATCGCGCCCTCATGTCCTGTCCAGCGACGCGACTGTGGGCCGCCTCGCGCGGTCGGTCAAATGCCGCACCGTGGGTTCGGACCCTAGAACCGGCTGGCCAGCCCGATGCGGACCATGCGGCCGATCGGGTCGCGGTCGTCGCGGCCGTAGCCGGGGGCGGGGCGGCCGTCGCCCAGGCTGGCGCGGGGGCGGGCGTCGAGCAGGTTGTCGACGTCGAGGGTGAGGGTGAAGCCGCGGTTGCGGCGCGCGGCGGCCGCGAGGGGATTGTCGCCGGCCGGGGGCGGGGCGACCTTGCGGTTGACCAGATAGGCGAGCCGGACATTGACCGTGCCGAAGGCGTCGACCTTCAGGTCGCCGTCGCCGTCCTGGCCGCTCTGGTCGCGGATGCGGTAGGCGCTGCGCCAGGCGCCGCCGGCGTTGAGGCTCCACGGGCCGCGGCGGGCGCTGACGCTGAGGCCGAAGTCCTGGCGAGCCACGCCGCCGCCGTCGCCGGCCAGGCGGTCCATGCTGGGCAGCCCGGCGCGGATCACGGTGGCGTCCTCGAGCCGCAGCGTGTGGTTCAGCGACACCTGCACCGTGCCGCCGGCGGACGGGATCTTCGGGTCGCCGAGCGGGATGGTGATGTTGAAGTTCGAGGTCAGCGAGCTGGCGGTCGCCGAGGCGATGTTGATCGGCCGCTGGTCGATGCCGGTCAGCCGGCCGCTGGCGTCGCGCTGGAAGCGCTCGGGGAAGGCGGCCTCGATGTCGGCCGTCGGCTGGGGCAGCGCGCTGATGCCGTCGGTCGACTCGCCGCGCTGATAGCTGACCCCGCCGTTCAGCGCCCAGCGGGTGTAGGGGCCGGCCGAGGCCCCGATCGCGACGGAGTCGCGCTTGGCCGCCCGCAGGTCGGGATTGCCGCCGGTCAGGGGCGTGATCTCCACCGACTGGCCGGTGCGGAAGTCGAACACCACCGTCGGGCTGCCGTAGAGGACCGGGGCGAAGCGCTGCTCCTCGGTCGGCACGTCGGCGGCGCGCGACCACGAGGTGGAGAGGTTCAGCTTGCGGATCGGCGTCCAGAAGAGGTTGGCGCCCAGGTTGTCGCCGCGGCCGGCGTCGGCGCGGCGCAGGCCGGCCGACAGCCGCAGGGTGAGGTCGCCGAGGTTGGGGCCGCGCCAGTCCTGCGCCAGGGCTGCGCTCAGCAGCGGAACCGACAGCGAGGCGTCCAGGTCCTGGCCGCTGCTGGCGACCGAGCGGTTCAGGGTCTGGCCTTGCGTCCGCGAGCGCGAGACCGTGGCGCGGCCGGAGACGTCGGTCATCATCGGGCCGGCCGGCAGGGTCAGCAGCGTGCGGTTGGCCGCCAGGCTGAGATTGGCCGAGCGGTTGTCGGTCGTCGCGTCGTTGAGGCCGGAGGACTCGGTGCGCGAGACCTGACCGGCGAGGGTCGAGCGGATCTGCCAGCCCGCCGCCTGGCCGCCCAGCCCGCCGGTGATGTTGGCGCTGCGGCCTTCGGTGCGGTTCACCACCGGGGCGGCGCCGGTGTCGGAGGTGAAGCTGCTGTCGTAGGCCTGGAGCATGGCGCGCACCGAGCCGCGCCATTTGCCGAGGCCGCCCGTGCGGGCCATGTCGACGCCGACCCGCCGCGACTCCGGGCGCAGGGTGGCCTCGGCGCTTTCGGGGTGGCTTTCCAGGTAGTCCGGGCGCTCGTCGGCGCGCAGGGCGGTGTCGCTCGACACCCGCAGGCCGATCCGGCTGGTGTTGAGGTCCTGGATGCGCGAGCGGCGCAGGTCGCCCGACAGGCTGACGGTTCCGCCGGCGGTCGGCCCCGCGGCGCTGGCCAGGCCGTCGCGGGCGGCGAACGACTTCTGCAGCACGATGTTGACGACCCGGCGCGAGGGATCGCCGCCGACCCCGTAGGCCGTGGCCGCCGAGGGCGGCAGCACCTCGACCCGCACCAGGGCGTCGGGCGGGAAGCCGGTGAAGGCGTCGGCGTCCGACACCCGCTGGCCGTTGACGATGATCACCGGCGCCGGGCCGCCGCCGAAGCGCTTGTTCACCTCGGCGACGACCTGGCTGATGTCGTCCAGGGCCAGGGCGTCGATCTGGTCGGGCCCCAGCTCATATTCGGGCGGCATCAGGGCCGCGCCCCGGCGGGCGGTGACCTCGACGCCGTCCAGGGCGACCGGCGCCTCGTCGACGGCCTGCGCCGTCTCGGCCTGGGCTCGAGCCTGGGCCGGGACGACGGCGGGGTCAGCGAGGACGCACAGCAGCCACAGCATCGGCCTAGCGTCCGGCTGCTGGCGACGTCGCGCTCACGGCTACTTGCCCTTGGCAGGAGTCTGGGTGAGGGCGGGGCTGTCGAGATCGAGCTTGTCGATCGGGATGGCGAGCGCCTTGGGCGCGGCGGTCCTGATCGCCTCGCCCATGGCCTTGGCGTCGCCGACCACGATGACGCTGGCCTCGGCCGGGTCCAGCTCGGCCTTCGAGAAGGCCTGGACGTCGCCGGCGCTGACCGCCGAGACCTTGTCGGTATAGGCCTGGATCTCGTTCAGCGGCACGCCGTAGACGGCGAGGCTTCCAAGGATGTCGGCCAGGCCCCCGGAGGTGCCCAGATCGCGGCCGAAGTCGCCGATCAGCACCGACTTGCGGGCCTGCAGCTCGGCCAGCGAGGCCGGCTCGGTCCCCAGGCGGGTCAGCTCGCCCTTGATCAGCTCGACCACCTGGCCGGCGGACTCGTTCTTGGTCTGCACCGTGGCCGAGAAGCCGCCCGAGGCCGCGCGCGGCGTCAGGCTGGAGCCGGCGCCGTAGGAAAGGCCGCGCTTGATGCGGATCTCCTGGTTCAGGCGGGCCGAATAGCCGCCGCCCAGCACGCCGTTGGCCACCAGGCCGGCATAGTAGCGGGGATCCGAGCGCAGGATGGCCGGCTTGGCCACCACCACGGCCGCCTGACCCGTGCCCGGCAGGTCGATGACGACGTCACGCGGCGTATAGCCGGTCGGGCCGGGGGCGGGCGTCGGCGGCGGACCGGCCGGCCTGGCCCAGCCGCCGAACGCCTTCTCGGCCAGGGCGAAGCCCTGCTCGGGCGTCAGGTCGCCGGTCAGCACCAGCACCGCGTTGTCGGGACGCCAGTAGGCGGCGTGGGTGCGCACCAGGGCCTCGCGGGTGATCCTGGGCAGCGAGCCGGGCGTGCCGCCGGCCACGTGGCCGTAGGCCGAGCCGGCGTAGATCACCGGGGCGACGGCGAAGCCCGCCACGCCGCCGGGACGCTGATAGGTCACCGACAGGCCGTCCAGCGCCTCGGCCCGCACGCGGTCGAGCTCCTCGGCCTTGAAGGCCGGCTTCTCGGCCACGTCGGCCATGATCGCCAGGCCTTCGGCGGCCTTGTCTGAGATGACGCTGAGGGTCAGGGACGAGCTTTCCCAGCCCGAGCCGGCCGAGAGGTCGGCGCCCAGGGCCTCGGTCGCCTGGGCGATCTGCGTGGCCGTGCGGTTTCCGGCGCCTTCGGTCAGCAGTTCGGCGGTCAGGGCCGAGACGCCGGCCAGCCCTTTGGGATCGGCGCTGGAGCCGCCCTTGACGGTGAGGTCGGCGGTGACCAGCGGCAGGTCGCTGGACTTGGCGACGATCACGCGCAGGCCGTTGGCCAGCACCTTTTCGACCGGGGTCGGCAGGACCGGCGAGACCGGCTGGCCGGGGGCGGGCGGGGCGATCCGCTCGGCCTCCGGCGCCAGGGTGGTGACCGGGCCGTCATAGCCGACCGAGGCCACCTTGGGCGGGGCGGGGAAGGGATCGGCCTCGCCCTTCGGCTTGGCGCTTTCCGGCAGGTAGCGGATGACGGTGCGGCGGTCGGCGGCCAGGTACTTCTTGGCCACCCGCTGGACGTCGGCGGCGGTCA
>NZ_QHJY01000434.1 GCF_003185805.1 Caulobacter sp. D5
CGCGTCCGCCGCGCAACTACGATGACGCGCCGCGCGGCCCCCGCGCCAACGCCCCCGGCTCGCGCGACCACACCCCGCGTCCGGGCGGCTACGACCGCGACGGCGTGAGCAGCGCCAAGCCGTATGGCCGTGGCGATGAGCCCAAGGGCGACTACAAGCCGCGTCCGCCCCGGGACGACAAGCCCCGCGACTTCAAGCCGCGCGATCGTGACGCCGCTCCGCGCCCGTACTCGCCGATCGAAAGCGACGGCGCGCCGAAGCGGGCCTACAAGCCCCGCGCCGACAACGCCGACGGCCCGCGCGAATACAAGCCCCGCGCGCCCAAGGCGTTCGGCGACGCCCCGGCCAAGCCCTACAAGGCCAAGCCGGCCTTCGGCGACAAGCCCGCGTTCAAGGGTCCCAAGCCCTTCAAGGGCAAGAGCGACTTCGCCGGCAAGCCCAAGCCGTTCAAGAAGAAGTAGCGAGCACTTCACCTTCCCCCTTGATGGGGGAAGGTGACCCCGAAGGGGGCGGATGGAAGTGACTACGACGGCGCCGTCGAGACGACGTCAGACGCTGTAGTCACCCCCATCCCCGGCCCTTCCCCCATCGAGGGGGAAGGGAGACTTCAGACTTCCTGCCCGGCGCACCACCCCGACGCCCAGGCCCACTGGAAGTTGTACCCGCCCAGCCAGCCGGTGACGTCGACGACCTCGCCGATGAAGTAGAGCCCAGGCACGGCCTTGGCGGCCATGCTCCGGGAATCGAGCGCGTCGGTATCGACGCCGCCCAGCGTCACTTCCGCCGTACGATAGCCCTCCGAGCCGACCGGCTTGAAGGTCCAGGCATTGACCACGGCCGCGACGCGAGCCAGCACCTTGTCCGAGCAGTCGGCGATGTTGCCGGTGACGCCCTCGTCCTCGACGATCTTCAGGGCCAGGCGCTTGGGCACGATCTCACCGAGCACGGTGTGCAGGGCCCGGCGGCCGTTGGCGGCGCGCTCGGCTTTCAGCGTCGCGAAGACATCGGTCCCCGGCGCCATGTCGACGACGATCTCACCGCCCTCGCGCCAGTAGGACGAGATCTGCAGGATCGACGGCCCCGACAGGCCCCGGTGCGTGAACAGCATGCCTTCCCGGAACTTGGTCTTGCCGCTCTTGACCACGGCGTCCACCGAGACGCCCGACAGCGGCGAGAGGCGTTCCAGGGTGCGGGCCTCGAAGGTCAGCGGCACCAGCGCCGGCCGGGTCTCGACGATGGCGAGGCCGAACTGGCGGGCGATGTCGTAGCCCAGGCCCGTCGCGCCCATCTTCGGGATCGACTTGCCGCCGGTGGCGACGACCAGCGAGGCGCAGGCGACGGGTCCGCTGGACAGCCGAACGACGAAGCCCTCGCCGTCCTTGGCGACGCCCTCGACGCTCGTCTCGAGCCGCAATACGACGCCGGCCTGCTCCATCTGGTCCAGCAGCATGCCGATGATGTCCTTGGCGGAGTCGTCGCAGAACAGCTGGCCGAGGGTCTTTTCGTGGAAGTCGATCCCATACTTGCGGACCAGCGCGATGAAGTCGGTCGGCCGATAGCGGCGCAGGGCCGAGACGCAGAACTTCGGATTGGCCGACAGGAAGTTAGCCGGCGTCGCGCCCATATTGGTGAAGTTGCAGCGGCCGCCGCCGCTGATGCGGATCTTCTCGCCCGGCGCCTTGGCGTGGTCGATGATCAGCACCGAGCGCCCGCGCTTGCCGGCCTCGATGGCGCACATCATGCCGGCCGCGCCGGCCCCGAGCACCACGACGTCGAACTGTTCCAAGATCCGGCCCTTCCAAGTGAGCGCGCCAAGGACGGGCGCGCGAAGGAAAAGTCAATGCGAACCGAACCCTACCCCGCCATCCGGTAGCCGCGCGCCTGCCTCGCGCCCGACACCCGGAACCGTTCCGTCATCTCGACCAGCCCGGCGATCTCGCTCTTCAGGGCGTGGGCGACGGCGTTGGCTTCCTCGACCATGGCGGCGTTCTGCTGCACGCCCTGGTCCATCTGGTTCACGGCCGCATTGACCTCGTTGAGGCCCGTGGCCTGTTCGCCGGCCGAGGCCGCCAGTTCGCGAACCAGGGCGTCGATTTCGCCGACCTTGCAGACGATGCCTTCCAGCGCCTCGCCGGTCTGGCCGACCAGCTTGACGCCCTCATCGACCTGGCGGGCCGAGGTCGAGATCAGGGTCTTGATCTCCTTGGCGGCGTCGGCCGAGCGCTGGGCCAGCGCCCGAACCTCCTGGGCGACGACGGCGAAGCCGCGACCCGCCTCGCCCGCCCGGGCGGCTTCCACGCCGGCGTTGAGGGCCAGAAGATTGGTCTGGAAGGCGATCTCGTCGATGACGCCGATGATCTGGCCGATCTGGCGCGAGGAGGTCTCGATGCCGGTCATCGCCTCGACCGCCCCGCGCACCACCTGCCCCGAGCGCTCGGCGTCGCCGCGGGCCGAGCCGACCACGCGAGCGGCCTCGCCCGCGCCCTGCGAGGCGCGGCGGACGGTGGCGGTGATCTCGTCGAGGGCGGCGGCGGTCTCTTCCAGGCTGGCGGCCTG
>NZ_QHJY01000435.1 GCF_003185805.1 Caulobacter sp. D5
CTCACCAGCAACTTCCCCCTCAGTCGCTCCGCGACAGCTCCCCCTTCAGGGGGAGCATCCCTTTCCCGCACTGCGGTGAAGAAACGATCTGCCGCTGCGTCAGCGGCCAAGCGGCGAAATCCCCCATGGCTCAGCCCGCCGCGCGACCGAAATATCCAGCGTCACCACCAATGCGCGACTCGTCGCCGCTGGCGGGCGAGCACGCTTGAACCGCGTCGCAAAAGGTCCACATAAATAACGACCATCCGCCCAGTCCCGGGCGGACGGACCGTACGACTCAGGCGCATCGTCTGAAGTGACGGCGGTCCGCGTGGCAAGGCGCGAGTTTCGCGCGCCGGCCGGGAGTGAAAACATGTCTGAGATCCGTACGCTTCCTGTGTTGCCCCTGCGGGATATCGTTGTGTTCCCGCACATGGTGGTGCCGCTGTTCGTTGGGCGCGACAAATCCGTCCGCGCCCTCGAGGAAGTGATGCGCGGCGACAAGCAGATCCTGCTCGTCACCCAAAAGAACAGCGCCGACGATGATCCGGCTCCGGCCGACATCTACGAAGTCGGCGTGCTGGCCACCGTGCTGCAACTGCTGAAACTGCCCGACGGCACCGTCAAGGTGCTGGTCGAGGGCAAGGGCCGCGCCGCCGTCGTGCGCTTCACCGAGCAGGAGGCCTATTACGAGGCCCAGGTCGGCGAAGTCAGCGAAGACCAGGGCGCCGGTCCCGAGGCCGAGGCCCTGTCGCGCGCCGTCGTCGAGCAGTTCGAGAACTACGTCAAACTGAACAAGAAGGTGCCGCCCGAGGCCCTGGCGTCGATCCCGCAGATCGCCGAGCCGGGCAAGCTGGCCGACAGCATCGCCGCCCACCTGTCGGTGAAGATCGGCGACAAGCAGCACCTGCTGGAAATCTTCGACGTCACCAAGCGCCTGGAGAAGGTCTTCGCCCTCATGGAAGGCGAGATCTCGGTGCTGCAGGTCGAGAAGAAGATCCGCTCGCGCGTGAAGCGCCAGATGGAGAAGACCCAGCGCGAGTATTATCTGAACGAGCAGATGAAGGCGATCCAGCGCGAGCTGGGCGACCCCGACGATCAGCGCGACGAGCTGATCGAGCTCGAGAAGCGCATCAAGAAGACCAAGCTTTCGAAGGAAGCCCGGGCCAAGGCCGAGGGCGAACTGAAGAAGCTGCGCAACATGAGCCCGATGTCGGCCGAGAGCACGGTGGTCCGCAACTATCTGGACTGGCTGCTGTCGATCCCGTGGGGCAAGGCCAAGACCAAGAAGATCGATCTCAATGAGAGCGAGGAGATCCTCGACGCCGACCACTACGGCCTGGACAAGGTCAAGGAGCGGATCCTGGAGTACCTGGCCGTGCAGGCCCGGACCAACTCCCTGAAGGGCCCGATCCTGTGCCTCGTCGGTCCTCCGGGCGTCGGCAAGACCTCGCTGGGCAAGTCGATCGCCAAGGCGACGGGTCGCGGATTTGTGCGCATGAGCCTCGGCGGCGTGCGTGACGAGGCCGAGATCCGCGGTCACCGCCGCACCTATATCGGCTCGATGCCCGGCAAGGTCGTCCAGTCGATGAAGAAGGCCAAGACCACCAACGCCTTCGTCCTGCTCGACGAAATCGACAAGATGGGCAGCGACTATCGCGGCGATCCGGCCTCGGCCCTGCTGGAAGTTCTGGATCCGTCGCAGAACTCGACCTTCGGCGATCACTACCTGGAGGTCGACTACGACCTGAGCCAGGTGATGTTCGTCACCACGGCCAACAGCCTGAACATGCCCCAGCCGCTGCTGGACCGCATGGAGATCATCCGCATCCCCGGCTACACCGAGGATGAGAAGCTGGAGATCGCCAAGCGTCACGTTTTGCCCAAGCTGGCCAAGGATCACGGCCTGAAGGACAGCGAGTTCGTCGTGCCGGAAAAGGCGATCCGCGACCTGATCCGCTACTACACCCGGGAAGCCGGCGTGCGGTCGCTGGAGCGGGAACTGGGCGCCCTGGCCCGCAAGACGGTGCGTGACCTGTCGCGCGAAAAGGTCGCCTCGATCACGATCGACGACGAGCGTCTGGCCAAGTACGCCGGCGTCAAGAAGTACCGCTACGGCGAGACCGACGAAGTCGACCAGGTCGGCATCGTCACCGGTCTGGCCTGGACGGAGTTCGGCGGCGACATCCTCACGATCGAAGCCGTGAAGATGCCGGGCAAGGGTCGCATGTCGATCACCGGCAACCTCAAGGACGTGATGAAGGAGTCGATCTCGGCGGCCAACAGCTACGTCCGCTCGCGGGCGCTGCAGTTCGGCATCAAGCCGCCGGTGTTCGAGAAGACCGACGTCCACATCCACGTGCCGGACGGCGCCACGCCCAAGGACGGTCCGTCGGCCGGTAT
Source organism: Caulobacter sp. D5 (assembly GCF_003185805.1). Classification (GTDB taxonomy): domain Bacteria; phylum Pseudomonadota; class Alphaproteobacteria; order Caulobacterales; family Caulobacteraceae; genus Caulobacter. The sequence goes on from NZ_QHJY01000435.1 coordinate 2,383, forward strand.
CGCCATGGCCCTGGTCATGGTCTCGGTGCTGACCGGCATCCCGATCCGCAAGGACATCGCCATGACCGGCGAGATCACCCTGCGCGGCCGGGTGACCGCTATCGGCGGCCTCAAGGAGAAGCTGCTGGCGGCCCTGCGTTCGGGCGTGAAGACGGTGCTGATCCCGCAGGAAAACGAGAAGGATCTCGTCGACGTGCCGGAATCGGTGAAGGCCGGTCTCGAGATCATTCCGGTCTCGACGGTCGACGAAGTGCTCAAGCACGCTCTCACCGGACCCCTGACTCCGGTCGAGTGGAGCGAATCGGAGGAGCCTCTGGCGAGCCCCGCGAAGGGCGATGAAGCCGGAGACGACGCGGTTCTCACGCACTAACAGTAACTTATTGTTGATAACTGGGGCGGCGCGGGAATTTTCCGCGCCGCCTTCGTTTGACGGGGCAAGCGTTCCCCGCATACTTCCCGGCGAGCGAAGCGGCGTAAGCTGTTGCAGCGCCGCCGCTTATTGGCTGGGAGATAAAAATGACCACAAAAGCCGAACTCGTCACGGCGATCGCCGAAAAGGCGGGCATCAACAAGAACCAGGCGAAGGACGCCCTGGAAGCTTTCATCGACACCGTCACCGCTTCGCTGAAGTCGGGCTCGGACGTGCGTCTGGTGGGCTTCGGCACCTTCAAGGCCGTGACCCGCGCCGCGGGCACCGCGCGCAACCCGCGCACCGGTGAAACCGTCGAGCGTCCGGCCTCCAAGACCGCCCGCTTCCAGGTCGGTGAAGGCCTGAAGACCACCCTGAACGGCTAATCCCGTTTTCGGTCTTCAAAGGGGCGGGGCGTTCCAACGGCGTCCCGCCCTTTTTCATGCGCGCTTCCCAGACCGCCATTCGGCGGCTAGAAGGCGCGACCCTGCGGGCGGTTAGCTCAGCGGTAGAGCGTCTCGCTTACACCGAGAATGTCGGGGGTTCGATCCCCTCACCGCCCACCAGGGGATTGCTGACACCAACTGTCAGCGATCTTCGGCAGTCTCCCAGGCGTTCCGACGCCAAAAGGGAGATCGTCATGCCCGTCAAGGGAAGCTGCCACTGCGGCGCCGTCCAGTTCCAGGTCGAGACCCCGCCGACCGAACTTGCCGACTGCAACTGCTCGTTCTGCTCCAAGCGCGGCAATCTGGTCGCCTACTACCCGCTCGCCGCCTTCAGGCTGCTGACCGCCCGCGATCGGGTCTCGACCTACCAGTGGGGCGACTACATGGGCACGCACCATCACTGCGGCGTCTGCGGCTGCGGGACCTACAGCCAGTTTCCCGACTTCAGCAGCGGCCAGGCCGACTACGACAATCCCCGCGTCGCCATCAACGCCCGCCTGCTCGAAGGCTTCGACCTGTCGCCCCTGCCGGTGAACCACCTCAATGGCCGCGACGACTGGTGAGCCTCAGAGCAAGGCCTCCAGCGCCTGGGCGGCGCTGCGGGCCTTGGCGTCGGCGGCGATCCGCGCGCCCAGGGCCCTGGCCGCCTCGCGCCAGGCCGGCTCGTCCAGCAGCCGGCTCAGAGCTTGGCCGATCTTCTCCGGCGAGGCGTCCGGCGCCAGGGTGATCGCCGCGCCCCGGTGGGCGGCGCGCATGGCGTTGTCGTTCTGGTCGCGGCCCATGGGCAGGCACAGCAGGGGCGCGCCTTCCATCAGCGGCCGCAGGGTCGAGCCGTGGCCGGCGTGGGTCACGAAGGCGGCGGCGTCCTTCAGCAGGGCGCCGTGCGGAGCGCTGCGCACGACCTTCACATTGACTGGGGCATCGAACTCGGCGGGATCCAGGGTCGGGCCGGTCGTGACCAGGGCGCGGACGGGCAGGGCGGAAAGGGCGGCCAGCACTTTGCGAAGCGTCGCTTCCTGCGCCTGGTAAAGGCTCGAGAACGACACCAGCACCAGCGGCGTGTCGCCTTGCGGAACCTCGACGGTCTCCACCCAAGCCGGATCGGCCAAGTAGGGGCCGACATGGGTGAACGGGGCGGGCAGGGGATCGGGGGCGAAGTCGAAGGCTGGGCTGGTCGCCAGCAGGATCGCGTCGGCGGCCTCGTACTGCGCGAACAGGTCGGCCAGTTCGGGCAGGCCGTGCTCGGCCCGGGCGGCGTTCAGCGCCGGCAGGCCCGACTGGAAAAGGCCCCGCGCCATCTGGGCGACCATCGCATGCATGGCCCGCTCCTGGTCGTCGGTCGCCGGGGCCATGCCGGCCCCGAACGGCGGCGCGCCGGGCAGGTTCGGCAGCGACCAGACATTGGCGGCCAGCAGAGCGAGCCTGGTTCCCCGCGCCTGGGCGGCGATCATCGCGCCCAGCAGCAGCTCCTGGCTCACCACCACGTCGGCGGGGAAGGCGTCCAGCGCCTCCAGCACGTCGCGGGCGTAAGACGCGGCCGGGCCGGTCATCACCCGGTCGAGCAGGCGCTCGATGACGGCCATGGGATTGTCGGCCTCGAAGTCGCGCAGCCGGTCGTCCTCGCGCGACTTGCCGGTCTGGAACGGCGCGGTCGTCCAGGCGCGGAACGGCACGGACAGCGCCGCGGCGTCGGCGGCGTTGGCCGGATCGCTGATCGCCAGCACCTCGTGGCCGCGCGCGGCGAGGTCGGCGGCGACCATCAGCAGCGGCTGGACGTGACCGCCGCCCTCCCAGGTCGTGAACAGAAATCGCGCCATGATCCTCGCCCCCTACGCAACCTAGCGAACGGTCTCGTATCAGATGTTTTTGCGCCTGGCGCGGGCACGACGTAGGGTGGCGCGGCGAGCCGCTGGACAGCGGCCAAGCTTCGGGGGAACCTCCCGTTGCTGAGCACCTTAATCGCTTGGCGGCCGCGTAAGACGGCCCCGCTGCAACAGCGAGGTACGGCGTGATCGATCTTCTGCCCACTTCCCCGCCGAGCCCAGAAGCCGGCGCGCCGCAGATTCGATCCGCCTCAGGTCGGCCCGCTCGTTTGATCGACACGACAATGCTTTACGCGCCGCGCAGCGGCGGCGTGCGCCGATATCTCAACGCCAAACGCGCCTGGCTGGCGGCCAATCGGCCGAGCGTTCGTCACACCCTGGTCGTACCCGGGCCGCGCGACGCCCACGACGGCCACGGCCGCGTGTCGATCTACGCCGCGCCTCTTCCGTTCGGCGACGGCTACCGCTGGCCTATCGGCAAGACCAGCTGGATGGAGCGGCTGATTCGCCAGCGGCCCGACATCATCGAGGCCGGCGACCCCTACACTCCGGGCCTGGCGGCGCTGAAGGCGGGCGACGCCATGGGCGTGCCGGTCGTCGGATTCTGCCACACCGATCTTGGCGCCCTGGCGGCGCTGCACATCGGCGAGTGGGCCGAAAAGCCGGTCCAGAAGCGCTGGGCGGCGATCTATCGCCAGTTCGACCAGGTTGTGGCGCCCAGTCACTTCATCGCCGGCCGGCTCGTCGAAGCGGGGGTTCGAGACGCCATCGGCCTGCCGCTGGGCGTCGATGTCGACACCTTCCACCCGGCCCGCGGCGACCGCGCGGCCCTGCGCCGCCGGCTGGGCCTGACTGATCGCCACCGTATTCTCGTCTTCGCCGGCCGCCCGGCGCGCGAAAAGAAGCTCGACGTGCTGGTCGACGCCGTCGAGAAGCTGGGCGAACCCTATGTCCTGCTGCTGGTCGGAGCCGGGGCGGGCGCGCGGCCGAGCGATCGGGTGATCTCGATGGACTATCAGCGCGATCCCGAAGCCCTGGCCGCTATCCTGGCCGGCTGCGACGCCTTCGTGCACGCCAATGACAACGAGCCCTTCGGCCTGATCGTGCTGGAGGCCATGGCCTGCGGCCTGCCGGTGGTCGGCATCGACGCCGGCGGCGTGGCCGAAAGCGTCGACGAAGCCGTCGGCATGCTGGCGTCCGCCTCTGAAGGCGGGGTTTTCGCCGAGGCGGTCGAGGCGCTGTTCGCCCGCGACGTCGTCGCCCTGGGCCGCGCCGCGCGCCAGCGGGCCGAGGCCCGGCACGGCTGGACGCCCGTATTTGAGCGCCTGACCGGAATCTACGGCCGCCTCACCGGTTCGCGGGCGTTCGTCGGCGAAGCGGCGGAAGTCGCCGCCTCGCACTGACGTCGTCTAGGCGGCCTGGCGCAGCTCGCCGCGCAGGCCCGCCAGGATCTCGTAGCTGCGCAGCCGCGCGGCGTGGTCGAAGATCTGCGAGGCGGCCATCACCTCGTCGGCGCCGGTGGCCGCGATCACCGCCTTGACCTTGGCGGCGACGGTTTCCGGCGATCCGATCGCCGAATAGCCGAACGTATGGTCCAGGCCCGCCAGTTCGTGCGGCGCGGCGATGGCGGTGATGTCGTCGACGGGCGGCGGCAGCAGGCCGGGGCGGCCGCGACGCAGGGCCAGGAACTGCTGCTGGGTCGAGGTGAAAAGGCGGCGGGCCTCGTCGTCGGTGTCGGCCGCGCACACCCCGATGCAGATCATGAAGTAGGGCTTGTCCAGCTGTTCGGACGGCCGGAAGCCGCGGCGATAGACCTCGATCGCCTCCATCAGCTGGTCCGGCGCGAAGTGGGCGGCGAAGGCGTAGGGCAGGCCCAGCGCCGCGGCCAGCTGCGCGCCGTAGGTGCTGGAGCCCAGCAGCCACATCGGCACGTCCTGTCCTTCGCCCGGAACGGCGCGCACCGATTGGTCTTCCGAGGCCGGCTTGAACCACTGCTGCAGCTCGACGACGTCCTCGGCGAAGCGGTCGACCCCGCCCATGTAGCGGCGAAGCGCCCGCATGGTGGCCTGGTCCGTGCCCGGCGCGCGGCCCAGGCCCAGATCGATTCTGCCCGGATGCAGGGCCGCCAGCGTGCCGAAAGCCTCGGCGACCATCAGCGGCGCGTGGTTTGGCAGCATGATTCCGCCCGACCCGACTCGGATCTTCGAGGTTCCGGCGGCCACATGACCGATCACCACGGTTGTGGCGGCGCTGGCGATCCCGGGCATGTTGTGGTGCTCGGCCAGCCAAAACCTGTGGAAACCTAGAGACTCGGCATGACGCGCGAGATCCAAAGTATTGGCCAGGGCTTTACTGACCGATGTTCCTTGAGGAACCGGCGACAGATCCAGGACGGAAAGCGGGAGATCGGCGGGCTGAGTCATGCCCGCTAGATCGGGATGCGACCGCTCGGTAACAACCGTCCGCGGACACAATTTGTCGCAGTCGGCTTCGCGAACGCGCGTACAAGCAACAGCATGAGGCGCTTGTCTGGGCAGTTCAAAAAATGGGGGAGGGGAAAGTGGCGCGAATGACGGGGCTCGAACCCGCGACCTCCGGCGTGACAGGCCGGCGCTCTAAC
>NZ_QHJY01000436.1 GCF_003185805.1 Caulobacter sp. D5
TCCCCTTGCGGGAGAGGGTGGCCTCGCGGAGCGAGGTCGGGTGAGGGGTCTCTCAGAAATTCAACGCCGCGACAGCCGATCAGCCGCCGCGGCGTTTTCGTCCGCGCGACCCCTCATCCGTCGGCTTCGCCGCCACCTTCTCCCGCAAGGGGAGAAGGATCACCGTGGACAGCCCGCCGCCGGCCGCAGCACCAGCGCGTCCAGCGCCACGCCCGGATCCAGCTGCGCCACCCGCACCGTCCGCTTCCCGCCGCACACCGTCACGCCGCTAGCCACCCGCACCCGCCCGTCCAGCACCCCCTCGGCCCAGGCCTTGTCGCCCACCTTGCGCGATGCGGCGACCTCCACAGGCGCGACGCCGTCCGCCGAGACCGCCAGCCGCAGCGCCGTCTGGCCGTTCAGCGGGAAGGTCGGCAGCAAATCCAGATCCAGCGACCAGGCGCCGGCCGGCAGGGTGATCGCATAGTCCAGCGCCGGCCCAGGCTGCGCGAGCGTCCTAGACGCCTCGGTCACGACCCCCGCCACCATCACCGCCCCACCACGCCCCACGCCGTCCAGCCGCCGCCAGCCTGGGCCGCGCGCCGTCTCGGCCTCGACCACGATCACGTCGGTGTCGGTCGGCGGGAAGGGCGCCAGGCGCGGCGCGGTCGCGTCCGCCGCCGGGGCGACGAACGGCTTCTGCCGGAACGAGGTCCACTGGCCGTCGGCCGGCTCGACCGACAGGATGCCGCGCCACTTTCCCCCGGCGATCTCGTTGTTGTAGCGGCGGGTGAGAACAGCGATCTGCGCGTCGGCCGCCCGGGCCTTGTCGGCGCGGCGGCGGGCTTCCTCGGGCCGGCTGGCGATCAGCCGGTCGAAGGCCTCGGCGTCGAAGACGCGGTGGTTGGCCGCCGCCGCCGCCCGCACCGGATAGTCCACCAGCTCGAACCAGGCGTCGCGCTGCTCGGCGGGGATCTTCGCGCCCTCGCGGTCCAGCCGCGCCACCAGCGCGTCGAACCGCGCCAGCCGCGCATCCGCCTGCGCCACCGACAGCGGGCTGGAGCGCGGGCTCGCGCCCCGGCCCCAGAACCATTGCAGGTGCTCGGGCTTGCGCTCGAAGTTCAGCTGGTGGTGCTCGGCCAGGATCGCGGCGACCGCCTCGGCCCTGGCCGGTCCGAAGACCTCGCGAGCGAACCGCGCCTCGTAGCCGCGCGCGCCCAGTTTGCGCACCCCGTCCACGTCCCAGGCCATGTCCAGGAACAGCTGCGCGCCCAGTTCGGCCGGCTTGATGTCGCCGACATTGGCGATCCACAGCCTGCGCGCGTCCAGGTCCCAGGCCCGGCCCATCTCCTCGATCACCAGGGCCGGCGGCGTGGTCGACAGCCACAGGTGCGACAGCGGCGCGCCCAGATAGGACAGGTGATAATAGACGCCCGATCCGCCCGACCGCTGGCGCTCTTGCGCATTGGGCAGCTGGCGGATGTAGCCGAAATTGTCGTCCGGCCAGACCAGCGTCACGTCCTCCGGAACCTTCAGGCCCGAGCGATAGACGTCCAGCACCTCCTTGTAGGCGGTGAAGGCCTGCGGGACGGTCTCGACCTTGGGATCGACATGGTCGCGGATCAGCCCGCGCTGGTCGGCGATGATCTTCTCCAGCAGCGTCCGCTGGCCGTCGATGTCGCCGCCGCCGACCATGCCGGAGTCGTGGATGCCGCGCATGCCCAGGGTGTAGATGTTCTCGTAGCCGCCGTTGGCCTTCACCCGCTGGCGCCAGTAGTCGAGCACGCCGTCCGGATTGGCCGCGTAGTTGTAGGCCTCCGCGCCGGCCTTCCACTCGCCGACATTGTTGCGCAGCATAGGCTCGGCGTGGGACGAGCCCATGACGATCCCCCAGCGGTCGGCCAGGGCGGCGTTGGCCGGATCGGCGTTGAAGGGCTTGCTGACCTCGTGCATGGCCGGCCACAGGGTGTTGGCCTTCAGCCGCAGCAGCAGCTGGAACACCTTCTCGTAGGTCTTGGGGCCGATGTCGCCATAGGCCGGGTCGAAGGTCCTGGCCGCCCAGGGCTGCAGGCCCCAGTCCTCGTCGTTGATGAAGATCCCGCGGTACTTCACCGACGGCGCCTCGACGCGGCGGGTGTCGGCGGCGACGTAGAGCGCCTTGCGCTTGATCGGCCTGGCGTCGGCCCACCAGGTCCAGGGCGAGACGCCGACGGCCCGGCTCAGGTCGTAGACGCCATAGGCCGTGCCCCTTCGGTCGCCGCCGGCGATCACCAGGGCGCGATCGAGGCCGGGCGCGGGGTTGTCGACCACGGTGATCAGGAAGCCCTCCCAGCGGCCGCGCAGGTCGTCGACCTTCAGTTTCCTGTCGCGCACGAGGCCGTCGATCAGCGGGCTCCTGCCCAGCGTGCCGACCAGGATCGCCGTCCGGCCCTTGGCCGCATCCGTCGAGAGGCGCGGGGTCTTGCCGGTGACGGCCGCCAGGTCGTCGCGCAGATCCTGGACCGCCAGGCCCACCACCGGAGCGTCGCTTTCCGAATAGAGGATCTCGGCGCCGGCGATAGGCAATGCGCCCGGCGAGGCTTTGTCAGTGACCCAGGCCTCCTGCGCCCAGGCGGGCAGGGCGAACGCGGCGACAACCAGACCGATGAGCAGCGACGCCAGCCGCATGAGCTTCCTCCAGATCGCTTCGCTGTCAGGCAGCTTGGTCGAATTGGTCAGACCATAGGGCGATCTATGGGGTTGGCTACTCATTTTATGAGCATAATGTACACAATATGAGAGTGGTGGTGTTGCGAGATTCCGCCTCTCCCCCGTAAAATCCCCGCGAAAGCGGGGACCCAGGCTTTTTCTGAAACGTGTGGCTGCTCAA
>NZ_QHJY01000437.1 GCF_003185805.1 Caulobacter sp. D5
CCAGCTGCTCAGCCGCGCCCTGGAGCTGGCGGCGCAGGACCTGGAGGCCGGCCGCCGCCCGCTGGCCCACTGGCCGCTGTTCTTCGCCCGCGACCTGGCCCCGCCGGACGAGGCCCGCGAGGACGTCCGCGACTGGGTGCTGGCGCATGCTGATCCCCTGCTGAGCGACGGCGAGGCCGTGGCCCAGGCGGTCGAGGCCCGCACGGTGCGCGACCTGGGCGACGCCTTCGAGACGGCGCGCGGCCTCACCCGCCGCCTGCGCGTCGAGGCCTGGTTGCAACTGGCGCTGTGGGACGATCCCCGCATCCCGGCCAACGCCGAGACCCGCTGGCTGATGCGCGCCGGCGGCCGGCGGCTTATGGCGCGGCTGGGGGAGGCGTGAGCGGAGACGCCCTCTCTCTAAGAGAGAGGGAACAACGCGGCGGCTTAGTCGATGCGGCCGAATTCGAAGGCGTTGAGGCCGACGATGACGCCCAGGAAGATGGCGATGATCAGGATCGCGAGCATGGGCGTGTCTCCGCTTGTTGTTCTCTGGTTTCCTCTGTCAGCGGCTTTAGCGGTCAATGTTCGATGGGGCAAGGCTCCGCCGCCGCCAGAGCCCTCGGCGCGCGGCGGCCGCCGGAACCGGCGACACTTTCGACTGCCACGCTTCTTCGAAAGGCTCTAGGTTCATGGCCATGCTCTGGCGCCGCAAGGTCGAACCGTTCGCCCGTCCCTTCGTCTTCGCCTGGTTCCGCTGGAACCGGGGCCTGACCCTGGGCGTGCGCGGCCTGGTGACCGACGCCGAAGGCCGGGTGCTGATGATCCAGCACACCTATGTGCCCGGCTGGTACCTGCCCGGCGGCGGGGTGGAGAGGCGCGAGACGACCGAGACCGCCCTGGCCCGCGAACTTCAGGAAGAGGCCGGCGTGCGGGTGCTGGGCCGTCCCACCCTGCTGTCGGTGCACAGCAACGAGCCGCGCCATCCGGGCGACCACGTGCTGGTCTACCGCGTCCACGCCTGGGAGCCCTGCGAGGCCTCGGCCCAGGGCGAGATCCACGAGATCGCCTGGCACCATCCCGACGCCCTGCCCGACGACGTCACCGCCGCCACCCGCCAGCGCATCGCCGAGGCGCTGCATGGGGCGCAGGTGGATCCGATGTGGTGAGGGCCTGCGCAAGGCGCGGCCACGGGCGATAGATTCGGCGGCGCAGCCGCTTCAAACGCCTGACCCCGTCATTGTGCGCCCAAATCGCGCTTGTAGCCGAAGCCTAACGACAACAGGCCGACGGCCAAAGCGTAGGTAGAGGACCATTCGTTCAGGTAAGCTTCGAGGGCGCCTCTGCGCCCTTCTGGGGACGGCCGCCGTGCTGGCCGCGCCCCATTTCGCCCGGGCCGAGGACACGTCGAACGCGCCCTCGCCCGTCCAGGTCCTGGCCCGCGAGTTCGGGGCCGTCGGCCTGACCGCCGAGCTGAACAGCGAGGAGTATTTCGGTGCGGTGCAGGCGCGGGTCGGGGCCTATACGGCGCTGGACTCAGGCGACGCCGACCCGGCGCTGAGGCTGACCAACACCGTGGTTCCGGTCAACGCCACCTTCGCCCTGACGCAGGACGCCCGCTGGTTCGTGAAGCTGGCGGCATCCGATATCGACGCCGAGGCGAGCTCGCACGGCGACACCCTGTCGCGCTCGGCGACGCAGTCGGCCCTGGCCCAGCTGCAGTACCGGCCCCGGCCGGGCACGCTGATCGGCCTGGGCGTCACCTACGAGAAGGCCAGGGTCGACCTGGAGGGCGGCGGCCGCATCGAGGCCCCGGGCGCGGGCCTGCGGCTGGACCTGCTGCAACGGCTGGGCGCCCATGCGGGCCTGGCGGCCAAGGTGCTGTGGACGAACGGCGCCTCGACCGCGACCATCCCCCTGGGCGGCGGCCTGGTGCTGACCGACAAGGCCGACGCGCCGCGCACCTATGTGCAGCTGGGCGTGCTGGGCCTGGTGCAGAACAAGGACTGGACCGTGGTGCCCGAGGGCTGGAGCCTGCGCCCGGCCGGCCGGCTGATCTTCCAGCGCAAGGACGTGGCCGACTCGGTCAACAGCCTGGGCGTGTTCGAGGCCGGCGGGGTCCAGGACTACGGTGAGGTGATGGTCAGCGCCCGGCTGCAGAAGGACGAGCTGCGTCCCGGCCGCCTCGCCCCGTTCGTCGAGCTGGGCGGCGAGGCGCCGTTCCGCAACACAGTGCCCGGCCCCGCCGCCGATCCGCCGCTGGCCTACGCCAAGCTCGGCGCCTATGTGCGCACCGGCCGCTGGGGGTTCCTCAACGCCTACTACGCCTATCGCGACTCGCTGGACGGGTCGTTCCGCTCGGGCACGGCGGAGGTGCTGCTCAGCCTGGCGCTCTGACCCTCTCCACGTCCGGGCTTGCACCCTTGTGGCGGGAGGCCACGGTTCCGCCGACATGCAGGGCGCAAGCGGCGTGCTCGGCGCGCCGCCCCTGCTGCTCCCGCGGCTGCCTGGATGGTCAAGCGGCGAGGCGCATCATCGCTTCGAACCGCGCGAACGACGGTCGCGACCTTCAGGGTCGCTGCTGCGCGGATCGCCGCCCGACAGTTAATCGCATTTTAAAATCAAATATAGCCACACCCAAAAAGGTTCTAATGAAGAACATTACAGACAATTAATACCGATTACTGCATCCAAACATCCGCCCCATCGCCTCTACAGCATGCATCAAAACGATCTGCGCACGCCTCAATATGGGTGCGCGGCATGGGAATTTATTTCCTGAAGCAGTCGGAGGGGGACTTATGAGTGGAGTCGAGATTTTTGCACCGCGCGCGCCTGAAAGCCGACGCACCTGGACCGCCGCGGCGCTGGTCCTGATCGTCGTTTTCTTTCTGATCGGACAACTGGCGACCATCTTCGCCATCTTGAAGCCGATGGGCTATCACAAGGCCGACCTCGATACCCAGTGGCAGCCGCTCGCCATCTACCTGGCCGGCGGAGGCGTGACTATAATCCTCATCGTTGCCTGGGCGTTTCTGTTCGAGCGCAGATCACCCGCAGCCTTGGGCTTCAACGCCAAGATGGCCGGCGCCTATCTGCGCGGACTGGCCGTCGGAGGGCTTTGCCTCGGCGCCGTCGTCGGCGTCATTTTCGCCGCGGGCGGTTACAAGGCCGCCGGGGATTTGTCTTTCGGCTTGCTGGCGCCGGCCGTCCTGACGCCGTTTCTCGCCCTGCTTGGCGGGTACATGATCCAGGGAGCCGCCGAAGAAACCATGCTGCGCGGCTGGCTGATGCCCCTGGTCGCCTCCAGGCACGGATTGATCGTCGCGGTTCTGCTCAACGCCGGCTTCTTCGCCCTGCTCCATGCGAGCAATATCGATCCGTCGAAGGAACTCGCGCTCGGGCTCCTCAACCTGTTCCTTTTCGCCGTCACGCTCAGCCTCTACGCCGTCAAGGAAGGATCATTGTGGGGCGTGTGCGCTTTCCACACGGCCTGGAACGCCCTCCTTGGCACGGGTTTCGGATGGGATGTCAGCGGCCAGAAGGTCGCCATCGCACCGGTCGTCGTGGGCCTGACGCCGGCCCCTGACGCGCCGTGGTGGCTTACCGGCGGGACTTTCGGCCCGGAGGCGAGCGTCGCCACCACGATCGTCCTTGCTGGAGCCTGCGCCTATCTGATCGCAAAGGGGGCCTTGAAGGCGGCGTCCAAGGCGCATTAGGCGCCGCGCCTGCGAGGGCGGGCGGAGGGCTCGCCCCACGCGCCGTCCCCGCGCCCCGCGACTTCCCGCGCGATCCGTGCTAAGCGCCCGGCCAACGAAATTCACGAGAGTTCCATGGCCCTGAAAGTCGCCATCGTCGGCCTGCCCAACGTCGGCAAGTCCACCCTGTTCAACGCCCTGACCCAGACGGCGTCGGCCCAGGCCGCCAACTATCCGTTCTGCACGATCGAGCCCAACACCGGCGAGGTCGCCGTGCCGGAGCCGCGCCTGGACGCCCTGGCCAAGATCGCCGGCTCCAAGGAGATCATCCCGGCCCGGATCACCTTCGTCGACATCGCCGGCCTGGTGCGCGGCGCGTCCAAGGGCGAAGGCCTGGGCAACCAGTTCCTGGCCAACATCCGCGACTGCGACGCCGTGGCCTTCGTGGCCCGCTGCTTCGAGGACGGCGACATCGTCCACGTGGAAGGCCGCATCGACCCGCTCAGCGACCTCGAGATCATCGAGATGGAGCTGATGCTGGCCGACCTGGAGAGCCTGGAAAAGCGCGTTCCGGCCCTGGAGAAGCGCGCCAAGGTCGGCGCCGACAAGGAAAGCGCCAACACCCTGCGCCTGGCCAATGTCGCTCTCGCCCTGCTGCGCGAAGGCCGCCCGGCCCGCGCCGCCAAGATCGACGCCGACGACGAAAAAGCCTGGCACATGCTGCAGCTGCTGACCTCGCTGCCGGCCCTCTATGTCTGCAACGTCGATGAAGGCAGCGCCGACAAGGGCAACAAGTACAGCGACCTGGTGACCGAACGGGCCGCCAAGGACAACGCCAAGAGCGTGGTCATCTCGGCCCAGATCGAGAGCGAGATCGCCCTGCTCGACGCCGAGGAGCGCGCCGAGTTCCTGGAAACCCTGGGCCTCGAAGAGCCGGGCCTCAACCGCCTGATCCGCGAAGCCTACAAGCTGCTGGACCTGCAGACCTATTTCACGGTCGGCCCCAAGGAAGCCCGCGCCTGGACCATCCATGTCGGCGACACCGGCCCGCAGGCGGCCGGCGTCATCCACACCGACTTCGAGAAGGGCTACGTCCGCGCCGAGACCATCGCCTTCGAGGACTTCGTCAAGCTGGGCGGCGAAAACGGCGCCAAGGAAGCCGGCAAGATGCGGGCCGAAGGCAAGGACTACGTCGTCAAGGACGGCGACGTGATGCACTTCCGCTTCAACGTCTGATCCGAACGGGCCTCGGCGGCGACGCCGGGGCCCGCTTCGCGTTGACCGCGAGGTATCCGCCCGACACACTCCCGACTAGAGATTCCAGGCGTTTGGCGGGGCTTTAGTCGCGTATGATCGGTGCTTTGATCGCTCTTGGCCTGATGCAGGCGAGTTCGGGCGCGTCGCCCGAGCCCCTGCCGTCCTCGTACTTGCCGCCCAAGTCCTCCGCCGGCCGGAACTGCCCCAGGAACCTCGAGCCCGACCATCCGCTGGTGGTCACCGGCCGCTGCTCGGCCGCCTCGACGCTGGACCTGCTGGCCAACAAGATGACCGCCCTGCCCGGCGCGGCCC
>NZ_QHJY01000438.1 GCF_003185805.1 Caulobacter sp. D5
CGGCGCGGTGAAGGCCCGCCTGCCCGGCTACGCCAACCTGATCCGCTTCGACGCCTATGGCCGCGTGGCCTGCGCGGCGGGCACCACGCCGCGCGACCCCGAGCGCGCTCATCGCCCCTGGTTCCTCGACCTGGCCGCCGGCGCCCACCTGGCCGTCGCCCCGACCCCGGGCGCGATCTATTCGGGCGAGCCGTCGGTGCTGACCGCCGTCCGCGCCGAGGACTCGTCCGGCGTGTTCGACGGGGCCATGGCCGCGGTGCTGACCCTGTCCAGCCTCAAGCCCGAGACCGCCAACCGCTTCCTGCCCGACGGCGCCGAGATCGGCCTGGCGGACTCGCGCGGCCAGGTGTTCTCGGCGACCACCCCCGGCGCTTTCGGCGAGGCGCGCCCGGGCCTGCGCGACGAGATCGACCAGGGCCGCACGGTGCTGTGGTCGGGCAAGGACGCCCAGGGCCGTCGGCGGCTGTTCTCGGCCGCCTCGCTGGTCGAGGACGACGTCTTCGTGATCCTGTCGGCGCCGGCCCCCGGCATCGTCTCCTGGGCCTCGCTGAACCCGATCTCCAGCATGCTGCTGCCGCTGCTGGCCTTCGCCCTGGCCCTGCTGGCGGTGTTCTGGGCCACCGAGCGCGAGGTGATCCGCTGGATCGTCTATCTGCGCCGGGTGGCGGCGATATACGCCAAGGGCCGCTTCACCGTGCGCCCGGTGCAGGCCTCCGAGCGAGCCCCGCCGGAGATCCGCGAGCTGGCCAAGACGCTGGACGACATGGCCGTCGGCATCGTCCAGCGCGACGCCTCGCTGCGCGACAGCCTGGCGGAGAAGGACTCGCTGATGCGCGAGATCCACCACCGCGTGAAGAACAACCTGCAGATCATCACCTCGCTGCTCAACATGCAGCAGCGGGCGCTGACCGACCCGGCGGCGCGCACGGCGATGAACGACACCCGCCAGCGGATCACCGCCCTGGCCCAGATCTATCGCGCCCTCTACCAGGGGCCGGACCTCAAGCGGGTGGACCTGCGGCCGTTCCTGGAGGAGCTGACCGCCCTGCTGCTGGCCGGCGACATCAACGGCCCCGGCGCGGTGCGCACCGAGGTCCACGCCGACCCGCTGGTCATCGACCCCGACCGCCTGGCGCCGCTGGCCCTGTTCGCAGTCGAGGCCATCACCAACGCCCAGAAACACGCCCTGGCCGAACGCGGCGGCGCGCTGACGGTGGACTTCTTCGTGCGCGGCGAGGAGGCCGAGCTGGCCATCGGCGACGACGGCCCCGGCGCCCCGTCCGGACCCGGCGAGGGGGTGGGCCGCACCCTGATGACCGCCTTCGCCCGCCAGTTGCGCGGGACGGTGAAGTTCGACGTCAGCCCGATGGGCGGACTCCTTGTGCGGCTTGTGTTCCCGACGCCCCAGGCCCTGCCGGCGCCCCAGCATCAGGCCGGAACCTAGACCGCGCGGCCACGTTTGCTCTGGGCGATCCATCATCCGCCCACGAGGGCGAAAAGCGGAGAACCTCCCCCATGCGCAAGCTGATCATTTTCGCCGCCCTGGCGGCCAGCCTGACCGTCGCCGCCTGCAACACCGTCGAAGGCGCCGGCAAGGACGTCTCGTCCGCCGGCAAGGCCGTCACCGACACCGCCCGCGACGCCAAGAACTGATCCGGTCGCCTCGACTGGATGCGAGGGGCCCGTCTCAACCCTGAGGCGGGCCCCTTTCCATTCGGATCGTCACGTTACGCAGATGACGTCGAGAAACGGGCGCAACGCTCGCCCGCGCATCAAACTTTGCAATACCGACACAAAAGGCCCGGATTTTCTGTCTCCGGGGAGATAACCAGGCCAAGTCCGCAAGCCACGCTGTTGGCATGTCGGTTCCGGTCGCTTCCCTCGATTCAGCCCTTCCTCCCGTCTTCGTGCACAGCGGCTGGCGCTGCTCGAGCACCTACATCTGGAGCCGGTTTCGCGCCCTGGCCGGCGTGCGGGCCTATTACGAGCCCTGGCACGAACATCTCCAGACGATGACCCACGAGATCATCGCCCGCGAGACGCCCGAGCACACGCGGCTGCGCCATCCGGGCGGCGACCGCCCCTATCTCGCGGAATTCTCGGACCTGATCACCCCGCAGGGCGGCGTGGCCGGCTATCACGAACGCTTCGCCCTCGACGGCTATCGCCTGGCGGCCGAGCAGGACGATCCCGAGCAGCAGGCCTATGCCGCCGGCCTCATCGATCACGCCCAGGCCCAGGGCGAAGTCCCGGTGCTGGCCTGCTGCCGCACCCTGGGCAAGATCGAGTGGCTGCGGCGCCGGTTCGGCGGCTTCCACATCGTGCTGATCCGCGACCCGCTGCAGCAGTGGCTGTCGTTCTACTCCCTGCGCAAGCGTCCCCGGCCGACCTATTTCGAGATCTGCCAGTACGTGCTGATGGCGGAGTTCGCCGAGGCCGACAGCCTGCGCGGCGACCTGAAGGTGCCGGACTCCCGCGGCCACGGCTTCGCCGGACGGCTGGCGGCGGTGCGGCGGCGGCTGAAGCGCGCGCCGGCCAAGGTGTCGTTCGCCGCCTTCCTGTCGATCTACATCCTGTCCTACCTGCAGGCCCTGCCGGAAGCCGACCTCGTCATCGACGTCGACCGCCTGGGCCGCGACGCCGACTACCGGGCCGCCGTCTCACAGGCGATCGAAGCGGGCTGCGGCCTGTCGCTCGATTTCTCGGACTGCCGCACGCCCGAGCCGCGCGAAACCGCCCCGCCCGTGCGCTACCGGCAGATGTCGCGGCGGGTGGTCGAGAGGCTGGACACGCGCGGCGCCCTGGCCGCGCCCGGCGCCACGGCCCTGCTGTTCGGCAAACTGGCGCGGGCCATGGTCGACGCGCCGGAACCGCCGCCATCGGCATGGCGGACGCTGGTGTCGTGGCTGCGCGGTCAACGCGACGGCATGGCCCAGGCGGTCACGCGGCCGGCGCCCCGTCTGGGCTGACGCTCGGGGGCGTTTCGCTGGGAGGCGTTTCAGGCCGCGGCGGCGCGGTAGGCGGGATCGCGGGCGAACACGCCCGGACGGCCGGCCACCGGATGCAGGGCCTCGGTCACGCCGGCCAGGCTCTCGGCCTCGCCCAGCACCAGCAGACCGTCCTCGGTGAGGCGCGCGGCGAGGTTCTCGATCAGGCGGGCGCGCACCGACAGGTCCAGGCCCGGCAGCACGTTGCGCAGCATGACGAGGTCGAAGGCGCCCATGCCCGACAGGTCCGACATCAGGTTGATGCGCCGCCAGCGCACGGCCTGGCGGATGCGGGGCGAGATCGCCCAGGTCTCGTCGTGATTCTCGAAATGCTTGATCAGCAGCCGGATCGGCAGGCCGCGCTGCACCTCGAACTGGGTGTAGAGGCCGCTCTGGGCCTTTTCCAGGCAACGCTCGGAGAGGTCCGAGGCGAAGAACTCGAAACGCACGCCCGGTTCGAGATTGCGGGCCTCGTCGGCGGCGATGGCCAGGGAATAGATCTCCTGGCCGGTCGAGCAGGCCGCGCTCCAGATCCGCACCGAACCGTCCTTGCGGCGGCGCGACAGTTCCGGCAGCGCCGTTTCCCGCAGGAAGGCGAAGGTGGCGCGGTCGCGGAAGAAGGCGGTGTCGTTGACGGTCAGGGCCTCGACCACCGCCCAGATCAGCCGCTCCTCGCGCTTGGCGCGCAGGGCCGCCACCAGGGCCTCGATCGAGGGATAGCCCTCGCGGCGCGCCAGCGGCGCCAGGCGGCTTTCGACCACGTAGTGCTTGTCGGCCTCGACCTTCAGGCCGGCGCGGGTGCGGCCCAGGGCCGCCAGCAGATCCATGTCCTCGGGGGTCATAGCAGGCCCGCCTCGGCGAACTTGGCGGCGATGATCTCGCCGTCGAAGGGTTTCATGATGTATTCGTCGGCGCCGTGATCGAGGGCCAGGCGGATGTTCTCGACCTTGTTCTCGACGGTGCAGAACACCACCACCGGCGCGTCGCCGCCCGGCTCCTGGCGCAGGCGCTGCAGGAATTCCAGGCCGTTCATCACCGGCATGTTCCAGTCGAGCAGGACGGCGTCGGGCATGGCCGCGCGACACCAGGCCAACGCCTCCATGCCGTCGGCGGCCTCGGCGATGTCGAAGCCGATGTCTTCCAACGCACGGCGGGCGACCTTGCGGATCACCCGGCTGTCGTCGACGACGAGGCAGGTCTTCACGGCACGCTCCAAATCGGAGAGCGCGTCAGGCGAAAGTGTGCGCGGTTTCGCCGCCAGACGCGCTCCAAATCCTAGACGACCAGGATGGCGTGATCCGGGTTAAGGAGCGGTGACGGCGCCGAAAAACGTACGGTTCAGTCGGAAATGTCAGTCGGCGGGCGTCCAGGCGGCGATGCTGACCCGCTCCTCGGCGATCTCGACGCCGATCTGGCCGCCGGCGGCGCGAACCACCGCGTAGAGATAGGCCGCCTGCACCCAGGGACCGCCCAGGCCTTCGCCCAGCGGCTCGCCCTTCAGGCCGGCCAGCACCTCGGGGCGCAGGCGGGCGCGGGGGCCGACGGCGTCGGCGGTGATGGCCGTGCGGCCGTCGGCGACGAC
>NZ_QHJY01000050.1 GCF_003185805.1 Caulobacter sp. D5
CCGCCCAGCATCGACGCCGGCATCCTGACGGTGATGGCCTCGTTCTCCAGCTGGAACGGCGTCAAGCACACCGGCAACAAGACCCTGCTGACCGACGTGCTGAAGGACCGCCTGGGCTTCACCGGCTTCGTGGTCGGCGACTGGAACGCCCACGGCCAGGTCGACGGCTGCTCCAACGTCTCGTGCCCGCAGGCCCTGAACGCGGGCCTGGACATGTACATGGCCCCCGACAGCTGGCAGGGCCTGTTCGACAACACGCTCAAGCAGGTCGAGGGCGGCGAGATCCCGATGGCGCGGCTGGACGACGCCGTGCGGCGGATCCTGCGGGTCAAGGTCAAGGCGGGGCTGTTCGACCGCGTCGCCCCGCCCGTGCAGGGTCGTTTCGAGCGCGTCGGCGCGCCCGACCATCGCGCCCTGGCCCGCGAGGCGGTGGCCAAATCCCTGGTGCTGCTGAAGAACGACGGCGTGCTGCCGATCAAGGCCGGTGCGAAGGTGCTGGTGGCCGGCGACGCCGACGACATCGGCAAGGCGGCTGGCGGCTGGACCCTGTCGTGGCAGGGCACGGGCAACACCAACGCCGATTTCCCCAACGCCCAATCGATCTGGAGCGGCCTGAAGGAAGCGGTCGAGGCGGCCGGCGGCAAGGCGACCCTGTCGAAGGACGGCTCATTCACCGACAGGCCGGACGTGGCCGTGGTGGTGTTCGGCGAGACGCCCTATGCCGAGTTCCAGGGCGACCTGCAGCACCTGGAATACCAGCCGGGCGACAAGACCGATCTGGCCCTGCTCAAGACGCTGAAGGCTCAGGGCGTGCCGGTGGTGGCGGTGTTCCTCAGCGGCCGGCCGCTGTGGGCGAACCCCGAGATCAACGCTTCGGACGCCTTCGTCGCGGCCTGGCTGCCCGGCTCGGAAGGCGGCGGGATCGCCGACGTGCTGGTGGCTGGCAAGGACGGCAAGCCCCGGCGCGACTTCACCGGCAAGTTGTCGTTCAGCTGGCCCAGGCGCGCCGACCAGGGGCCGCTGAACCAGGGCGACGCCGGCTACGATCCGCAGTTCGCCTATGGCTACGGCCTGTCCTACGCCAGGCCCGGCAAGGTGGCCCAGCTTTCGGAAGTCTCGGGCGTCAGCGGCGCCAGCGCCAATGTCGATAAGTACTTCGTGGCCGGCCGCGCGCCCGCGCCGTGGCTGCTGTCGACGGCCGGGGGCGTGACCCTGACCGCCATCGACGCCGCCGCCCAGGAGGACGCCCGCCTGGCCGCCTGGACCGGTCCCGGCGCCCTGCTGGTCAACGGCCCGCCCGCCGACCTCACCCGCCAGACCACCGGCGACCTGTCGATCGCCCTGACCTATCGCGTCGACGCCAAGGTGGCGGGTCCGGTGGGCTTCTCGGTGTCGTGCGGCGAGGGCTGCGCCGGCGGTGTGGACGTGACGAAGATCTTCGCCGAAGCCCCGGTGGGCGAGTGGCGCAAGACCCAGATCAAGCTCTCGTGCCTGAAGGCGGCGGGCGCCGACATGAGCCGCATCTCCTCGCCCGTGGTGCTGTCGGCGCAGGCCGGCTTCAAGCTGGCCTTCCGCGAGATCCGCCTGGAGCCGACCGACGCGCACGTGGCGTGCCCGGGGAGCTGATCCTCGCGACCGGTTGCGCCCGTCGCGGCGGCGGGCCACCGTGCCCGTCGGCCGGGACGGGGACTGATCCATGCTGATTGTCGGAATGCTGTTCTTTCTCGCGGCCGAGGGGGCGATCCTCTGGCATCTGGTGAGGGGGCTGAGGCGCGGCCGCTTCGCCTTCGCCGACACGCCGTCGGTGATCGAGCGGGCGAGCCAGCCCATCCGCTATTGGGGTTGGGTCGTCATGCTGGTCGTGGGCATGATCGCGGTCGGCTGGTTCGTCTGGGACACCGGCGGCTGGCGGCTCGGGATCATCTACGCCTGCGCCCGCGACGTCAGCTACTGCCCCTGAGGCGTTCCAGCAGCGCATCCCTGTAGGTCCGGCTGGTCACCACCTCGCCGCCGCTGGTCAGGGTCAGCCGCCAGGAGCCGTCCGACAGCGGCTGGGCCTCGCGCACGTGGGCGAGGTTGACCAGGCTCGAGCGGTGGGCGCGGGCGAAGAGGTGGGGGTCCAGCCTGGCCTCCAGGCCCTGGAGCGTGGCGCGCAGCAGGCCCTCGCGGCCGGCCCCCTCGCGATCGGCCCAGTGGACGACGACATAGTTGTCGGCCGCGCCGAACCACTCGACCGCCGAGATATCGACCGGGATGCGCCGGGCGCCCGACATCACCATCAGCCGCTCGCTCTCGGGCGCAGGGGAGACGGCGCGAGCTTGCGCCAGGGCGCTCTCCAGCAGGGCGTTGCGGGCCCGGGCCTCGGCGGCGCGGCGATGGTGGACGGCGGCCAGCCCGACCGCGACGATGGCCGAATAGAGCAGCAGGCAGACGGGCGTTCGCCCCAGCATCCGCGCCCCGAAATCGCCCCCGCCGAGAAAGCCGGCGTCGATCAGGCTCGAGATCGCCGCCTGCGCCGGAACCACGGCGATCCCCGCCACGAAGTTCGCCGCCAGGCCGCGCGCCCCGGCCCCGAACCGACGCAGGACCAGCCAGACGACCGCCGCCGCCGGCAGCCAGGCGGCGTAGATCGCGCCTTGCCACAGCAGCGACGGCGCGACGCCCAGGGCCTCGCCGCGATCGACGGCGAACCGGCGGGCGAACCAGGCGGCGCTGACCGTGGTCATGGTCCAGCTGTAGGCGACGAAGGCCCACACCCAGGCGCTGGTCGGGGCGGCCCTCAGGCGGGCGACCATCAAGCGGGCAAAGCCGCCCGCCGCCGCCGGACGATCAGCACCGCGATCCAGCCCATGGCCAGCGGTTGGAACAGCAGGGTCGGCCAGAGCTGGCTCCATGGCGTCGGCAGGAAGGTCAGGAAGTTGCCCGAGAAGGCGCTGACCACTGCGCCGTAGGCGCACAGCATCTTCGCTAGATGCTCGTAGGTCCAGAGGTCGGGGCCGAACGGCCAGCCTGTGGGCTGCGCGAACCGCCAGAGGTCCCAGCCGCCGAAGGCGAAGGCGGCGTAGGCCAGGGCCAGGGTCGGCATGCGCGGGCTCGTCGAGGCGCCGGTCAGCATCTGGACCACCACCCAGGCGCCGATGGCGACCACGGCCAGGGCCGCCGCCCAGTCCAGGGGCCTGGCGCGCTGGCGCGGGTCGAGGTCGGGACGCTTGCGGCCCAGCACCCGGAAGCCGGAGAACAGGCCGATGCTGGCCGTCGCCGACAGGGCGGCGAAATAGGCGTTGAAGTGCAGGACCGTCATCACCCAGGCCGCCGCCAGCAGCGTGCCCATCACCGCCACATAGACCCGTCCCGACAGCCGGTGCAGGCGCGAGCCCTTGCGGGTCAGCAGCGGAACGAGGCCGGCGGCCACGGCGATGAAGCCGCAGGCGATGTGCAGGGCGAGGGCGGGGGAAAAGAGACTGTCCATGGCCGCCGTGATGGCCGGCGGGCGGAGGCTGCGACAGCGGTGTGGGGCGGGTTGCGGCGGATGGGGGCGAAGTGGGGGTGGTGTTTATGCCCGGTCGCCGCGCTTCACCTCGTACCGTCATCCCGGCCGCAGCGAAGCGGAGAGCCGGGACCCAGGGGCCGCCGCACTGCGTTGGGTCGCCGCCGGGGCGCCTGATCGATCCGCCGAGCCCGGTCCCCTGGGCCCCGGATAAGCCCTGCGGGCTTTCCGGGATGACGAACCTATTTTGGAATTGGCCCCGCCTCAGTCCTCGATCGCCTCGATCCCCTGGGCGTCGAGGCGGGCCAGATGGTCGCGCATGGCCTGGAGCTGTTCGGCCGGATGGCCCGCCCAATCGGCGACCTCGCCGACCACTCGCAGCGGATCCTTGGTGCGGTACGACAGGGTCGGATTGCCGGGGAACTTCTTGTCGGTGAGGTTGGGGTCGTCCTCGAACGGTCCCGTCGGCTCGACGATGTAGATCCGGCCGGGACCCTCGCCCCGCGCCAGTTCCGCGCCCCAGGTCGCCGCGTCGAGGGTGGCGCTGAAATAGACATAGGCCGCCGTCCGGCCTGCGCCGTAGTTGGAGGCGTAGCCGGCGCCGATCAGGTCGCCGGTCCGCAGGTCGGCTTTCGTGCCGTGATAGAACGCGGTCGTGGAGGTCATGGTCGGGGCCCTTTTCGGAGGGGGCCGCGGCCCCGCGTCGAAGGCGCTACACCCTGCGCATAATTGGCCGGCCGGCAATTCTTGAACTTGGGTTTTTCGACCCCAGATCAGTAGCGAGCGAGGGCGAGCCGATCAGGCCGCCTCGCGTTCCCCCGCCCAGGTCTCGATCGTCGCGTAGAGCAGCTCCTTCTGGATCGGCTTGGCGACGTGGTCGACCATGCCGGCCTCGCGGCACTGGGCGACCTGCTGGGGCAGGGCGTCGGCGCTCATGGCGATGATCGGCACGGCGGCGGCCGGGCCGGGCAGGGCGCGGATGGCGCGGGTGGCGCTCAGACCGTCCATGCCGGGCATGTGGATGTCCATCAGCACCACGTCGAAGCCGCCGGCCCGGGCCATCTCGACCGCCTCCTGGCCATTGTCGGCGGTGGTCACCTCGCAGCCGGCCAGGGTCAGGAAGGCGCCGCCGATCTCGCGGTTCATCGGGTGGTCGTCGACCAGCAGGACGCGGGTCCCGGCGATCCGGCCGGCCGCCGCCAGCGGCGTGTGGCGGGGCGCGTCGCACGCCTCGGCGGCCAGCTCGATCCAGAAGGTCGAGCCCTGGTCGGCGTTGGCCTCCATGCCGATCCGCCCGTCCATCAGCTCGACCAGCGCCTTGCTGATCGCCAGGCCCAGGCCCGCGCCCCCGAAAGCCCGCGTGACCGAGCTGTCGCCCTGCGAGAAGCGCTGGAAAAGGCGGTCGCGCAGCTGCGGCGGCACGCCGATGCCGGTGTCGCTGACCTCGATCCGCAAGCTGTCGGTCTCGGCGCCGGGCGTCACGATCAGGCGGGCGGTCACCTTGCCGGCCGGGGTGAACTTGACGGCGTTGTTGAGCAGGTTGAGCAGCACCTGGCGCAGGCGGGCGGCGTCCAGGCCGTGGTGGCGGTCGGCGTCGCCGACGACCTCGATCTCCAGGGCGAGAGGCTTGGCCTGCGCGTCGTGAGCGACGATGGCGGCGGCGTCGCGCAGCACGGTCTCGGCCCGGGCGGGCGCGATCTCCAGCTCGACCCGGCCGGCTTCGACCCGCGAGAAGTCGAGCACGTCGTTGACCAGGGTCAGCAGCGCGCCGCCGGAGCCGTCGATCAGGGCCACGTGGCGGCGGGCCTCGGGGGCCAGGTCGTCGCGGTCGGCCAGCAGGCGGGTGAAGCCCAGCACGCTGTTCAGCGGCGTGCGGATCTCGTGGCTCATGGTGGCCAGGAACTCGGTCTTGGCCAGGCTCGCGGCCTGGGCGCGGGCCTGGGCCTGTCGCGCCAGGGCCTGGCGACGGACGAGGAGCTGCTTGAGGCGCTGCTGGTTGGCCAGCACCAGGGCGGCGGCCAGGCAGGTGAAGAAGAGGGCGCTGACCAGCAGCTGCAGGGCGTGGGCGCGCTCGGACGCCTGGGCCCTCGTCGCGGCCTCGGCGACGATGCCCAGCACGCTGAGCGGCGTGGCGATGGCGGCGATGATCAGGGTCGACCAGGCCGCGCCCTTGGGGCCGAGCCGGAAGGCCACCAGCACCCCGGCCGGAAACACCAGGAACGGCAGGGTGTGGCCGGGGCGGCCGAACGCCGCCAGGGCGGCGACGCCGACCGCCGCGTAGCAGGCCGCCTTCTCCCAGGCCGAGCGCTCGAAGCCGCGCTTCATCCGGGGATCGAACAGGATCAGGGCGGCTGGCAGGCCGACGCTCATGCCCAGGATGTTGATGAACAGCCAGTTCTTGATCAGCACGGGCAGGGGCGCGTGCAGCATCGGCGCGGTCGCGAAGGCGCCAACGATGGCCAGAGTCACGGTCACCGGCAGCGCCAGGCCGACCGCCCGCGCGGCGCGGCCCAGGTTCTTCAGCCGGGGCGGCCCGCCGAAGGCCTTGGACAGCACCAGGGCGATCAGCACCGCTTCCAGCGAATCCAGCGTCGTGAACAGCACGGTCATGGCCGGCGGCGTGCCGCCCAGGCCGTCGAGCAGCAGGTGGCTGGCGGCGCTGACCACCAGCAGGATCGCGCTGCGGCCCGGCGTCAGCAGCATCAGGCCGGCGGCCAGCAGCCCGTTGCACGGCCACATCGAGGCCATGCCCGACGGGCCCCGGGTCAGCAGGTCGCAATAGGCGATGGCGACGGCGTAGGCGGCGATCAGCGACAGCAGCAGGCGGGTCTGGCTCGCCTCGCCCTCGAAACGCTTTACTGCAAACATGACGCCGTACCCGCTCGTCCCGTTCGAACTCGAGGGCAAAATCGGGCGCAACCCCGCCTATTCCGTTAAGGCGCGGCCGGTTCGACGTAAAAATGGGCGGGGATCTAGGCTTCCAGGCCTTCCAGCGCCGAAATCAGCGCGGAAAACGCCTCGGGCGGGGCGTCGCCCTGGGCCAGCAGCAGGTCGTCCAGCTCGCGGGCCAGCTCGGTGACCTGGCCATAGCCGAACACGCCGGCCGCGCCAGCCAGGCGGTGGACGACGTAGTGGCGGTCCTTGATCGAGGCCTCGTCCGAGCGCAGCAGGGCCAGGTCCTGCGCCGCGCGGGCGAGGAACTTGGCGCGCAGCGGGGCGAGGGGATCGTTCATCGCGCCAGGATCGCCCGCACGTCCTGGGCCAGGGTCATCGGGTCGAACGGCTTGGTGATGACGTCGGCCGCGCCGAAGCCCAGCAGGCGGGCGCGCTCCTCGGCCTGGGCGCGGGCGGTGATGAAGATCACCGGCGCGCCGTCGAGGTCGCCCCGCTCGCGCAGCCTGGCCAGCACGGCCGGGCCGTCCATGTCGGGCATCATCACGTCCAGCAGCACCACGTCGGGGCGCCAGGCGTCGCGGTCGAGCATGGCGAAGGCCTCGGCCCCGCCGTCGGCGGCCCGCACCTCGATGCCCGGATCCAGCTCCAGCGAGAAGGTCGCCACCTCGCGGATGTCGGCCTCGTCATCGACGTAAAGGAGCTTCAGGTCGGTCATCGGCGTCTCTTGGAATCGGCGTCCGCGGCGAGCTTGCGCACAGTTCGGGCCAGCTGGTCCAGAGTGGTCTTGGACTTGGTCAGCACCGCGTCGACCGAGGCCGCCAGGGCCTTGTCCTCGATGGGCTGGGCCGAGAACACGATGACCGGAACCGGGTCGTCGCCGTCGTGCAGGTCGCCCAGCAGCTCCACGCCGTTGCCGTCGCCGAGGCCCAGATCGAGGATCACCACGTCGGGCCTGGCCAGCGACAGGGCGGCGCGGCCGGTCCGCACGCTGTCGGCGTGGCGGACGGTGCAGCGCTCCTGCAGGGCGTCGCGGACCACGGCGTGGACGTCGCGGTCGTCCTCGACATGCAGCACCTCGATGCGGCGGGTGTCGGCGTGGCCGTTGACGGCGCGATGGACGGCGGTGCGCAGGCGCTCCAGGTCGATCGGCTTCTGCAGCCAGTCGACCACGTCCAGCGCTTCGCCCCGGCCCTCGGCGGCCTCGGCCGAGATCACCAGGGCGGGGATGTCGCGGGTGTTGGCGTCGGCGCGCAGGCGGCGCAGCAAGTCGAGGCCGCTGCCGTCGGGCAGGCGCACGTCGGTGACGAAGGCGTCGAAGCCGCCGATCTCCAGCACCGCCCGGGCCGAGGCCACGTCGCCGACGGTGTGGACCCGCACCCCGGCCTCGCGCAGGGCCTGGGACAGGATCTCGGCGATGTCGGGATCGTCCTCGCACAGCAGGACGCGAGCCCCGCCGTCGCTGGCCTCGATCGTCCTGACGCGGGTCTCGACGGTCGCCAGCTCGAACTGGAAGGTCGCGCCCCGGCCGGGCTCGGAGTCGAACCACAGCCGGCCGCCGTGGCGCTGGACGATCTCGCGCGAGATGGCCAGGCCCAGGCCCGTGCCGCCCTTGGCGCGGGTGTCGGAGGCGTCGGCCTGGGCGAACTTCGAGAAGATGCGGTCGCGGAAGGCCTCGGGCACGCCGGCCCCGTGGTCGCGGACGGAAAAGCGCAGCAGGTCGGGGCGCGGGGCGTAGACCTTGACCTCGACCACCCCGTCGGGCGGCGAGAACTTGGCGGCGTTCGACAGCAGGTTGGCGGCCACCTGGGCCAGGCGGTCGGCGTCGCCGCGCACCGGCGGCAGGTTCGGCGCCACGTCGAGCTTGAAGGTCACGCCCATCTGGCCGCCCAGCCCGCCCATGGCGTCCACCGCCCGCTGGGCCAGGTCGCCGAGGTCTAGCGGGCGGAGGTCGAACTCCATCTGGCCGGACTCGATCTTCTCGATGTCGAGGATGTCGTTGATCAGCCGCACCAGCCGCTGGCAGTTGCTGTGGGCGATGCCCAGCAGGCGCGCGGCGCGCTCGGGCAGGGCGCCGGCCGCCCCGCCGACCAGCAGGCCCAGCGACCCGGCGATCGAGGTCAGGGGCGTGCGCAGCTCGTGGCTGACGGTCGAGACGAACTCGGCCTTCAGCTTCTCCACCCGGCGGCGCTCGGAGATGTCGCGCACCGAGGCCGCGATGCGCTCGCCCTCGGGCAGGCGGACGAGGCCGATCGAGGCCTCGACGGGGAAGGTGCTGCCGTCGGGGCGGTAGGCGACGAACTCGCGCAGCACGCCCTTGGACAGGTCTTCGCCGCCGGCCAGGTGCTGGACGAACAGCTGGCCGCGGTCGGGCAGGTCCACGAACTGCGACAGCGCCCGGCGGACCAAGGTCTCGCGCGGCAGGCCGAACATGGCCTCGGCGGCCTTGTTGACGGTCTCGATGGTGCCGCTGGGATTGAGGGTGATGACGGCGTCCTGGGCGTTGTCGAGGATGGCGTCCAGCCGCCCGGCCGTGGCCTGGGCGACGGTGAACAGCTGCTGGCGGGCGCGGATCTGGCGCGACAGCAGGATGAAGGCGGCCAGCAGGAACACCACCAGCACCGCGAACAGGATCTGGGTCAGGCGCTCGGTGCGCAGGGTCAGGGCGTCGTTGGCGGCGATGCGGCGGTCGAGGGCGGCCTTGTCGGATGCCTGGAGCTCGCGGGTGACGAGGCGGATCTCGTCCATGATCACCTTGCCCTTGCCGCTGGAGATCAGGGTGCGGGCCGCGTCGTGCCCCTGCTCGCGGCGCAGGCGGATGCCCTCGGCCATCGTCTTTTGCTTCTGTTCGATCAGCGCTTCGAGGCGATCGAAAACTGGATCGTCGTTGGCGATCAGGTCGCCGACGTCGCGCTGGCGAAGGGCGCGCAGCGAGGCCAGCTGGCTGGGCAGGCGGCGCTGGGCGGCGTCGTAGGGCTCCAGGAACCGGTCCTGGCCGGTGATGACGAAGCCGCGCTGGCCGGTCTCGGCGTCCTGCATCAGCGAGAACACCGTCTGCAGCTGCATGCGCTGCTCGTAGGAGTGATCGACGGCGTCGCGCAGCATCCGGCCGCGGGTGAACTCGCGCTGGATCTCCCAGGTGGTCAGCAGCAGCAGCAGCGGCGCGACCAGCAGGCCCAGGATGACCGAGATCAGCAGGCCGCGCTGCTCGCGGCGCAGGAGGAAGCTGGTCATGGGCGGTGCTTTTCCTCGCGGCTTTCGAGTCACAGCTTACGGCCGGTCGCGGGGGCGACTCAACGCGCCATTCCACCGGTCTTCGACTCGACCCCTCCACCCGACGTTGACTTACCCGGGGTCACGCCGAAAACCATGTACTTCGAACGGCCGCGTCAGACGGCTTCACCGGGAGAGCAGCGATGATCCAGGACGCCGTCGATTTCGCCCGCATGCCGACGCTGGGCGACGTGCCCCGCTATCACGCCCAGGTGCGGCCCG
Source organism: Caulobacter sp. D5 (assembly GCF_003185805.1). Lineage (GTDB taxonomy): Bacteria > Pseudomonadota > Alphaproteobacteria > Caulobacterales > Caulobacteraceae > Caulobacter. The sequence continues at coordinate 9,875 of NZ_QHJY01000050.1, forward strand.
ACGCCGTGGCCTTCGCCTTCGAGGGGCGCGAGACCAGCTTCGCTGAGCTCGACCGCCGCACCAACCAGGTGGCCCGCGCCCTGCTCGCCGAGGGGCTGAAGCCCGGCGACCGCATCGCCTATGTCGGCAAGAACAGCGACAGCTATTTCGAATTGCTGCTCGGCGCAGCCAAGGCCGGGGTGGTGATGGCCCCCGTCGGCTGGCGCCTGGCCCCGGCCGAGATCGCCTACATCGTCGCCGACACCGAGGCGAAGATGGTCTTCGTCGGTCCCGAGTTGGTCGAGCACGTGGGCGAGGTGGCCAAGCTGCTGGCCGGACCGCAGCCGCCGGTCGTCGCCATGGAGGGCGGCGGCGATCTTGCGGCCTTCCCCGCGTGGCGCGACGCCCAGGACGAGGCCGACCCCGCCGTGCCGCTGCGCCCGTCAGACGTGGTTTTGCAGCTCTACACCTCGGGCACGACGGGCAAGCCCAAGGGCGCGATGCTGACCCACAACAACCTGCTGGCCATGCGCAAGGCGGCCGCCGAGCAGACGGCGATGCCCTGGAACGTCTGGGGACCGGACGACGTCAGCCTGGTGGCCATGCCGGTGGCCCATATCGGCGGCACCGGCTGGGGGCTGGTGGGCCTCTTCAACGGGGCCAAGGGCGTGGTGGCGCGGGAGTTCGACCCCTTCAAGGTGCTGGACTTCATCGAGCACGACCGGGTGTCGAAGATGTTCCTGGTGCCGGCGGCGTTGCAGATCGTCGTGCGCCTGCCCCGGGCCCGCCAGATCGACTATTCGCGGCTGAGCTATATCCTCTATGGCGCCGCGCCGATCCCGCTGGATCTGCTGCGCGAGAGCATCGAGGTGTTCGGCTGCGGCTTCGTCCAGCAGTACGGCATGACCGAGACCACCGGCACGGTGGTCTATCTGCCGCCCGAGGACCACGACCCGGCCGGCAACACCCGCATGCGCTCGGCCGGCCTGCCGATGCCGGGGGTGGAGCTTCGCATCCTCGACGAGGCCGGGCGCGTTCTGCCCGCGAACACCGTCGGAGAGATCGCCGTGCGCAGCGCCTCGAACATGGCCGGCTACTGGAAGCTGGACGCGGCCACCGCCGCCACCATCGACGCCGACGGCTGGCTGCGCACCGGCGACGCCGGCTATCTGGACGACGACGGCTATCTCTTCATCCACGACCGGGTGAAGGACATGATCGTCTCCGGCGGCGAGAACATCTATCCGGCCGAGGTGGAAAGCGCGGTCTACGGCCATCCGCACGTGGCCGAGGTGGCGGTGATCGGCGTGCCCGACGACAAGTGGGGCGAGGCGGTCAAGGCGGTGGTCGCGCCCAAGCCCGGGATCACGCCCGACGCCGAGGACATCATCGCCTTCGCCCGCACGCGGATCGCGCACTTCAAGGCCCCGAAGAGCGTGGACTTCGTCGAGGCCTTGCCGCGCAACGCCTCGGGCAAGATCCTGCGCCGCCAACTGCGCGAGCCCTACTGGGTCGGGCGCGAACGACGGGTGAACTGATGGCCGATCCCCTCTCGCGGGCCGCCGCGCGACTGCTGACGCCGGACGGGGGACCGGCGATCGACTTCTCCGCCCCGCCGGGCGCGGCCGCCCTGATCGGTCCGGATTCGGTGTCGTGGCGGGTGTTCAAGAACCCGGTGTCGCTGTTCGTCGGCGGGATCACGGCGGTGCTGCTGGAGCTGGCCGAGCCGCGCGTGCGCTCGGGCGTCTGGGACCATTCCAGCTTCAAGGCCGAGCCCCTGAAGCGCCTCAAGCGCACGGGTCTTGCGGCCATGGTCACGGTCTATGGCCCGCGCGAGACGGCCGAAAAGATGATCGCCGGCGTGGTGCGGATGCACGGTCATGTGACGGGCCAGACGCCGGGCGGCGTGGCCTACCAGGCCAACGATCCGGTGCTGCTCGACTGGGTGCAGGCCACGGCCAGCTTCGGCTTCATCGAGGCCTATCACGCCTACGCCCACGCCCTGACCCCGGCCGAGCGGGACGCCGCCTTCGCCGAGGCCGCCCCCGGCGCGCGCCTCTACGGCGCGACCGGGGCCCCGACCAGCGAGGCGCAGTGGAAGCGGCAGATGGCCCTGATGCTGCCCAGCCTCGAACCCTCGGACATCGTTTTCGAGTTTCTCGACATCATGACGTCCACCCCGCTGCTGCCGGGGCCGCTGCGGCTGATCCAGAAGCCGCTGGTGCGGGCGGCCGTGGCGATCACCCCGGTCGAGGTGCGGGCGCGGCTGGGCCTGGGCGAGGCCTGGCAGCTGAACGGCGTCGAGCGGCGGCTGGTGCGCCTGGCCGGGGCCAGCGCCGACAGGGTGCCGATCAAGGGCTCGCCGGCCGTCGAGTCCTCGCGGCGCATGGGCCTGCCGGACGACTATCTCTATCGCCGCCGGGCCGCCTGAGGCAGTCTCGTCCCCAGAAGAAAACCATGACCTGGGGAGGGCATGATGAGCGATACCAAGAGCAAGACGCCTTGGCACCTGTGGCTGGTGGGCGCGGTCGCCGTGCTGTTCAATTCCGTCGGCGTCTTCGACTTCGTGATGAGCATGTCGCAGGGGCCGGCCTACATGGCCAGCGCCGGCATGACCCAAGCCCAGATCGATCACTACCAGCGGATGCCGGGCTGGATGACCGTGGTCTGGGCCGTGGGCGTGTTCGGAGCCTTCGGCGCCTCGGTGCTGATCCTGCTGCGTCGGAAGATCGCCGCGCCGGTGTTCGCCGTGTCGCTGGCCGCGTTCCTGCTGAGCCTCGTCTACACCTACGTGCTCAGCGACGGCGGCAAGGTGATGGGCCAGCAGATGGCCGTCACCAGCGCGGTGATCGCCGTGCTGCTGGCGCTGTTCCTGGCCTATGCCTGGTGGCAGACGCGGCGGGGCGTGCTGCGGTAGGGAGCCTCATCTCCCTTCCGTAAAATCCCCGCGAAAGCGGGGACCCAGGCTTTTTCTGCAATCCACGGCGCTCGACGATAAAACACCTGGGCCCCCGCTTTCGCGGGGGTTTTACGGGGGAGGGGGCGGGGTTGGCTCACACCAACGCCGACGCCACCAACGCCGCCGCGAACGCCACGAGCCCCGCCATCGTCGAGGCCACGGTCCAGCTCCTGAACGTCTCGGTCTCCGACAGGCCCAGATACTGCCCGACCAGCCAGAACCCGGCGTCGTTGACGTGGCTGACCACGGTCGCGCCCGCGCCGATGCCGATCACCACCAGGGCGACCTGGTTGGCGTCCAGGCCGGCCGCCGTCGCTAGCGGGGCGGCCAGGCCGGCGGCGGCGACCATGGCCACGGTGGCCGAACCCTGGGCGATGCGCATGATCGCCGCGATCAGGAAACCGAAGACCAGCGGCGACAGCCGCGCGCCCTCGACAGCAGCGGTCAGGTGGGCGCCGGCCCCGCTGTCGATCAGCACCTGCTTGAAGGCCGCGCCGGCTCCGATGACCAGGGCGATGGCCCCGGCCGGCTCCAGCGCCCTGCCGGCGATCCCCAGCAGCCGATGCCGGTCGACGCCGCGCCGCCGCAGCAGCACCCAGGCGTAGCCGCAGGCCACGGCCAGGGCGACGAACGGATGGCCGAAGAACGCCAGCGCCGTGCGGACCGGTCCCTCCGGCAAGGCGGCGTGGGCCACGGCGCCGGCGACGATCAGGACGAGCGGGGCCAACATGCCGACCAGCGCCGGCCACAGGCCGATCAGGGCGTCGACCGCGCCGTCATCAGCCACGGGAGAGGTCTCGGGCGCGACGTAGACGCCCTTGCGAAACGCGGCCAGGGCGTAGAGCGGGCCTGCGACCAGCACGGCCGGGATTCCGCAGGCCAGGCCCCACAAGGCGATGCGGCCATAGTCGGCGTGCAGCAGTTCGGCGGCGGCGACCGGGCCGGGGTGCGGCGGCAGCAGGCCGTGCATCACCGCCAGGCCCGCCAGCACCGGCAGGGCGACGAAGGCCACGGCCTTGCCCGAGCGCTGGGCCACGCCCAGCATCAGCGGGGCCAGGATGATCAGGGCGACGTCGAAAAAGAGCGGAATGCCGACCAGGATTCCGATCGTCGCCAGAGCCCAGGGCGCGCGTCGCACGCCGAAGCGGTCGAGCAGGGCGCGGGCCATGACGCCGACCCCGCCGCCGGCTTCCAGGAGGGCGCCGAAGATCGAACCCAGACCCAGGATCACCGCCACGAAGCCCAGGGCCTCGCCCGCGCCCTTCTTGACGGAAGCCAGCACGCTGACCGGCTCGGCCCCGAAGGCGATCCCGGCGGCGATGGCGGTCAGCAGCAGGGCGAAGAAGGCCGGCAGCCTGAGTTTCAGCGTAGCGAACACCACCAGGGCGACCCCGGCGGCGACGACCAGCAGGGTCCAGAGCGGGCCGCTCATGCGACGCTCACAGGGGTGAGGATCGCCGTCGCCGGATCGCGGCTCTTGCCGGGCGCAGTGATGGTGAAGGCCCCGCGCAGCCGGATGTCGGCCGAGGACGAGCCGATCATCACCTCGACCTTGCCGGCCTCGATGATCCAGCCCGCCGGGCTCCAGATCGCCAGCTGGGCCGGCGTCAGGGTGAAGGCGACGCGCTTCTTTTCGCCGGGCGCCAGGGTCACGCGCAGGAAGCCGCGCAGCTCCTTGACCGGCCGGGCGACGCTGGCGACCGGGTCGCGCACATAGAGCTGCACCACCTCGTCGGCGGCGAGCTGGCCGGTGTTGGCGATCGTCAGCGAGATCTTCACCGCGCCGCCGGGGGCGACGGTCTCGCGGTCGAGCGCCAGATCGGAATAGGCGAAGGGCGCATAGCTCAGGCCATGGCCGAACGGGAACAGCGGCCCGATGTCGACGTCGTGGTAGCGGGCGGTGTCCTTGGCCAGGTCCGGATCGGCCGGGCGGCCGCTGGGCGTGTGGGCGTAGAAGGTCGGCGACTGGCCCGTGGCGCGCGGGAAGCCGACCGGCAGGCGGCCGCCGGGGGCCGCCTTGCCGAACAGGATGTCGGCCAGGGCGGGACCTGCCTCGACGCCGAGGAACCAGGTCGCCAGCACCGCCGGCGCCTTCTCCAGCACCTCGGGCGCGACCAGCGGCCGGCCCGACGGCAGCAGCACGACGACGGGCTTGCCGGTCGCCAGCACGGCGCGGGCCAGAGCGCTTTGCGCGCCGGGCAGCGACAGGTCCGAGCGGCTGCGGGACTCGCCGCTGTGGTCGAAGTCCTCGCCGACCATCAGCAGCACGAGGTCGGCCGCCCTGGCGGCCTCGACGGCGGCGGGGATGCCGCTTTCATCAAGGCTGCGGGGCGAGGCGCCGGCCACGTGGACGATCTCGCTCCCGGCCGGCGCGGCGGCCTGCAAGGCCGGCAAGAGGGGAGCGACGTCGCCGACCTGGCCGCGCGCCTTCCACGAACCGAGCTGGGAGAGGCTGTCGGTCGCCAGGGCGCCGATGACGGCGATCTTCTTCGTGGCGGGCGCGATCGGCAGTAGGCCGCCGTCGTTCTTCAGCAGCACCACGGCCTTGCGCGCCGCCTCGCGGGCGATGGCGCGGTGCGGCGGGCTAAGGAACACCGTCTTCTCCCGCTCGACATCGCCGAAGCGGTAGGGGTCGTCGAACAGCCCCAGCCGCATCTTGGCGGTCAGGATGCGTGTGACGGCCTGGTCGAGCAGGGGGAGAAGGGAGGGATCGGCGGCGATGGCGGTCTTCAGGTGGGCGGCGTAGACGCCGCTGGCCATGTCCATGTCGACCCCGGCCTTCAGGGCCAGGGCGGCGGCCTGAACCGGGGTCTCGGCGATGCCGTGGTTGATCAGTTCGAGGATGGCGTTCCAGTCGCTGACCACCAGGCCCGGCCAGGTCCACTGGGTCTTGAGCACGCCGCGCACCAGGGCGGCGTTGGCGGTGGTCGGGGCGCCGTTCAGGTCGTTGAAGGCAGTCATCATCGTGCCGGCGCCGGCTTTCGCGGCGGCGTGGAAGGGCGGCAGATAGACCTCGTTCAGCGTGCGGTCCGACAGCTCGGCGGCGTCGTAGTCGCGCCCGCCCGCCGCCGCGCCATAGGCCCCGAAGTGCTTGGCGCAGGCCAGGATCGAGTCCTTGCTCGACAGGCCCTCGCCCTGGAAACCGCGCACCTGGGCCGCCGCCATGACCGAGCCGAGATAGGGATCCTCGCCGGCTCCCTCGACGATGCGGCCCCAGCGGGGGTCGCGGGCGATGTCGACCATCGGGGCGAAGGTCCAGTGCAGGCCGCTGACCGCCGTCTCCACCGCCGCCATCCGCGCCGTGGCCCGTACGATCTCCGGATCGAAGGTCGCCGCCATGGCCAGAGGCACGGGGTAGAGGGTGCGGAAGCCGTGCACCACGTCGATGGCGAACAGCAAAGGGATCTTCAGCCGCGACTCCTCGACCGCCGTGCGCTGCAGCTCGCGCAGGAACGCCGCGCCGGCCACGTGCAGGTACGAGCCGACCCCGCCCTTGCGGACGAGATCCAGCGCCGTGGCGTCGATCTTGGAATTGAGCGCCTTCTGCCGCCCGCCGGCCGGCTGGTGGGTCTGGCCGATCTTCTCGTCGAGGGTCATCTGCTTGAGCAGCGACCGGACGCGGGCCTCCTGGTCGGCGGCGAGGGCGGGGAGCGTAGGCATCAAGCCCAGCGCGGCGCCGGCGGCCAGCAGCGCGCGGCGGTCGAGGCGCGGTCCTTCGCCCATGGGGTCTCCCTTCGATCGTCGAATGCGGTCGTTGGGATGGAGGTCGCCATGACTTGACAGCGTTGTCAACGCGAAGGTTGAGGCGAGCCCTCTGTTCCATCGACGCGCGCTTGAGGTCGGCGCTGTCGCCGGGCTTTTCGACCGTCTCCCTGGCGACGCCGGCCTCAGGCCGGGCAGGCGGCGAGGTTGTGCTCGGCCAGGGTCGTTCTTGCCTGGTCATAGAGGGCGTCGTACCGACTGCGGGCGCCGTCGACCCGCGCCGCCAGGTCGCGTACGGCCAGGGCCGCGCGTCTTTGGCCGTCGGCGGCGTGCACCCGCCTGGTGTCGGCCAGCGCATCCGAGAACTCGTCGAGAAGCAGCCCGCTGTCGCGCACCGCCGGCCCCAGGCTGGACAGGGCGGCTTGCAGGCGGCCGATGTCGGCCTCGGCGGCGGTGATCTCGTTGGTGGTCGAGGCGATCTCGGCCTCGGCGGCGTCCAGCAGGCCCTTGCTGTCGTTGTAGCGCGTGACGGCGCTTGCCAGATTGGCGGCGGCCTCGTTGAACCTGCGCTCGACCGGGCCGAGTTCGCGGTCGATGTCGCTGATCCGGCTGGTGATGCTGGCGAGCTCCGCCGACGAGTCGCAGAGGAAGCTCATGATGGTCCATCTGTTCTTGCAGCCCCGAACGGCCTGTTCCCGGGCGTTCTTGTAGGCGGTCAGGGTCGTGAGCTCGGCCCGTAATGGGGATAGCGCGAGGCTGGCCTCTTGTTGCTGCGTCAAGAATCCTTCGGACTCGGCGCGGCGCTGGACGAGCGTGGCGTTCAGCTCGTCGCGGCGGGTGCTCAGGCCGCCCAGGCGCAGCTGGTCGGCGTCGCGTTCCTTGACCCTGTCGCGGTCCTGCTGCTCGAAGCAGGCGACCCGGGCGGCGATGGCGGCCTGGGCGATGCGGGCGCCCCGCAGCTTGCTTTCGAGGTCGGCGATGGCGGCGGGGGTCAGGGGCTCGTCAGCAGCGGCTGCAACCAAGGGCGAAAGCACGGCCAGCAGGCCGAAGGTCGCGGCCAGGGCCGCCATCGCGCCGTGCAGCGGCCAAGCCATCTATTCCCCCTGAACGCCTCGCCCCGTCCGGCAGCCGCGTCTCGCGCTTGGAGACGGCGGTCGCCGTAAGATGGGCGGCTCGTATCACGCGGCGGTAGGTGGAATTTGTGTTTTCACGCACACCCGGCGCGTGCGGGGCGAGCGTCGCCTCAGACCTCGCCCTGATGCTCCACGTGACCCTCGCGGACCTCGGTGCGGGAGAACACCTCTTCCTGGCCGTCGAGCAGCAGCTCCTCGGCGGCGACGTGGTCGCGTTCGGCCTCTTCCAGCACCTGGCGCAGGGCCTCGACCTCGGTGTCGGCCTCGACCAGGACGCTGCGCAGGGGGGCGTGGCCTTCGCCAAGTCGGATCTCGATGCGCCATTGGGCGGTCATGGTCGTGTCTCCCTTCAGCCAGACTGATAACGCAAGCGACCCCCCTCGGTTCGCCTCATGGGCGGCGAGGCGTTGCGCGGCGGGCCGTCCTCGGCGAGGTTGCCCGCCGAAAGGTCAGTCGGAAGGGATTCTATGGATCGGCGTGAGGCGCGGCTTGAAGGGATCAGCCGTCGCGGACTGATGGCTGGGGCCGCGGGCCTTGCGGGATTTGCGCTGGCCGGCAAGGCCTCGGCGCAAGGCCGGGGCTCGGATCGCGTCGAGGCGCTGATCGCCCAGATGACCATCGAGGAGAAGGCCGGGCAGCTGTCCTGCTACGCCGACATGATCCGCCCGCCGGTGGGCGACATGAACCCGGCGGTGAACCTGCGCAACACCCAGCAGCTGCTGGCCGAGACCCGCGCGGGCAAGATCGGCACGCTGATGAACGGCGTCGGCGTCGAGGGCGCCCTGCTGGCCCAGACGGCGGCGGTGGAGCATTCGCGGCTGGGTATCCCGCTGCTGCTGGCGGCCGACGTCATCCATGGCTTCAAGACCGTCTATCCGATCCCCCTGGCCGAGGCCGCCGCCTTCGACCCGCCGCTGGCCGAGCGCACCGCCCGCGCCGCCGCGCAGGAAGCCACGGCCCACGGCCTGCACTGGACCTTCGCGCCGATGGTCGACGTGGCCCGCGACGAGCGCTGGGGCCGGGTGGCCGAAGGCTCGGGCGAGGACGTGTTCCTGGGCGAAGCCCTGGCCCAGGCCCGCGTGCGCGGTTTTCAGGGCCCCGACCTGAAGTCGCCGGACTCGATGCTGGCCTGCGCCAAGCACTTCGCCGCCTACGGCGCGGTGGCGGCGGGCATGGACTACAACACCGTCGAGATCTCCGAGGCGACGCTGCGCGAGGTGCACCTGCCGCCGTTCCAGGCCGCTTTCGAGGCCGGGTGCCTGACGGCCATGTCGGCCTTCAACGACATCAACGGCGTGCCGGCCACGGCCAACAAGGCCCTGCTGACCGACCTGCTGCGCGGCGAGTGGAAGTTCCGCGGCGTGGTGATCTCCGACTACACCGCCGACCAGGAACTGGTGGCCCACGGCTACGCCGCCGACGATCGCGACGCCGCGCGCCTGGCGATCCTGGCCGGGGTCGACATCAGCATGCAGAGCGGGCTCTACAGCCGCTACCTGCCCGAGCTGGTGGCCAGCGGCGCCGTGCCGATCGCGGTGGTCGATCAGGCCGTGCGCCGGGTGCTGATGCTGAAGGAGGCCATCGGCCTGTTCGATCAGCCGTTCCGCTCGATCGACCCCAAGGCCCAGGCCGCCCGCACCGCCACGCCGCAGATGCGCGCCCTGAGCCGCGAGGCCGGCGGCCGTTCGATCGTGCTGCTGAAGAACGACGGAAACCTGCTGCCGCTGCCGCGATCGGGCAAGCGCATCGCCCTGATCGGGCCGTTCGCCGAGGACCGCGACAACATCCTGGGGCCGTGGGCCTTCTTCGGTGACAAGAGCCTGGGCGTCGACTTGGCCTCCGGCTTCCGCCAGGCGCTGGAGGATCCCAACCTGCTGCGCACCGCCAAGGGCTGCGAGGTCGAGGCCTCGATCCCAGGCGGGATCGAGGCGGCGGTCGCCGCGGCCCAAGGGGCCGACATCGTCGTGCTGGCGATCGGCGAGGGCCAGAACATGTCGGGCGAGGCCCAGTCGCGCACCGACATCGGCGTTCCCAAGCCGCAGATGCTGCTGGCCGAGGCCGTGGCCGCCGTCGGCAAGCCCACCGTCGTGCTGCTGCGCCACGGCCGGGCCCTGGTGCTGGACGGGGCGGTCAAGAACGCCCCGGCGATCCTGGCCACCTGGTTCCTGGGGACCGAGACCGGCCACGCGGTGGCCGACGTGGTGTTCGGCGGCGTGAACCCCTCGGGCCGCCTGCCGGTCAGCTTCCCGTACGAGAGCGGCCAGCAGCCCTACGCCTACAATCACCGCACGACGGGGCGCCCCGCGCCCGCCGACAGCGAGATCCAGGAGTACAAGGCCCGCTGGCGGACGGTGAAGAACGAGGCGCTCTATCCGTTCGGCTACGGGCTTTCCTACACCACCTTCGCCCTGTCGGACCTGAAGCTGTCGACGACCAGCCTGGCCTGGAACCAGCCGCTGCGGATCACCGCCAAGGTGAAGAACACCGGCAAGCTGGCCGGAACCCACGTGGTGCAGCTCTATGTTCGCGACCGGGTGGCCAGCCGCACCCGGCCGGTGCGCGAGCTCAAGCGCTTCACGCGGGTGGACCTGAGGCCCGGCGAGACCCGCGAGGTGACCTTCGTCCTGCAGCGCGAGAGCCTGGCCTTCTACGGCGAGACCGGCTGGATCGCCGAGCCGGGGCTGTTCGACCTGTGGGTGGCGAATAGTTCGGTGGACGGTCTGAACGCGCAGTTCACGCTGCTCGCATCCTGATCCTTCTCCCCTTGCGGGAGAAGGTGGCGACCGAAGGTCGACGGATGAGGGGTCTCTCAGATCTCGACGACCGCGCCCGGTCGATCGGCCGTCGTGGCGGAGAGGGTTTTCGACCCCTCACCCGACCCGCTGCGCGGGCCACCCTCTCCCGCAAGGGGAGAGGGGATCGTTTCCGCGAACAACCCTCGCACCCAGTCGTCGACCCGGCCGTCGATGACTAGGTGCACGCGGTCTTCCGTCCCGCGGTTGGCGACGCTGTGCGGGTCGGAGAGCTTGAGGTACCAGGCGCTGCCGGCCTCCATGGTCACACGCACACCGTTGAGGCGGAAGTCGACCTCGGGGTTGGTGACGACCGGCACGTGGAAGCGCACGTGGGTCGACTCGGCGTCGAGCTCTAGGTCGGTGTGGGTCTTGATCACCGAGCCGGCCGCCAGCTTCATCAGCCGGGCGCTGGTGACCGGCATCGGGAAGGCGGCGATCACCTCGCGGAAATAGGGGCAGGGGGCCAGGAACGGGGTGTCCTCGAATTCCGTGGCCTCGGGGTCGGAATAGATCATCATCACCGGATGGGTCGCGCCGGCCTTGCTGCGCAGGGGGATGACGCTCCAGTCGCCTTCGTAGTTCTGCTTCACGAAGTGGGCGATCCAGTCGGTGGAGGCGGCCAGGGTCGCGAGGTCCGCGCGTAGCCGGCCGGGATCGAAGGTCAGCGGCAGGCGAAGGCGGTCTGGCAATCTCATCGCCCGAGCCTATTGTGCCGCTTCTCAACCGACAAGGGCCGGGTCCGGGCGTGCAACTTCCAGAGGGCGAGGCCCTGATCGAGCGCCTGCTCAGCGAGCCGGACGCCTGCGCGCACCTGGCGGGCCTGTTTCGCGACGCGGATTTCGTCGCCGCCCTGGAGGCGCTGGCCGAGGGCTGGGGCCTGGCCTCGCCGGCCGCCGTCGCGGGCGAGCGGCTGGAGCGGAAGCTGTTCGTGCACCGCGCCGCCGCGCCGCC
>NZ_QHJY01000439.1 GCF_003185805.1 Caulobacter sp. D5
CTGAGAGACCCCTCATCCGACGGCCTTCGGCCGCCACCTTCTCCCGCAAGGGGAGAAGGACTTTCAGTCACCCACCACCAATAAAGGTCACGATCTCGATCCGATCCCCGTCGGCCAGCGCCGTGTCGGCATAGAGCGAGCGCGGGGCGATCTCGAGGTTGCGCTCGACCGCCACCTTGCGCGCGTCCAGGCCAAGGGCGGCCACCAGGTCCGCGATGCTGGCGACGCCGTCGAATTGGCGGTCTTCGCCGTTCAGTAGAAGTCTCATCTCACCTCCGAAGCGAGGCATGCTTGTGACGCGAGGGAACCGGCTATACAAGACCTCCGGAATCGACGGCGGAGCCGAATGGTCAAACCGATCCATGTGCTGAGCGGGCCCAATCTCAACCTGTTGGGAACGCGGGAGCCCGAGATATACGGCAAGGACACCCTGGATGACGTGCGCAAGCGCTGCGAAGCGCGGGCCGCGGCCAAGGGGCTTTCCGTCGTTTTCCGGCAGAGCAATCACGAAGGCGTGCTGATCGACTGGGTGCAGGAAGCTCGCACCGAGGCCAGCGCGCTCGTGATCAATCCGGCGGGTTATGGACACACCTCCATCGCCCTCCTCGACGCCCTGAAGACCTTGAATATCCCGGTCATCGAGTGTCACCTGTCGAACCCTGCGGCGCGGGAAGAGTTCCGTCGCCACACCTTCGTTTCGCTTGCCGCGACGGGCCTGGTCTCGGGCTTCGGCGCGGCAAGCTATGAACTGGCCATCGAGGCCGCCGCCGGACTGATCAGCGCCGACTGACGTCCGCGCTCCCGGCCCAGAACCATAAGGTACGATTTCAATGTCCACTCCGAAGGCTCCCGAGACGGTCGAAACCCCGTCGATCGACGCCCGCCTCGTCCGCAAGCTCGCCGACATCCTGAAGGACACCGGCCTGAGCGAGATCGAGGTCGAGCATGCCGGCCTGAAGATCCGCGTCGCCCGTGAACTGACCGTCGCCCCGACCGCCTACGTCCAGGCCGCTCCGGCCGCCGCGGCCGCGCCGCTGGCCGCCCCGGCCCCGGTCGCCGCG
>NZ_QHJY01000440.1 GCF_003185805.1 Caulobacter sp. D5
GGCCGCCTCGATGCGGGCGCGGGCGATGGCGGCGCTGCGGCCGGCGGCCAGCTCGAGGCTCTGCCGCCGGGCGTCGCCCTCGTGCTTGAACACGAGGGCCGACTGCAGCGCGCCGATCAGCAGCACCGGCAGCAGCGCCAACGTCAGGGTCAGCAGCAGGCGGACCCGGATGGTGCCGACGACCTCCGCCGCGCGGCCGTACACGCGCTTCACCGCTGGGTGCTCAAACGCTCCGCATCGGCCAGGATGGCGTGCATCGCGTCGCCGGCGGCGGCGCCGTCACGCTCATAGCCGCCCGACTCGAGGATGGCCTGCAGGGCCCGGCGGGCCCGGCTGACCCGGCTCTTCACCGTGCCGACCGCGCATCCGCAGATGTCGGCCGCTTCCTCGTAGGCGAAACCGCCGGCCCCGACCAGGATCAGGGCTTCGCGCTGTTCCGGCGGCAGCATGGCGAGACTCATGCGCAGCTCGTCCAGCGCCACCGGCGCTTCCGGATCGTCGACCGCCACCAGGGTCCGCTCGGCGGCCTCCTGGTCGAGCTGGCTCTGGCGCCAGGAGCGACGCTTCTCCGAATAGAACTGGTTGCGCAGGATCATGAAGGTCCAGGCCTTCATGTTGGTGCCCAGCTGGAAGCTGGCCCGGGCGTCCCAGGCCTTCATCATGGCGTCCTGCGCCAGGTCGTCCGCGGCCGTCGGGTCACCGGTGAGGGTGCGCGCGAAGGCCCGCAGGTGCGGGATGAGGGTGACGAGCTCTTTCTTGAAGGTCTCGTCACGGACCGGATCGATGGGCGACCGGCCGACTTGCGCTTCGCTCATGCTCAACGCTCTCCCGAAGGCTTTTCAGCCTTGCGCAGAATGTCGAGGAATTCGTCGGGGATGGGCTCGTTGACCACCTCGTCGAACATCTGGCGAAGCTTGACGCCGATGGCCTGCTGACGAAGCCGCGCCTCGTCGAGCGAGGCGGATCCCTTGCGTTGATCTTCCATGGGTACGTGTTCGATCATGTCCTCGACGCCGGTTGTGCGCAGCGTCCGCCCCCTGCGGCCGAATTTATAAATGCTGGAGGTCAACGCCAGATTCCGCATCGGGTTCCATAAGCTTGAGCGTAGAGTGCCAAAAATCGAGTTGCTGCGGAACCGTCGTCGCGCAGGGCACGTTATGCTCCCGATCGAACGGCATAGCTTTGCCGTGATGGACGACCTTTTTTGTTTCGAAGACACTCTACGGGAGGGGTCATGAGTCTTCTTGCCCGACTGGCGCCGCACCTGCCCTACGTTCGCCGTTACGCCCGCGCGCTGACCGGGGATCAGACCACCGGTGATCACTATGTCCGCGTCGCGCTGGAGGCCCTGGCCGCCGGCGAACGCTCGCTCGACGCGGCGCTGTCGCCGCGCGTGGCGCTCTATCGCGTCTTCCACGCCATCTGGCTGTCCTCGGGCGCCCAGCTCGAAGCGCGTCGCGACGACCTCTCCGACGACGCTTCGCAGCGTCTGCTGCGTATCGCCCCGCGGTCGCGCCAGGCGTTCCTGCTGACGGCCCTGGAAGGCTTCACGCCGACCGAGGCCGCCCAGATCCTCGACTGCGACTTCGGCGAGGTCGAGCGGCTGATCGCCGACGCCCAGAGCGAGATCGACGCCGAACTGGCCACCGAGGTGCTGATCATCGAGGACGAGCCGGTCATCGCCGCCGACATCGAGGCGCTGGTGCGCGAGCTGGGTCACGACGTGATCGACATCGCCGCCACCCGCGGCGAAGCGGTCGACGCCGTCGCCCGCAAGACCCCGGGCCTGGTTCTGGCCGACATCCAGCTGGCCGACGGCTCGTCGGGCATCGACGCGGTTAAGGACATCCTGGCCCGCCTCGACGTGCCGGTGATCTTCATCACCGCCTTCCCCGAGCGCCTGCTGACCGGCGAGCGTCCGGAGCCGACCTTCCTGATCACCAAGCCGTTCCAGCCGGAAACGGTGAAGGCCGCCATCGGCCAGGCGCTGTTCTTCCATCCGCGCCGGACCCGCCAGGCGGCCTGACGCGCGAAGCTGAAAAAGACGAAGGCCCCGGCGAGCGATCGCCGGGGCCTTTTTCTTTGTCGAGAGCGCGAAGGCCTCAGTGGGCGGGCGCGGTCTTTTCGCCCGGGGTCTGCTTGGGCGCGGTCTGCACGGTCGTGCCCTGGGCGGCCTCGGCCGGGGTGTCGGCGCCGGTATTGTGCTGGACGGAGGCCAGATCGCCCGAGCGCATGCCCCAGGCCCCGAACAGGGCGATGGCCGCCAGCACGGTCGAGATCACCAGCACCCAGAAGATGTGGCGGCCCCAGCGGCCCTGGCGGGCGCGGGTGGCCTTCAGGGTGGGGCTGTGTTCGGTATTGATGTCGGTCGCCATGGGGACCTCCTGACTTAATTCGCGACGGTGGCGGTGGCGAAATGCTGGACGGTGCCGACCGCCAGCGCCATGCCCAGCACCGTCGCCAGGGCGAGCAGCCGCGAACTCCGGGCCTGCTTGCGTCGACGCTGGGTTTCGAAGACCAGTCCGCCATGCGCGGCTTGATAGGCGCGGATCATCACGTCGCTCCCCATTCGCCCGCGATGTCGCGGGTCGAAGAAACAACGTTCCGCGCACGGCCATGTTCCAGCCGAGGCGATCGTCGGAGCCGCGGAATATCCGCTCGCCGAGGAGGCGAAAAATATTTCGGATTGTTGGGAACGCCGTTTGGGGGAGGTCGTTTACTCTTTGCGGAGGCGGCGACGCCCCCCCGACTTGAGGCTGGTGAAAGCCAGCCTGTCGCCTCCGCACCCCCCTTTCTGTCATGCCTCAGGCGGACCGGACGACCGGCCCGCCTTTCTTCATGCGCGGTCCGATGGACCGGGGGTCAGCGCTTGGGCGGCGCCTCGAGGTCGATGCGCACGTCGGCGCGGCGGCGCAGGGGCCGGGCCTCGCCGTCACGGGTGATCGCGCCCGCGTCGCCGGCGGCCGAGACCTCGAACGACACCTGGCGGAAGCCGACCTTGGCCAGGGCGGCGGTCACCGCGCTGGCGCGGCGTTGAGAGAGGGCCAGATTGGCGTCGGGCGCGCCGACCGCATCGGCCAGGCCCACCACGTGGACGTTCTTGGCCGTGCAGCCCTTGGCCAGGTCGGCCGCGCCGCGCAGCACCTGCCGGGCCTCGCGGGTGATCGCCGCGGAATCGCGGTCGAAATAGATCGACACCGAGAAGTCGTCACAGGCGGCCGGCAAGGCCTCAATCTGCGATCGCGACTTGGGCCAGGGCCCGGTGGCGCACCCCGTCATCGTTGCTCCGATCGCCGCAGCCGCGATCCAGACGCCAGCCTTGTTCATTCGTAGCCCCTCTTTGTGAAACCCGCCGATCGCGAACATGCCAAAGGCGGCCGACGCGCGTCGACCGCCTTCGAAACCCTGTTGGACGGAGCCGCCTCAGCGGGGGCTGCCGTCTTCCCAGAAATAACGACCGCTGCGCGAGTCGTAGTAGTAATACCGTCCGGCGCGCTCGTCATAGTACTGGCGACGATTGACGTTGGTGGCGCCGCAGCCGCCGTCTTCGCGACAGCCCTTCACGGCGCCCGCGGTGCCGCCGATGGCCGCGCCGATGGCCGCGCCCGTGCCTGCGTCGCCCGCGCCGACATTGTTGCCGATCACGGCGCCGGCGAGGGCGCCGAGGGCCGCGCCGCCGGCGGCGTTGCGTTCGGTGTTGCCGGTGGCGGTGCAGGCGCTGGCGAGCAGGCCGACGCCGACCAAGGCGATCATTGTGGTTTTCATCGTGGCTCTCCGTTCGAGCGTGTCCCGGCCAGTCAAACGGAACACCACCACCGGAAGTTCCGGCGAGCCGCTCGACGGTCGGCTTGGGAACTCCGGGGGAACCCCGGCCAAGCGCCGCCGTTAGCTCCGGACGGCGGCCGTTCGGGGCCGCGCCGTCGGGAGCCTTCATGCGCGTCGAACTGGTCGCCAACAGCGCCTCGGGATCGGTCGGACGGGACGGACCCGCCCAGGCCGAGGCCATACTGGCCGAGCACGGCGTCGACGCCAGGGTCCATGCGCCGGCCGGCGGCGAGCTGGAGCCGTGTTTGACCGAGGCCCTGGCCCGCAGGCCCGACGTGCTGTTCGTGCTGGCCGGCGACGGCACCGCCCGGGCGGCGGCCGAGATGGCCGGTCCGGACGGGCCGCTGGTCGCCCCGCTGCCCGGCGGCACCATGAACATGCTGCCCCGCGCCCTCTATGGCGAGCGCGCCTGGCCCCAGGCCCTGAAGGCCTGCCTGACCCATGGCGAGGAAAAGATGATCTCCGGCGGCGAGGTGGCCGGCCGCCTGTTCTTCGTCGCCGCCATCCTCGGCAGTCCCGCCCTGTGGGCCGAGGCGCGCGAGGCCGCCCGGCAGGGGCGGGCCGACCTTGCGATCATGCGCGCCCAGCGGGCTCTGCGCCGGGCCTTCTCCAGCCGGCTGCGCTACGTGCTGGACGGCCGGCCCAAGGAGAAGGCCGAGGCCCTGACCCTGATGTGCCCCCTGGTCTCCAGCGGCATGGACGCCGACGAGCGGGCCCTGGAGGCCGCGGCCCTGGATCCGACCAACGCCCTCGACATCTTCCGCCTGGGCGTGAAGACGGTGACCGGCGATTGGCGCAACGACCCGGCGGTCAGCGTCCAGCGCTGCCGGATCGGCCGGGCCTGGGCCGGTGGCCGGATCCCCGCCATCCTCGACGGCGAGCCGGTGCGGTTGGACGACCACGTCTCGATCCGCTTCCGCCCCAAGGCCTTCCGCGCCCTGGCCCTGAAGGACGACGCGCCGTGAGCGCGACCGCCTCGCCGGGATCCGTCTTCAAGATGGTCCAGGTCTCCGACGTTCACTTCGGCGGCGAGCATCCGCAGGCCGTCGAGGCGGCGGTCGAGTGCATCCAGGCGGCCAGGCCCGACCTGGTGATCGGCGCCGGCGACCTGACCAAGGACGGCGCCCAGGTCGAGTTCGACGCCGCCCGCGCCTGGTTCGCGCGCCTGCCCCAGCCGCAGCTGCTGGCGCCGGGCAATCACGACACCCCGTTCAAGGGGCCGGTAGAGATCCTGGAGCGGCTGGCGACGCCCTGGCGGCGCTACGAGGCGCGGTTCGGCGACGCCGATGGTCTTTCCTTCCGCGACGAGCGGGCGGCGGTGTTCACGCTCAATTCGGCGCGCGGCGCCCAGATCCGCTGGAACTGGTCGAAGGGGGCTGTGTCACGCGCGCAGACCAGGGCGGTGACCCGTCGCCTGCAGGCCGAACCGCCTGGGCGGTTGAAGGTGGTGGTCTGCCACCATCCGCTGATCGAGATGATGGGCGGGCCGATGACCGCCAAGGTGCGGGGCGGCGAGGCCGCGGCCCTGGCCTTCGCCGAGGCCGGGGCGGATCTCGTTTTGACCGGGCACATCCACGCCCCGTTCGTGCACGCCTATCCTTACGCCGGCGGCTGCACCCAGGCGGTGGGTTCGGGCACGCTGTCGGTGCGCGAGCGCGGCGTGCCGCCCAGCTTCAACATCATCGAGGCCGACGCGACCGAGATGCGCATCACCGCCATGGCCTTCGAGCGCACAGGCTTCGTGGTCTGGCGCACCTGGGCGGTGAACCGCCGGCCCAACTGCAAGGTGGCCTGAACGCAAGAAGGGCGGGACCTTGCGATCCCGCCCTTCTCGAGGTCGGCCCTCGATCGGTCGATTAGACCGGGTACTTCCAGGCTTCGCCATCGCCTTGGGCGGCGGCGTACTGGGCGTCGGCGAACGCCCAGTTGGGCAGGGCGTCGAACCCGGCTTCCAGGAAGCCCTTACGGTTGTTCTGGTGGTCGAGGTAGTAGGCGTGCTCCCACACGTCGCAGACCAGCAGCGGGGTCACGCCCGGCTTGGTCATGGCGCCGTCGGCGTCATGGGTCGAGATCAGCGACAGCTTGTCGCCTTCGGCGACCAGCCAGGCCCAGCCCGAACCGAAGTGGCCGACGCCCTCGGCGACGAACTTTTCCTTCAGGCCGGCCAGGCCGCCGAAGGTCTCGTCGATGGCCTTGGCCAGGGCTTCGCCCGGACCCTGGGTGTCGGCGCTCATGCAGTCCCAGAAGAAGGCGTGGTTCCAGGCCTGGGCGGCGTTGTTGAACACCTTGCCCGGGCCGGCGTCGGCGATGACGGCTTCCAGCGAGCGGGTGTCGCCTTCCGGCAGCAGGCCGTTCAGGGCGTTGACGTACGCCGCGTGGTGCTTGTCGTGGTGGAAGTGCAGCGTGTTGGCCGAGATGGTCGGCTGAAGCGCCTCGTAGGCGTAGGGCAGGTCGGGCAGCTTGAACATGGTTGCTCCATGGCGAAACGCCCCCGGGAAATGGGCCGGGGGCGGTTGAAAGCTAGGCGTTGGCGCGGAAAAAACTTCAGCGCCGGGGCGGTGGTTGTCTCGAAGCCATGAAGGCCTGGGCGACGGCCGCCGTGAAGGTCGGGTTCCTGAGCGCGAAGACTCCGGCCGCCAGGGCCGCGCCGATCGACAGGATCGGACGGTCCTTGACGATGTCGACGATGCGTTCGGCGAAGCCGTTCACTTCCGGCGTCGGGGTGTGGCGCACGCGCTTGGCCTCGGCCCGGTTGGCGGCGATCAGGCCGGCCACGGCGACGATGAAGGCTGTCACCGCCGCGACCACGGCGGCGGCGCCGGCGGGCGTCAGGAACGGGGCCAGCACGGCGAACAGCGCGAAGGCGGCGGCGAACACGCTCACGGCAGCGGCC
>NZ_QHJY01000441.1 GCF_003185805.1 Caulobacter sp. D5
CGGCACGGCGGCCGACTGCTGATCGAGCGGGCCGCGCCGCCGCGCGCCATCGCCGCCGCGCCGTCTTCCGCCGCGCCTCCCGCCACGGCCGAGGTCGATGCGGTGATGGTCACCGCCCTGCGTCGGTCCATGCCCGAGCAGAGCACGCCGCTGTCGATGCGGGTGATCGGCGGCGAGGCCCTGAACGCCACCGGCGCGGTGACCTTCGAGCGGGTCGCCCAGCGCCTGCCGGGCCTGACCCTGACCAGCACGGGCGTTGGCCGCATGCGCATGACCCTGCGCGGCGTCTACGGCTCGGGCGAGGCGACGACGGCCCTCTATTACAACGACGTGCCGGTTTCCGGACCCAGCGGCACCACCGCCGATCCCGGCGGCTCGTTTCCCGACCTGCTGCTGGTCGACATCGACCGGCTGGAGGTGCTGCGCGGGCCGCAGGGCACGCTCTACGGCTCCAGCGCCATGGGCGGGGCGGTGAAGGTGGCCTTCAACCGCGCCGACCTGTCTCGAGACCAGGCGGGCCTCGAGCTGGAGGGCGGCGTCGTCGGCGGCCGGGCCGGCGGGGCGGCGACCGCCGTGGCCAACAAGACCTTCGCCGACGACCGCGCCGCCGTGCGCCTGACGGCCTATCGCCGCGACGAGGCCGCCTTCGCCGACAACGCCCGCCTGGGCCTGACCGGCGTCAACGCCGGCCGCACCATCGGCGCGCGCCTGGCCGCCGCCTGGCGTCCGCGCGACGAGATGCGCATCGACCTGCTGCTGGCCGCCCAGGATTCCAAGCTGAGCGACACCGGGGCCGGCGCGCCGGGCGAGCCCTCGCACGTCTCGCGCAACTTCGTCCGCACCCCGTTCGACAGCCAGGTGTGGTTCGGCGCCCTGTCGTTCGAGAGCCGCCTGCCGGGGGTGCGCTTCTCGGCCTCCCTGGCCCGTTACGAATGGCGCAACATCCGCCAGATCGACTACACCGGCACCCTGCAGTCCGAGCGCGGCAGCGCCGCCGGCTGCGCCCGCTGGCTCGCGCTCGGCGCCAGCCTCGCCTGCGACGCAGGCCAGATGGGCGCCTACGCCTCCTACGTCGACAGCCGCACGCCGGGCCTGCTGTACCAGCCCATCGACCTCGTCGCCGACGTGCGCGAGGCGCGCCTGACCTCCGACTACGAGGGGGCGCTGCAATGGACGGTCGGCCTGTTCTCCGAGACCCGCCGCGACAGCATCGACAGCCAGGTGCGCGTCGCCGATCCCGTCACCGGCCTGCCGGTCGACGCCGCCGGCTACACCGGCCGCCGCATCGTCGACACTCGCCTCGATCAGGTCGCCGCCTATGGCGAGGCGACCCTGGCGGTGGACGACCGGACCGACGTCACCCTCGGCGCCCGCCGCTTCGCCTACGACAAGAAGACCGTCGGCCGGGTGCTGGTGGTCAACGTCATCTCAGACACCTCCGGCGGCAATTTCCGCAACCGGGTCGAGGAGGACGGCTGGAGCATGAAGGCCGTGGCCTCGCGCCGCTTCACGCCCCGGCTGATGGGCTACGCCCAGATCTCGCAGGGCTTCCGCCCCGGCGGCGTCAACACCGCCCCCGGCCTGCCGGCCGAGCTTCAGGCCTACGGGTCCGACATGCTGTGGAACCGCGAACTGGGCCTCAAGTCGCGCTGGGCCGGCGGGCGTCTGTCGGCGAACCTGGCGCTCTACAGCATCGACTGGCGCGACATGCAGTATTCGGCGACCAGCGCCAACGGGGCCTTCGCCTTCGTCACCAACCTGGGCCGCGCCCGCATCGACGGCGCCGAGTTCGACATGGTCTGGAGCCGCGGCGTCTCGAAGCTCGGCTTCAACCTCGCCGCCACCGACGCCGTGCTGACCCAGGACCAGACCACCGGCGCCATGGCCGGCCTGGGCCGCGAGGGCGACCATCTGCCGGCCGTGCCGCGCCAGGCCTTCACCGTCTGGGGCGAGACCCGCCGCGAGCTGCCGGGCGGAGCGGCGCTGATCCTCAACGGCTCGGCCGCCTATGTCGGCCAGTCGCGCTCGACCTTCGAGTCCGTCAGCCCCGGCTCGGGCCGCGACCTGGGCGGCGTCACCCTGCTGGACGGCCGGGTGGCGATCGAGCAGGGGCGGGGGTCGGTGGGCCTGTTCGTCGAGAACCTGCTCGACTCCGACGCTCCGCTGTTCATCACCACCGGCCGCCTGCCGCAGTCGTTTTCGCCCCAGCCGCGCCGGGTGGGGCTGAGTCTTCGTTTCGCCTACTGAGCGATGTTTTCGCCTGTTGAGCGAGTTCGTGTTAACCTTCCCGCACGCGCCCGTCAGAGGCGTGGTTATCGTCGAGAGCGTGGCAGCCGAAAGTGTAAGCGGTTTCGGCGCCCGCCACGCTCCCAAAAAGGGAGGTTCAACATGGCCCACGCCATGCGTGTTTCCGTGCGTCCCGTGTTCTTCAAGACCTGTGACGTCAACAAGCCGGAGTCGCCCGAGCTCCGGCACGCCGGGCCCTGCATCCAGTGGGACAGGGTCGGCATCATCGCCATGGTGCTGGTGTTCGGCGCCGGCCTGGCGACCTGGGCCTACGCAGCGCTCTGATACTCGCCGCCGATCGCCGATTTCCCAGGTGACGGCGGTGGTCTCGTCGCGCCATGCTCTCTTCCTTTCGACGCAAGCTTGGGGGAGCGCATGGCGGACGAGACGAGCAATCTCTGGAACGACGACCTGGCGCCGACCACGGCGGCCCAGCGAACCTGGCGTGCCCGCCACTTCGCGGCCCTGTGGCTGGGCATGGTCATCGCCGTGCCCGCCTACATGCTGGCCGCCGGCCTGGTGGAGCAGGGGATGTCGGCGGTCCAGGCCGTCTGGGCGGTGCTGCTGGGCAACCTGATCGTCCTGGTCCCCATGCTGCTGATCGGCCACGCCGGCGCCAAGCACGGCGTGCCCTACGCCGTGCTGGCCCGGGCCTCGTTCGGTTGGCGCGGCGCGCGGCTGCCCGCGCTGGCCCGCGCCATCGTCGCCTGCGGCTGGTACGGCATCCAGACCTGGATCGGCGGCGGCGCGCTCCTGACCCTGCTCGGCGTCATGGTCGGGGCCAAGCTGGACGGTCCGATGATCCCGCTGCTGGGCATCGGCGTCGGCCAGCTCCTGGCCTTCCTGGCCTTCTGGCTGATCCAGCTGGCCTTCGTCACCAAGGGGCTGGAGACCGTCCGCAAGCTCGAGACCTGGACCGCGCCGGTCAAGGTGATCGTCTGCGTGGCCCTGGTCTGGTGGGCGCTGTCGAAAGCCGGCGGCCTGGGACCCATACTGCACGAGCCCTCGGCCTATGACGCCGGCGGCGCCAAGGCCGGCCGCTTCTGGGCCGACTTCGGCCCGGCCGTCACCGCCATGACCGGCTATTGGGCGACGCTCGCCCTCAACATCCCCGACTTCACCCGCTTCGCCCGCACCCAGAAGGACCAGATCGTCGGCCAGGCCCTCGGCCTTCCCGGCCCCATGGCCCTGCTGGCGGCGATGAGCGTCGTCGTCACCTCGGCCACGGTGCTGATCTTCGGCAAGGCGATCTGGGACCCGGTGGCCCTGTCGGGCGACATCGGCGGGATTGCGGTGCTGGTCGGCCTGGTGGTGATCAGCCTCGACACCGTCTCGTGCAACATCGCCGCCAACCTGGTCGGCCCGGCCTACGACTTCGCCGCCCTCTGGCCGCGCCGCATCACCTACCGCATCGGCGGCTACATCACCGCCGTCATCGGCGTGCTGATCATGCCCTGGAAGCTCCTGGAGAGCACGGCGGGCTACATCTTCGTCTGGCTCACCGGCTACGGCGCGCTGTTGGGACCGATCGCCGGCATACTGATCGTCGACTACTGGCTGCTGCGCCGCACGGTGCTGGACGCGCCCGGCCTCTATGACCGCACGGGGCCCTACACCTACCGCAACGGCTGGAACCCGGCGGCCCTGATCGCCTTCGCCGTCGGGGTGGCGCCCAACCTGCCGGGCTTCCTGCACGCGGCCGCCCCGCACGCCTTCGCGGGCGTCGGCGCGCCGTGGACGCTCATCTACCAGTACGCCTGGTTCGTCGGGGCGGGTCTGGCCGGCGCGCTTTACTGGGGCCTGATGGCGAGAAAAACACCCGGGTAATATTGACTCCACAATTCGTCCGGGTAAAAAGCCGTCAAATCGAGGAGACGGCGATGAACTCGCGCAAGGCGCTGCTGCGCGCCTACAAGGAAGAAAAGCCCACGCCCGGCGTCTACGCCGTGCGCTGCGGGCGCACCGGCCAGGTCTTCGTCGGCGGAACCGAGAACGTCGCCACCCGCCAGAACGGCGTCTGGTTCTCCCTGCGCCTCGGCTCGCACCCCAACGCCCGCCTGCAGGGCGCCTGGAACGCTCATGGCGAAACGGCTTTCGCCTTCGAGGTGCTGGAGACGATCGACGATGCGGGTCTGGAGCCGAAGGGCAGGGCGCTGCGCCTGGCCGATCGCCGCAAGCACTGGCGCCAAGCCCTGAACGCGGTAGACCTCGTCCGATGACCTACGCCCTGTTCGAGACCGGCGCCCGCCTCGCCGCCGGCGACCAGCTGACCGTCGCCCTGGCCGCCCAGGCGGTGTTCGCAAGGCGTCCCGACGCCCCGCTGCTGATCTTCGATCCCGACGGCCGGCAGGTGGACTTCGACCTGCGCGGAAGCCCCGAGGATCTCGCCGCCCGCCTGGCGCCGG
>NZ_QHJY01000442.1 GCF_003185805.1 Caulobacter sp. D5
GCCCAGGTCGCCCAGGCGCACGGCCAGCCCCTCCAGGGCCGCGTCCTCGCCGACCAGCGGCGCCAGGCTTGGACCGATGCGGGCGAAGGCCTCGGCCGGCAGGGCGGCGGCCACGTCGGCGAAGGCCTGCTGGGCGCTGGAGCGGGAGCAATCGCCATAGGCCCGCCCGATCGCCGCCAGCAGGGCCTCGGGGTCCACCTGGTCGGCGTTGCTGACCACGATCCAGCGGCTGAAGTCCTCGTCCTGGGCCAGGTCCTCACCGGCCATCAGGCGCGAGAAGCGGGCCAGGCTGCGGTCCACGGCCTGGCGTCCGAAGGCGCGGGCCTGGGCCACGGCCGGCGCCGATCCGGCCGCCAGGGCGCGGGTCTGGGCCTCGTCGAGCGACAGGATCAGCCTGCCGCCGGTCCTGGTCGTATGGATCGGCCGCTCCGCCAGGCCGAGGACCCCGGCGACCATGCCCGCAAAGCCACCCGCCCCGCCGCCGACACCCGGCTTCAGGCGGTAGAGCCCGGCCGTGCATTCGTGGCGGGTCCAGGTGAGGCAACTGACCAGCGGGAACGGGACCGGCGAGGGGACGGCGGCGATCCCATAGGCCAGGGCGACGGCGCGGCCGTCCGGCGCCGTCAGGGTCAGGCGCCGCAGACCCGGTTCCAGATCCCCGGGCCCTTCGCCGGCAGCCACCCGCACCACCGGCCCCTGCGGCTCGCCCGGCAGGGTCAGCACGCAGGCGTTGGACACCAGCGCCCGGCCGACCATCATCCGCTGCGCCGTCATCCGCAGGTCGGGGGACTTGGGAATGGTCTCGCAGGTCGCGCGCGGCAGCACCCGCAGCGCGGCCGGCTGGCCGCTGCGGTAGACGTCGGGATAGCGGTAGACGACCGGCAGGGCGTAGCCCTCGACCAGGGTCTGGGCCAGTTGTCCGGGGGCCAGGATCGACGCCTGGGCCGGATCGAAGGGCAGGTGAGCGGCGGCGTTCTCGCGCCGCAGCCGCTCGTCCAGGGCGCGATAGTCCAGATAGCCCGTGACGCACCAGACCAGGTTGCCGCCATAGACCAGCACCGGGATGACCAGCAGCCAGCGGGGCGCGGCCCGGCGCCAGGCGTCGACCGCCATCGTCACCAGGGCGGCGTTGAACAGCAGGCCGATCCACAGCGGCGACAGGGCGAAGAACAGGATCAGGTTCAGCAGCGGGACCTGCTGCAGCAGATAGGCCGGGATCATGGCCAGCAGGAACAGCGGCCAGGCAGGCCAGCGCCGAGGCTTCGTCGGCTGGTCGGGACTGGGAGCGGGTTTTCGCCGTCCGAACGTCTCGCTCATGCGGGCCGTCTCCGTCGCCAAGCGCGCGGGCCTTACTCGCTCATAAATTGATTACTGATTATTGATCGCGTGGCCGATTGCGGCGACGGGGATCTGGCCTCAAGTCTTCGGGTGACCGTCGCCGTCTGGGGGAAAGCCGATGAACCGCCGTGAACTCCTGGGCGCGGGCGCCGTGCTGGCCGCGACGGCGGCCGCCGGTCCCGTCCTCGCCGCCGGCGACATCGACCGCTTCTCGGTGGTCGTGCGAGGCAAGGGGCCGGACGTGATCCTGATCCCGGGCCTGGCCTCGTCGCGGGCGGTCTGGGCGCCGACGGCCAAGGCGCTGGAGGATCGCTACCGGGTCCACCTGGTGCAGGTGGCGGGCTTCGCCGGCGATCCGGCCGGAGCCAACGCCGATGGCGCGGTAGCGGCCGGCGTCGCCGAGGGCCTGGCCGCCTACATCCAGGCCAAGGGGCTGAAGGCGCCGGCCGTGATCGGCCATTCGCTGGGCGGCGCGATCGGCCTGATGCTGGCGGCCCGGCATCCGGGCCTCGTCGGCCGGCTGATGGTGGTCGACATGTTCCCCAACCTGGCCATGGCCTATTTCGGACCGGGCGCCTCGCGCGACGCCGTGGCCAAGGGCGCGGCCGACTTCCGCCAGCGGATCGAGACCGCGCCGCCGGACCAGTACCTGGCCCGCCAGAACCAGACCGCCGCGACCATGGTGCTCACGCAGAGCGCCCGCCAGGCGGTGGTCGACGACTCCCTGGCCAGCGACCGCAAGGTGGTGGGCCGGGCGATGGAGGAGCTGCTGACCACCGACCTGGCGCCCGAACTGCCCCGCATCACCGCGCCGACCATCGTGGTCTGGGCCTGGAACAAGGCCAGCTTCGCGCCCGCCGAGGCGTTCGCCGGGTGGTACGGCGCGGCCTATGCGCCACTGAAGGGGGTCAAGCTCGTCCGCATCGACGAGGCCGCCCACTTCGTGATGATCGACCAGCCGGCTCGTTTTCAAGCCGAGGTCGAGGCGTTCCTCAACGGCTAGCGGCAGCGCCCGTAGCGGTCGGGCGAGGCGCCGGGGCCGCCGCGCCATCCGGGCGGGTTCTCCCAGTTGGTGCC
>NZ_QHJY01000443.1 GCF_003185805.1 Caulobacter sp. D5
CGTGGCAGCCGAAAGTGTCGGCGGTTTCGGCGTCCGCCACGCGCCAGATAGCGGCCTGAAGCCTTTGGCTTCAGGCGGGCAGGGTCACCTTGGCGCGCAGGCCGCCTTCGGGACGGTTCGACAGCGACACGTCGCCGCCGTGGGCGCGGGCCAGAGAGCGCACGACGGCCAGGCCAAGGCCGATGCCGCCGGTCTCGCGGTTGCGCGAGGGCTCGCCGCGGAAGAAGGGCTCGAACACCCGCTCCAGCTCGGCGGCCGGCACGCCGGGGCCGTCGTCGTCGATCTCGATCACGGCGCAGTCGTTCTCGCGATAGACCCGGCCGCGGGCCGCGCCGCCGTACTTCAGGGCGTTCTCGACCAGGTTGGTGACCAGCCGCTTGAGAGCGATCGGGTCGCCCTCGACGACGATCTTCTCGCCTTCCTCGGCCGTGGCGTTTCCGCCGGTCTCGGCGGTCTCGTCCATGACGCTTTCCAGCAGCGAGGCCAGTTCGAGCTTGGTGCGCTCGGCTTCCCGGCTGGTGTCGCGGACGAAGGCCAGGGTGGCCGAGATCATCGCCTCCATCTGGTCGATGTCGACTTCGAGCTTGTTGCGCACGTCTTCCGGCGCGGCCTCGATACGGAAGCGCAGGCGGGTCAGCGGCGTACGCAGGTCGTGGGCGATCGCGCCGATCATGGCGGTGCGGTCCTCGACGTAGCGGCGCAGGCGCTCCTGCATGTTGTTGAAGGCGTTCGAGGCGGCGTTGACCTCGGCCGAGCCCGACAGGCTGAGCGGCGGTGCGCGCGGATCGCGGCCCAGGCGTTCGGCGGCGGCGGCGAAGGCGGTGATCGGACCGGCCAGGCGGCGGGCGAACAACCAGGCCAGCGGCGAGACGGCCAGCACCGACAGGGCCAGGATCAGCAGGATGCGCTGCTGCCAACTGTCGAAGCGGAAGGTGGGCTTGGGCTCGACCACCATCCAGCGGCCGTCGGCCTGCCGGATCCCGAGCTCGAAGTCGCCGAACAGGAACGGCTCGTCGCGCATGATCGCCGCCAGGCGTTCGACCGACGAAGACATTCGCGGGGACATGCCGGGCGGGGGGCCGCCGGGACCGGGCATGCCGCCCACGCCGTCCGGCCCAGGGCCGGGGCCGGGACCAGGCCCGCCGGGCCCGCCAGGACCGCCACCAGGACCGCCTTGGGGCGGGGGCGATTTCTGCCGCTGGGTGCGCACGAAGAAGCGCGGGCCGTTGTCGGTGAGGATCGAGATGCGCTCGACCGGCACGCCCAGTTCACGGCCGACGGCGGCCTTGAACTCGGCCCGGCGCGGGGAGTCGTCGTTGTCGAGCTTCATGCCCGAGCGATGACGGATGACCAGAGGGCGTCCGTCGCGCGGGTGCACGATCTGGCCGGTCTTCAGCGCCCGGGTGATCTCGCTGAGGCGATAGAACTCGGGCGGGGGCGGCGGCAGCGTGAAGATGACCCCGATGGCGATCAGCTGCGCCGCCACCAGGGTGACGATCACAAGTCCCAGGGCCTGGGCGAACAGGGGAGCGTCGCGTCGCCCCGGGACTGCGAACTTCATGGCGTGCGAGTGACCTTGGGCGTGAACATGTAGCCCTCGCTGCGGATCGTGCGGATCAGTTCGCCGCCGCCGCCGTCGTCCAGCTTGCGCCGCAGGCGGCTGATCTGGACGTCGATGGCGCGGTCGTAGGCGTCGCTGTCGCGGCCACGGGCCAGATCGAGCAGCTGGTCGCGGGTCAGGACCCGTTGCGGGCGCTCGACGAAGGCGCGCAGCAGCGAGAACTCGCCGCTGGACAGGTTCACCACCACCGACTGCGGCGAGCGCAGTTCGCGGCGGACGAGGTCGAGGCGCCAGCCGGCGAATTCGCAGGCCGCGCCCATGGTGTCGTCGCTGGAGCGCGGCTCGGCGCGGCGACGCAGGACGGCGCGGACGCGGGCCAGCAGTTCGCGCGGGTTGCACGGCTTGGGCAGGTAGTCGTCGGCGCCGAGTTCGAGGCCGACGATGCGGTCGGTCTCTTCGCCCATGGCCGAGAGCATGATGATGGCGGGGCCGTCCTGCGCCGCGAGGCGGCGGCAGATGGCCAGGCCGTCTTCGCCCGGCAGCATGACGTCGAGCACGACGAGATCGACCGGACCCTTTGCGAGGGCCTGTTCCATCGTGCGGGCGTCCTGGGCGCTGTCGACGACATAGCCGTGGCGGACGAGGAAGTCGGACACGACGTCGCGAATGCCCGGATCGTCATCGACGATCAGGATGCGGGCGCCGGCGCCCTTGGTGGTGTCCGCGACAGCGGCGGACTGTGCTGTGGTCGGGGAGGTGTCCATGACGGTCGTCCTTTCATGCCCCTGTCACCGTCAGATTTCACGCTTGCAACAGGCGCGCAACCTGATCGTGACTCCCTAGCGTCAAATCGCCACGGAGCATTTTCATGAACCGACTCGCTACCGCCGTCTTCGGCTTGTCCCTGCTGGCCGCCGGGGCGGCCTGCGCCCAGCCCGGGCCGGGCGGACCCGGGCGCGGCCTTGACGCCGACGGCGACGGCGTCGTCACCGCCGCCGAGTTCGAGGCCGCTTCCCTGCAGCGCTTCGACCGCAACGACGCCAACAAGGACGGCGTCATCGACGCGGCCGAGATCGACGCCATCAAGAAACGCTTCGAGGAGCGCGAAGGCGGCAATGGCGGCCCGGGCGGCGGCCCTCCGGCGGGTTTCGGCGCCCGGATGCTGGCCCAGCTCGCAGCGCAGGACGCCGACAAGGACGGCAAGATCAGCAAGGACGAGGCCCTGGCCGCCAGCCGCGCCCAGTTCGCCAAGGCCGACAGCAACCAGGACGGCAAGCTAACCGGCGACGAGTTCCGCATGGGACCGCCCGGCGGCCGGCCGCCCCAGTAGGCGCTTATCAGCCCGGCGAGCGGTTCACCGGAGCCGCGTAGCCGGGCCCCTTCATGGCGGCGACCGCCCGGTCGCCGACAAAGGGATTGTTGCGGCGCTCGGCGCCGAAGCTCGACATCGGACCGTGGCCCGGCACGAAGCGCACGTCGTCGCCCAGCGGCCACAGCTTGCCGGTGATGGCGTCGATCAGGTCCTGATGGTTGCCGCGCGGAAAGTCGGTGCGGCCGATCGAGCCCTGGAACAGCACGTCGCCGACCTGGGCGAACTTCGTCTCGCGGTGGAAGAAGATCACGTGGCCCGGCGTGTGGCCCGGGCAGTGCAGGACCTCGAACTGGGTCTCGCCCACGGTGACGACGTCGCCGTCCTCGAGCCAGCGGTCGGGCACGAAGATGCGGGCCTCGGGCACGCCGTACATCTCGCCGCTCTCCTGGATGCGGTCGATCCAGAACTGGTCGTCCTTGTGCGGGCCTTCGATCGGGACGCCGGTCTTGGCCTTCAGTTCGGCCGCGCCGCCGGCGTGGTCCATGTGGCCGTGGGTGATCCAGATCTTCTCCAGCGTCAGGCCCTGGTCGGCCAGGGCGCGCAGCAGGCGATCGACCTCGCCGCCCGGATCGATGACGGCGGCCTTCTTGGTCTTGGAGCACCAGACGATCGTGCAGTTCTGCTGCAGCGGCGTGACCGGGGCGATGACGGCGCTGATCGGCGACTGGTTGGTCACGGTGGCGGGCTCCAAACGAAAACGGGCGGGACCCGAAGATCCCGCCCGTCTGAACTAGAGACTACTGTCGGCAGATCAAGACCGTTCCTCGGGCGAACCCGGGGCCGGAGCGCCCGGCATCGGCGGAACCGAGGTGCCCGGCGCCTCGGCGGCCAGTTCCGGCACGTCGGTCAAGCCGCGGCCCAGGTGGCTCTTGCGGATGCCGTAGGCCAGGTAGATCACCAGGCCCAGCGCGCCCCAGATCGGCAGCACCAGCATCGCTTCCAGCGGCAGGTTGAAGTAGAGGGCCGCGCAGCCGACCATGGCCAGCGGCGCTACGACCCAGACCAGCGGGGTCTTGAACGGACGGTGGCGGGTCGGATCCTTCACCCGCAGCACCATCACCGCGATCGCCACCATGAAGAAGGCGAACAGGGTGCCGGAGTTGGAGATGTCGGCCAGCTGGCCGACCGGGAAGAAGGCGGCCGCGATCGCGACGAACACGCCGGTGACCATGGTCACGATGTGCGGCGTCTTGAACTTCGGGTGGATGCTGGCCAGCTTTTCCGGCAGCAGGCCGTCGCGGGCCATGACGAAGAAGATGCGGGTCTGGCCGTAGATCATCATCAGGATGACCGAGGGCAGGGCCAGGTTGGCGGCAAGGCCCAGCAGGTTGCCGACCACGGGCCAGTTGATCTCGCGCAGCACGTGGGCGAGGGCTTCGTTCGAGCAGACCAGGCTGTCCTTGTTGGAGGCCAGCGAGCAGGCGGCCTGGAAGGCGGCCGAGCCGGGCTGGACGGCCGAGCCGTCGGCGCCGAGCACCGGCTGGGCGCCGATGGCGCCGATCGCGCCGGAGGCCACCAGCAGGTAGAAGACGGTGCAGAGCGCCAGGCTGCCGATCAGGCCGATCGGCACGTTGCGCTGCGGGTTCTTGGTCTCTTCAGCGGCCGTCGAAACGGCGTCGAAGCCCACATAGGCGAAGAAGATCGAGGCGGCGGCGCCGACGATGCCCATGCCGGTGGTGCCGTGCGGGCCGAACCAGCCGTTGGGGGCGAACGGCGAGAAGTTGCCGCTCTTGATGGCCGGGATGGTCAGCACGATGAAGGCGGTCAGGGCGGTGACCTTGATGGCCACCAGCACGGCGTTGACGCGGGCGCTTTCGGTGGTGCCGATGACCAGCAGGGCGGTCACGGCCAGGGCCACGATGATGGCCGGAACATTGACGATGCCGGCGCTGAAGTCGGCCACCGGGATGAAGCCGTTCATCGACCAGGCCGGTCCGGCCTTGAGCAAGGCTGGCCACTGGAAGCCCAGGGCGTTCTCTATCAGGCCGAGGAAGTAGCCCGACCAGCCGGCCGACACGGCGCTGGCGGCGACGGCGTATTCCAGGATCAGCGCCCAGCCGACCATCCAGGCCAGCGGCTCGCCCATCACGGCGTAGGAGTAGGTGTAGGCCGAGCCCGAGACGGGGACCATCGAGGCCAGTTCGGAGTAGCAGAGCGCGGCGATGGCGCAGACGGCGCCGGCGATCACGAAGCTCCAGATCATCCCGGGGCCGGCCTTCTGGGCGGCCGCAGCGGTCAGAACGAAGATCCCGGTGCCGATGATCGCGCCTACCCCCAGCAGCGTCAGCTGGATCGGTCCGAGCGAGCGATGAAGGGATTTTTTCTCAGCCGTCGCTAGGATCGCATCAAGCGATTTTACGCGCCACATAGTTCCTCCTGGATAGGCAAGACTCCCCCCCGGGGGTCGCCTTTAGAAAATTTTGCGGACGGTGACCCGTTTATGAGCATGGGGTCAAGGCCGCGCCGCCGAAGCGCGTAAATGTTCTCCCGTGGGCAGGCTAGTCCAGTCCTGCTTGGCGTTGATCCCCAGCCCAGCTAAAGCCGGCGCGATGCTGCCCATTTTTCAGGCCATTCCCGCGCTCAAAGGCGCCTTGAGCGACCGCGAGACCGCCGTTCTCGTCGCCCCGCCCGGGGCGGGCAAGACCACGGCCGTTCCCTTGGCGCTGCTGGGGGAATCCTGGGTCGGCGACGGCAAGATCGTGATGCTGGAGCCGCGCCGCCTAGCCGCCCGCGCGGCCGCCGCGCGCATGGCCCAGACCCTGGGCGAGGCCGTCGGCGAGACGGTGGGCTTCCGCGTGCGCCTGCAGTCGAAGGTTTCGGCGAAAACACGCGTCGAGGTGGTCACCGAGGGCGTCTTCACGCGGATGATTCTCGACGATCCGGGCCTGGACGGCGTGGCCTGCGTGATCTTCGACGAGTTCCACGAACGCAGCCTCGACGCCGACCTGGGCCTGGCCCTGGCGCGCGACTCTCAAGGCCTGCTGCGCGACGACCTGAAGATCCTGGTGATGTCGGCCACGCTGGACGGCGCCCGCGTCTCGGCCTTGCTGGGCGACGCGCCGGTGGTCGAGAGCCAGGGCCGGATGTTCCCGGTCGAGACCCGCTATCTGGGCCGTAACGATCGTCTGCGTCTTGAAGAGCGCGTCGGCCGCGCCGTCGAGCGGGCTCTGGCCGAGGAGACCGGCAGCGTGCTGGTTTTCCTGCCGGGGCAGGGCGAGATCCGCCGGGCCGAGAGCTGGCTGGCCGAGCGTCTGCGCCGTCCGGACGTTGACCTTGCGCCGCTCTACGGCGCGCTGGACCCGGCCGAGCAGGACCGCGCGGTGCAGCCCGCGCCGGCCGGGCGCCGCAAGGTGGTGCTGGCCACCTCGATCGCCGAGACCAGCCTGACCATCGAGGGCGTGCGGGTGGTGATCGATGCGGGCCTCTCGCGCGTGCCGCGCTTCGATCCGTCCAGCGGCCTGACCCGGCTGGAGACCGTGCGCGTCGCCCGCGCCG
>NZ_QHJY01000444.1 GCF_003185805.1 Caulobacter sp. D5
GGAAGCTGAAAACGGCCCCCCTCCGGCCCTCCGGGCCACCTCCCCCAGAGGGGGAGGATCTTTAAGCGCGCGCCGCTTTCGCCAGGCCGTCGAGCCACGCCTGGTGCGCGTTGAGCATCGGGTTGGGCAGGGTCGCGGCCAGGTCGCGGGCGGCCTGACCGTTCTGGGTTTCCTGGGTCAGGATCCGCACGCGGCCGCCGTCGAGGTCTTCCACCAGCCAGGCGTGGTGGACGTCGAGGCGAGCCTCGCCCTCGACCCAGCCGTGCCAGGCGATGCGGGCCGGCTGGCCGTCCTGCGGGGGAACGAACTCCACGACCTCGCCCTCCACGAGAAAGCCGAAGGTGGTGAAGCGGAAGCGCGCGCCGGCGGAAAGCTCCGGACCCGGACCGTCGTGGAACAGGATGTCGGCGGCGTTCTCGTAATAGGTCGGCCAGGCCGTCGCCGTGGCCAGCAGCGGCCAGACCCGGGCGGCGGTCAGGCCGGGGACGATGATCTCGTTGGAGACGAAGTTGTCGGTGGTCCCGGGCAGGTAGCCTTCGGGCCAGTGGATGGCGTGCATGGGGGAAACCTCGGTGGCGGGGACGGGGGCGTCCCTGGACGAGGTGTCAGATGCGCTTCGCCACGCTATAAGGCCAATCGCCATTCGGTATCGGATCCATAACGATGCGCGATATCAAGACGCTCGACCTCAATCTTCTGAAGACGCTGGACGCCCTGCTCGACACCCGCAGCGTCACCGCCGCCGCCGATCGCCTGGGCCTGACCCAGCCGGCGGTGAGCGGCATGCTGGCCCGCCTGCGCGACGCCTTCGACGACCCGCTGTTCGTCCGCGCCCGCCGGGGCGTGACGCCGACCGATCGCGCCCTGGCCCTGGCCGGCCCGGTGCGCAAGGTGCTGGCCAGCGTCGAGACCCTGCTGCGCCCGGCCGCCTTCGACCCGGCCACGGCGGCCTTCACCCTGACCCTGGCGGCCACCGACTATGCGCTGGAAGCCATCGTCGCCCCGTTCATGGCGCAGCTGCGCCGCCGCGCCCCGAACCTGGTCGTCGCCGTCAAGCCGCTGGACGACGCCAGGGTGCTGGGCCAGTTCGAGCGCGGCGAGGTCGACATCGCCTTCATGACCCCGCAGACCAGCCCGCCCGAACTGCACGCCCGCGCCCTGTTCGACGAGACCTATGTCTGCGCCCTGCGCGCCGATCATCCGGACGCCGCCAAGCTGGATAAAGGCGGTTCCATTTCGCTCGACCGCTTCTGCGCCCTGGACCACGCCCTGGTGTCCTATTCGGGCGAGCCGTTCCTCGGCGTCACCGACGCGGCCCTGGCCCAGCTTGGCCGCACGCGCCGGGTGGCCCTGTCGGTGACCAGCTTCCTGATCCTGCTGAAGCTCTTGCGCACCACCGACCTGATCGCCGTGGCGCCCCGCCGCCTGGTCGAGGACGCGCCGGGCCTCGTCTTCCGCGACCCGCCGGTCGAAATCCCCGGCTTCACCAAGACCGCCGTCTGGCACGACCGCACCCACCGCGACCCCGGCCGCCGCTGGGCCCGCGACCTGCTGTTCGAGACGGCGGCGGCGAGCGTCGGCTAACCGACCAAGCCAGGCCTTGGTTTCTGATATGACCGTTTCACCGAGGGCGCGGCGTCGTCCCGGGGAGGGGCGGCCATGGTCGAGCGCGACTTCTGGTCCTGGAGCGTCGGCTGCGAGGCCTGCGGCACGCGCGGGCGCGTCGATCTATCCGAATGGGACGACCCCCTGGCCGAGCCCTACGGCTTCCGGGTCGACGTCGTCTCCCCCGGCTTCGTCGTCAAGCATTACGGCCGGACCGGCCTCGACACCGCCATCGCCTGCGCCTCGTGCGGCGCGGTGGTCAGGGACGTGCTGGGGCGGCCGGGCGAGACGCCCCAGCCCTAGGCCGCCGCCCCATAACGGTTCGCGCCCGCGTCGCTGTCCTTGACCAGCAGGATCAGCAGCATCAGCAGCGAGGCCAGATAGGCGAGGTTGTTGAGCAGCAGCACGCCGAACAAGACCAGCACCCAGGTCGGCGGCGGGCTCTGGGTCAGGAGCTGGCCGAAGAGGATGGGGATCAGGGTCGTCCCCACCGACAGGAAGGCCAGCGTCGGCGCGGCCCACAGGCCCGAGCGTCCCCGATCGTGCAGCCGGCGCACGACGGCGGCGGCCAGCAGGGCGACCATGGCCAGGGCGCCCAGCCGCACCGTCCAGAACATCGGCGCCAGCAGGGCCAGGTCGTCCTGCGGCGTCGACTGGATCGAGACCTGGGTGAACAGGGACGTGAAGGCCAGGGTGTTGAGCGCGCCGATCGTCACGAAGCCCAGCGCGAGCACGGCGCCCGCATAGGGCCAGGACTGCCGGCGCCGGTCGCGGCCGGAAAAGCGGGTCAGGCTGGTCAGGTTGTGGCGCAGGGAGGTCAGCATCGGGCGTCCGGTCAAGCTTGAAGCCCAAGGTTTAGGGCCGCCGGCCGTTCGCGCAAAGAAAAAGGCGGCCTCCTCGCGGGTGCCGCCTTTCGATCTTTCCGGACGGGAAGGGGCCCTTAGGCCACCTTCACCCGGGCGGCGCTTTCGGGCAGGTCCTGGCCGAAGGCGCGCTGGTAGAACTCGGCGACGGTCGGGCGCTCCAGCTCGTCGCACTTGTTGAGGAAGGTCAGGCGGAAGGCCAGGCCGATGTCGCCGTCGAAGATCTCGGCGTTCTGGGCCCAGGTGATCACCGTACGCGGGCTCATGACGGTCGAGATGTCGCCGTTCATGAAGGCGTTGCGGGTCATGTCGGCCACGC
Organism: Caulobacter sp. D5; assembly: GCF_003185805.1. Lineage (GTDB taxonomy): Bacteria > Pseudomonadota > Alphaproteobacteria > Caulobacterales > Caulobacteraceae > Caulobacter. Next base: position 2,788 of record NZ_QHJY01000444.1, read on the forward strand.
GGACCATGGCCGCCAGGGTGCGCTTGCCCTCGGCGTTGTCGTAGGACGGGTTCTTGGCCAGCACGATGGCCGCCTCGACGTCGTGGTCGAGATAGTTCAGCGTCGTGACGATCGACCAGCGGTCCATCTGGCCTTGGTTGATCTGCTGGGTGCCGTGATAGAGACCCGTGGTGTCGCCGAGACCAATGGTGTTGGTCGTCGAGAACAGCCGGAAATAGGGATTGGCGCGGATCACCCGGTTCTGGTCGAGCAGGGTCAGCTTGCCGCCGGCCTCCAGCACGCGCTGGATGACGAACATCACGTCCGGACGGCCCGCGTCGTATTCGTCGAACACCAGGGCGATCGGGCGCTGCAGCGACCAGGGCAGGATGCCTTCGCGGAATTCGGTGACCTGCTTGCCGTCCTTCAGGACGATGGCGTCCTTGCCGACCAGGTCGATGCGCGACACGTGGCTGTCGAGGTTCACGCGGACCAGCGGCCAGTTCAGGCGCGCGGCGATCTGCTCGATGTGGGTCGACTTGCCGGTGCCGTGATAGCCCTGGACCATCACCCGGCGGTCCTTGGCGAAGCCGGCGCAGATGGCCTTGGTCGTCTGCGGGTCGAAGCGGTAGGCGCTGTCGATCTCCGGCACGTGGCTGTCGCGATGGCTGAAGGCCGGAACCTTCATGTCGCTGTCCACGCCGAAGGCGTCGCGAAGCGTCACCCACTTGTCCGGGGCCAGGGTGATCAGGGGATCGGCGGCGTGGCTGTCGGTCAGTTCGGGCATGTTTTCCGATTAGCGCTTCGACCCCCGGGAGGGGAAGGGGTTTTCTTGCCCTCTCCCTGAAGGGAGAGGTGTCCGCGAAGCGGACGGAGAGGGAAGCGGCAGCGAAGCTGGCCGGCGTCTCGAAAGCTGAGAACGTCCCCCCTCCGGCCCTCTGGGCCACCTCCCCCAGGAGGGGGAGGGTTCAGAACGACGAAAAGGCGGCGGATTGCTCCGCCGCCCCTCGCATGGGACTGGAAAGTCCTTAGTGGTTGGCGATGATCACCGAGGCGATCAGGCCGGTGGCGACGGCGGCCAGGACGTACTGGTCGTTCACGCGCTGCCAGCGATAGCCGCGGGGCGGCTGGCGCAGGCCGTGACGGCGGTAGTCCTTCACGTAGTAGCCGTCGCCGCGATAGCGGGCGTCCAGGCGCTGGCCCTTGGCCCAGCGGCGGGCTTCGCGGCGATCGTCGCGACGGTCGTCACGGCGTTCCTGGCGGGCCTGGTCCTTGCGGCCCTGCTCGTAGGCGCGCTGCTGCTCGTAGCGGTCGTCGTGGCGGGGCTGGGCCATGGCCGTCCCCGACAGGGCGGTCCCGGCCAGCAGCGAGGCGGCGACGGCGGTGATGATGAGACGCTTCATGGCGTAGTCCTTTCCTTCGATGTCCCCACCTTAGACAGGTCGTTTTGGACTGGTGATGAACGGCGAAGATCAGGAACGGTTCATGTTTCATTCATGAAATATTGTAGCAATACCTGCGCTATTCGAGTTGCGCCGATCGGCGATTTCGCGCGTTGAGGGCGCATGACCCTGAAGCTTCGCGACAATCTCCGTTTCGACCCGCGCCGCGACCTGCCCGTGCTGTTCAAGGCCGCCCGGCGCGAGCTGGCCGCCACCGCCGCCCTGCTGGTGGCGGGCCTGGGCCTTCTGGCCTTCCTGAACATCGCCGACGAGGTGGTCGAGGGCGACACCCGCCAGCTCGACCTGACCATCCTGCAGTCCCTGCGCCTGCCGGGCCAGCCGCACCAGCTGGTCGGTCCGGAGTGGCTGCACACGGCCGCCGCCGATATCACCGCCCTCGGCTCGGTGACGGTGCTGACCCTGCTGGTGATCCTGGCCCTGGCGGTCCTCGCCAGCCTGCGCCGCTGGGCCGAGGCGCTGGTGGTGCTGGTCGGGGCGGCCGGCGGGGTGGTGATCAGCCAGGGCCTCAAGCACCTCTTCCTGCGCGAACGCCCCGACCTCGTCTACCGCGCCGTCGAGGCGGCCAATCCGAGCTTTCCCTCCGGCCACGCCATGCTGTCGGCGGTGGTGTTCCTGACCCTCGGAGCCCTGGCCGCGCGGTTTTCGCAGAAACGCCGGCTGAAGGCCCTGGCGCTCGGCGCGGCGGTGTTCTTCTCGGTGCTGGTGGGCCTCAGCCGGATCTATCTCGGCGTCCACTGGGCCAGCGACGTGCTCGCCGGCTGGTGCGTCGGCGCCGCCTGGGCCATGGCCTGCTGGCTGGCCGCGTGGGGGTGGGGACGGTTTTCAAATCCTCCCCCTGAAGGGGGAGGTGGCCCGGAGGGCCGGAGGGGGAAGTAGCCGCTGGGGTCGATGGCGTCGCTGACGTGGGAGGTCACATCCCCCTCCGTCGGCTTCGCCGACACCTCCCCCTTCAGGGGGAGGATCTTTAAGCCGCCGCCACGGCCCCGGTCTTGCGCCGCATGCGCCAGAACCGGATCGTCCGCAGGGCGCTCTCGCGGGGCAGGGCGGCGTAGAGTTCGCCATAGGCTTTGGCCTTGCCCATCACCTCGTCCGACGGATCCAGGATCAAGAGGGCGAAGGTCAGGAACAGGGCGCGGTCGAAGTCGGCCGCCTTGCAGACCACGGCCAGGCCGTCGAGCTCCTTGCGCTCGAGGATCTTGCGGGCGGTGTGGAAGTCGATCTCGGCCATGTCCGACAGGGCGCCGAGAAACAGGGTGGTCTGCTTGGCGCGCAGCATGCCGGCCAGGGCCTGGGGGGTGACGCCGCCGCGGGCCTTGATCTTGGCGAACTCGGCCATGGCCGCGTCGTAGTCGGCCGGCAGGGCGCCGTCGCGGGCGGCCAGGCGGTTGCGGCCGGCGGCCAGGGCCGCCTCCAGCACCGCCGGGTCCAGCGCCTCGTTGCGGGCCATGATCCGGTCGCGCAGCCGCGCCTCGGCCACGAAGTACATCTCGTTGAGCAGGTCGACCGGCAGGCTCTGGCGATCGATCACCGCCTCGTGCAGGGCCGGATTGGCCTGGGCGCGGTCGACCACGGTCTCGTGCGCCGCGCGCGACAGTTCCGCGCCCTCGTTGCGGATCAGCACGCCCAGGGTGTCGTCGTCGCCGCGCGCCACGATGGCGTCGGAGACGGCGCTCGACACGCGGGCCCGGCTGGAGATCGCCCGCAGGTGCTCCTGACCCTGCGTCTGGGCCACGTGCAGCAGGTCGGCGTCCGACAGCGTCGCGGCCCCCGACAGGATCGGGCTGGCGACGGCGATGCTGTCGCTGATCAGGTTGCGGGTCAGGGCCGGCGGTGGGCTGGCCGACTGCCCCAGGCGCTCGGCCAGCTCGACCCGGACGGCCTCTTCCATCTCGCCGGCCAGCTGGCCCATGACCTGGTCGAACAGGCCCATCTCGACGGCCCCGTGGTCGTCGGCGGTGAAGAACAGGTCGGTCACCCCGCGCAGCAGGTCGCGGCGGCGGGCGCTGGACGGCTCGTCGGCGAGGGCGATCAGGTCGTGCAGCCGCGATTGCAGCATCAGAGGTCGCTCTCCTCGGCGGTCTTTTTCTTCTTGGTCGGCGCGTCGCGGCCGGCCTCCTGGGCGGCCTCGGCCAGCCACGCGGCCGAGCCGTGGTCGGGCTCGCCGTCATCGGCGGGCGCGGTGGCGACGGCGGCCGG
>NZ_QHJY01000445.1 GCF_003185805.1 Caulobacter sp. D5
CCGAGGCGACCGGCGGCGTCGCCGGCTGGAACGCGATCTTCGACGCCGTGACGGCGGCCGACGACCGGCCGCTGCCGACCGACGCCCAGGTGCTGGGCGCGGTCTGGCGGGCCTCGTCCGACGACAGCGTCGTGGTCTGCGCCGCGGGCGGCCTGCCGGGCGAGCTGCACAAGCTTTGGCGCACCCGCCGGCCCGGCGGCTACCACGTCGAATACGGCTTCTCGTGCATGGGCTACGAGATCGCCGGCGCCGTCGGGGTGAAGATGGCCGCGCCGGACCGCGAGGTCCACGTGATGGTCGGCGACGGCAGCTATCTGATGCTCAATTCCGAGCTAGCCACCTCGGTGATGCTGGGCGCCAAGTTGATCGTCACCGTGCTCGACAATCGCGGCTTCGGCTGCATCAACCGCCTGCAAGCCGCCACCGGCGGGGCGGCGTTCAACAACCTGCTGGCCGACACGGTCCACGAGACCCTGCCCGACATCGACTTCGCCGCCCATGCCGCGAGCCTCGGCGCGCGGTCGGAGAAGGTGGCCAGCCTGACCGAACTGGAAGCCGCGCTGCAACGCGCCAAGGCCAGTGACAGCACCTATGTCGTGGTCATCGACACCGACCCGGGGCCCACTACGCCGGGCGGCGCCTGGTGGGACGTGGCCGTGCCAGAGGTCTCGGTGCGCCCGGCCGTCAACGCGGCCCGCGCCGACTACGAAGACAAGATCAAGCAGCAGCGTACAGGGGACTGACCCATGACCATCCGTTTCGGCGTGAGCCCCATCGCCTGGATCAACGACGACATGCCCGAACTTGGCGGCGACACTCCGCTGGAAAGCGTGCTGGCCGACTGCCAGGCCATCGGCTTTTCCGGCGTCGAGCTGGGCGGCGTGTTTCCGCGCGATCCGGCGGTGCTGAAGCCGCTGCTCGACCGCTACGGCCTCGACCTCGTCGGCGGCTGGTACAGCGGCAATCTTCTGGTGCAGTCGGCGGAGGACGAGATCGCGGCGCTGCAACCGCACCTGTCGCTGCTGAAGGCCATGGGGTGCACGGTCTTCGTCCATGCCGAGACCAGCAACGCCATCCACGGCGACCGCTCACAGGCCCTGTCCGCCACCCCGCGCCTCGACGCCGAGGGCTGGAAGGAGTTCGGCGCTCGCCTGACGCAGGTGGCCGACTATATCCAGGCTCAGGGCCTGAAGTTCGCCTATCACCATCACCTGGGCACCGTCGTCGAGCGTCCCGAGGATCTGGACGCCTTCCTGGCCAACACCGGCCCGTCGGTCGGTCTGACCGTCGATACTGGTCATGCGGCGCTGGGCGGTCTCGATCCCGTCTCGATCATCCGCAGCCACCCCGAACGCGTCGCCCACGTCCATTGCAAGGACATCCGGGGCGAGGTGTTCAGCAAGGTGATCGGCCAGGACGGCGGCAGCTTCCTCGAAGGTGTGCTGGCCGGCATGTTCACCGTGCCGGGCGACGGCTCGCTCGACTACGCCGCCGTCATGCAGGCTCTCGCTGAAATCGACTATTCCGGCTGGATCATCGTCGAGGCCGAGCAGGATCCGGCCATCGCCAATCCCCGCCAGTACGGCGAGATCGGCCTGGCCACGCTGAAACGCGAAGCGGCTTCGGCGGGCTTGAGGGCGGCGTGATGAGCACGCTGCTCGTCCGTCCCCACGCGCCCGACGCCGACGGATCGGTCCTTGAGGTCACGCCGCAAAGCGCCGGCTGGAGCCATGTCGGTTTCCGGGTGATCAAGCTGGCCGCTGGCGACACCTTCGACGGCGTCGAGCCCGACCGTGAGACCTGCATCGTGGTCATGAGCGGCGCCGCCGAGGTCAGCACCGAGGGCGTCGCCTTCGGCCGGATCGGCGGCCGCGCCAGCGTGTTCGAGGACAAGGCCCCTGGCGCGGTCTACGTCCCCGCCGGCGCCGCCTACGGGGTCGTCGCCATGAGCGATGTCGAACTGGCCCTGTGCTCCGCGCCCGGCAAGTCCGGCGGCCAGGCCCGGCTGATCGCCGAGGCCGACATGCCGCGCGAGGTGCGGGGGCAGGGGACCAACGTCCGCCACGTCCGCAACATCCTGCCCGAGACCGCGCCGGCCGACGGCCTGCTGGTGGTCGAGGTGATCACTCCGGGCGGCCACTGGTCCAGCTATCCGCCGCACAAGCACGACACCGCCAGCGAAGGCGAGGAGACGGCGCTGGAGGAGACCTACTATCACCGCCTGAACCCGCCGCAGGGCTTCGCCTTCCAGCGCGTCTATACCGACGACCGCAGCCTCGACGAGACGGTCTGCGTGCAGGACGGCGACGTGGTCATGGTGCCGCGCGGCTATCACCCGGTCGGGGCCCCGCACGGCTACGACCTCTATTATCTCAACGTCATGGCCGGCCCGCACCGGAAGTGGATCTTCCGCAACGACCCGGCCCACGACTGGATCGTGCGCAAGCCATGATCCTCGGCGACATCGACAAGGAGCGCTTGATGCGCAGCATTCCCCACTTCGTCGGCGGCGCCGCCGTCGATGGCGCCTCCGGCCGTTTCGGCGAGGTCTTCGATCCCAACACCGGCAAGGTGCAGGCCCGCGTCGCCCTCGCTTCCGCCGAAGAGCTGAACGCCGCCATCGCCGACGCCAAGGCCGCCCAGCCGGCCTGGGCCGCGACCAATCCCCAGCGCCGCGCGCGGGTGATGTTCGAGTTCAAGCGCCTGCTGGAAATCCACATGGAGGAGCTGGCCCACCTGCTATCGTCCGAGCACGGCAAGGTCATCGCCGACAGCAAGGGCGACATTCAACGTGGCCTGGAAGTCATCGAGTTCGCTTGCGGAATTCCTCACCTGCTGAAAGGCGAATACACGCAAGGCGCCGGTCCCGGCATCGACGTCTATTCGATGCGCCAGCCGCTGGGCGTGGTCGCGGGCATCACTCCGTTCAACTTCCCGGCCATGATCCCGATGTGGATGTTCGGTCCGGCCATCGCCTGCGGCAACGCCTTCATCCTCAAGCCTTCCGAGCGCGATCCGTCCGTGCCGGTGCGCCTGGCCGAACTGATGATCAAGGCCGGCCTGCCGCCGGGCGTTCTCAACGTCGTCCAGGGCGACAAGGACTGCGTCGAGGCCATCCTCGACCATCCGGACATCAAGGCCGTCAGCTTCGTGGGCAGCTCCGACATCGCCCAGTCGGTGTTCCATCGCGCCGGTGCGGCCGGCAAGCGAGTCCAGGCCATGGGCGGCGCCAAGAACCACGGGGTCGTGCTGCCTGACGCCGATCTCGACCAGGCCACCGCCGACATCATCGGCGCGGCCTACGGCTCGGCGGGCGAGCGCTGTATGGCCCTGCCGGTGGTTGTGCCCGTGGGCGAAAAGACCGCCGTCGCCCTGCGCGAGAAGCTGGTGGCTGCGATCGGCTCCCTGCGTGTCGGCGTCAGCACCGACAAGGACGCCCATTACGGCCCGGTGGTCAGCGCCGCCCACAAGGCGCGGATTGAAAGCTACATCCAGCTGGGCGTCGACGAGGGCGCGGAGCTGGTCGTCGACGGTCGCGGCTTCGCCCTGCAAGGCCACGAGGATGGCTTCTTCGTCGGTCCGACCCTGTTCGACCACGTCAAGCCGACCAGCCGCTCCTATCAGGACGAGATCTTCGGGCCGGTGCTGCAGATGGTCCGCGCGCAGAGTCTGGAGGAGGGGATCCATCTGGCCTCGCGCCACCAGTACGGCAACGGCGTGGCCATCTTCACCCGCAACGGCGACGCCGCGCGCGAGTTCGCCGACCAGGTGGAGGTCGGCATGGTCGGGATCAACGTGCCGATCCCGGTGCCGGTGGCCTATCACAGCTTCGGCGGCTGGAAGCGTTCAGGCTTCGGCGACCTCAACCAGTACGGCCTGGACGGCGTGCGCTTCTACACCCGCACCAAGACCGTCACCCAGCGCTGGCCCAAGGGCGGCGCGGTGCTCGACCAGAGCTTCGTCATTCCGACGATGCGGTGAGGTGGGGCTCATCCCCAACCACACTGTGTGGTCCTCGTCCTTCGACAAGCTCAGGATGAGGACCCTTGCAGACTGCGGCGCTTGAAAAACCTCATTCTGAGCCTGTCGAAAGACGAGGTTTTCGCTCGGTCGTCGCCGACCCCGCTACCGACGCGGCGGCCGTAGCCGGAACTTCACCGGCGCGTCACGGTCTACCGCCAGGCGGCCCCCGACGAGCTTGAGCTCCGCCACCTGGATGACCGTCCTCTGCTTCCAGTAGGGATCGTCCTTCGCTTCCGGCTCGGCGCCCTGGTGCACGAAATAGTAGATGAAGGCGCGCCCGCCGCTGACGACCACGTCAGGATGTTGGCCGATGCCGCGGTCGGTCGGCAGCGCGCCTGGGGTCTGTAGCAGCCGATCGGCCTGCTCTGTCCAGTGCAGCCCATCCTTGGACTGCAGCACCAGCAGGCCCTTCCAGACGTCGGCGATCAGCCACCAGCGTCCCTTGAACCGGAAGACCTTGGGCCCCTCGGCCGCACCCTTGGTGACGTCGCCTTCCGGGGCGGGCGTCCAGGTCTTGAGGTCCTGGCTGTCGACGGCCTTGAGGCGGGTCTTGGGCCGAGAGTCCCGATAATACAGGCGATAGCGGTCCTTCAGCCGCACGACCGAGGCGTCGATGACCAGGTCGGAGCCCAGGTCGAGCGTCTCGCCGCAGGTCCAGTCGGAAAGGTCGGCGCTGGTCAGGTGCACGATCTTCGTCGTCGCGCCGGGCTCGCCCCAGCGGTGATGAACGCCGGGCACTATGGTGAGCCACAGGTGGTAGACGCCCTGCTCGTAGAACAGCTCCGGCGCCCACAGGGTCACGCCCGTGCAGGCCTGCGGGAAGGTCGCGGTTCCCTTGTGGCGCCAGGTCACGCCATCCGCCGAGGTCGCGACGCCGATCGGGGTGGCGTGCACCCAGGCGACGTCGGCCTGATCGGGCAGACGCAGGGTGGCGCGCCGGTTGGTGTAGAACATCGTCCACAGATGCGCCGCGCGGTCCCAGACGATCGACACGTCGGCCGCGCCGTCGAGCACCGGATCCCGGTAGAGCGGCTTGGGCGCCGTCTGCGCCGCCGCCAGGCCGGGCGAGAGAAGGCCAAGCAGCAGGGCCGCGATCAGCGCTCGGTACGGACGTCGCGCCTTGCCCTTCATGGCGCTTTCTTCCCGGGGCGCACCTCCACGATCGCGCCGTCGGGACCGTAGGTCAGCGGCTCGATGGCGATCGCGCGGCGGTGGTCGCCGCCGCCGGGCAGCAGGTTGTCGTGATAGAAGAACCAGGTCCTGCCCTTGTCCTGCAGGATGGCCTGGTGGTTGGTCGAGATCTTCAGGTAGTCGAAGATCACGCCGCGATAGGCGTAGGGGCCCAGCGGCGTCTTCGAGGTCGCATAGACGATCTGGCCCGGCCAGCCGGTCGAGAAGCTGAAGTAGTAGAGGCCCTTGCGCTTGTGCAGGAACGGAGCCTCTCCGTATTTCTTCTTCGGATCGTCGGTGGGAAAGCCGGTGACGACGATGTCCTGGATCGGGCCGGCCAGGCTCTTCATGTCCTTGCCCAGCTTGACGATCTTCGGCACGCGGGTGCCGAACAGCATGTAGGCCTGACCGTCGTCGTCGATCAGCACCTGCGGGTCGATCGGCTCGGCGCCGGCGTTGGCGTCGCGGGCCTTATCGACCAGCGGCGCGCCGATGGCGTCGACGAACGGCCCCTCCGGACGGTCGGCCACCGCCACCCCGATCTTGTCGCCGCCGACGGGGGCGTAGAAGTAGTACTTGCCGTCGCGATAGGCCGCCTCGGGCGCCCAGGCCTTGGCGTCGGGCTTGGCCCATTTGAAAACCGTGACCCCCAGGAACGCGCCGCCGTCCTTCCAGGTCTTGAGGTCCTTGGAGGTGTAGAGCCGCCAGGTCGTCGAGTCCCAGTACTTGCCCGAGTTGGAGGCGTCGTCGGTGGCGTAGAGGTAGTAGCCGCCCTTGAAGGCGTGCGGCGACGGGTCGGCGTTGAAGCGCGGGCTGATCGGTTCGCCGGCCAGGGCGGCGCTGGCGAGCACCGATCCGGCCAGTAGGACGGCGAGCGAGAGGGCGAGACGCTTCATGGGGAACTCCTTGGACTCGCCGGCTTTGGCAATCGGGGCGATGGTCATGCGGACGGCTATTGCGGCGGCGTGGCTTCGGCGGGATGGGCCTTGTCGGGCGTCGTCCCGTCGCCGCTGAACGGCTCGAGGCGGAAGCCGACCCGGGTGGGCTCCAGCCGCGTGCGGTACTTCATGTGCGGCAGGCCAAAGCCGTTCCAGGTGGTGTCGCCGCCGATCCCCCACTGGGCGGCGTCGACCAGCAGGGTTCCGTCGCCGTGGGGCACGATGTCGGTGGACTTCCAGGTCCCCGGCGGGCGGCGGTAGAGGTCCTCGTAGGGGAAGGCCAAGGCGGTGGTCATCAGCGGCTTGTCGCCGGCGACCCGCAGGCCCCGTCCGCTGCCTGACAGCTCCAGCCAGCGGACGTCGATCTTGTTGCCGGTGTCCTGGGGGCGCATGTAGTCGTGGTTCTGGTCGGCCACCGCGCCCCGCCACAGGCCGATCGGGGCCGAGGTGTAGCGGTCGACATAGGTCTCGTGCGGGCCGCGACCGTACCACTCGACGGTCTTGAGGCTCGAGGGGACCGTGAACCACAGGCCCACGCGCACGGGGGGCGGCAGATCGTCCTTCAGCGGGGTGAGGTCGCCGGTCACCGCCACCGAGCCGTCGCCGGCCATGGTGTAGCTGGTGACGAAACTCGCCGCGCCGGCGCCCAGTCCATAGGTCACGATCACCTCGGCGCCGTCGGCCGTGACGCGAGCGGCCACCGAGCGCAGCTGGCGCTGCTGGGTCATCACCTGCCAGGGGCGCTGCTGGGCAGACAGGCCGGTGCCGGCGTCGTTGTCGGTCTCGGCCCGGAAGAAGTTCGGCTGGCCGCCCTTGGCTAGGACGACGCTGTCCTTGGTATAGGCGGCGACGAGGCCGGTCGTGCGATCGATCTTCAGCGTGGCGCCGGCCGCCGACAGGGTGACGGCGTCCTTGCTGTCCGCGAGCGTAACCGCGCCTGGCCGGGCGATGGCCGGTTTGGCCGAGACGGAAACGGCGAACTGCTCCCAGCCCACGACGAAGCCGGACGGGGTCATCGGCACGGCGCCCGCCTTGGCCTTGGCGCGGACGGTGACGAGGTACTCGACGCCCGGCTTGGGCCCCATCGCCGGCAGCGGCAGGGTGATGGTCTCGATGCCGCGAGCCTTGGTGGTCAAGGCCGGCAGGGCGCCCGAGGCGACCTCGATCCCGTCGCCCTCCAGCACCCACTCGAA
>NZ_QHJY01000051.1 GCF_003185805.1 Caulobacter sp. D5
GCAGACCTGAGCCGATCGGCAAAGGTCTGAGGGGGCGAACGATGGGCCCTGGGCACAAGGCCCAGGGAGGCGAAATGTTTTGATCTTGAGGGTGCTAGGAAAGACCAGCCGCCCCCAGCACCGCCTTCTGCCGCTCCGCCAGCCCATCTTCCGAGAACCCCTCCAGCGAGGCCTCGAACAGGGCGCGCCAGTTGTGGCGGGCGCCCAGGTGCAGGAAGGCCGCGCCCAGGCCGATGGCGGCGCGGTCCATGAACACGAACTCGCGCGGGATGACGACGCCGCCCACCGACTTGAGCGCCTGGCGCACCTTGAAGGCCTCGCGGCGGCCGTACTCGCCGGGCGGCGTGTCGTCGGCCACCGTGCGCACCCGGTCGTCCAGCAGCGGGCCGTAGATGAACCTGGCCCAGACGTTCAGCACATCGACCAGCTCGTCGGTCAGGTTGGCGAAGCCCCAGCTGCGATAGGCCTCCATCTGGCCGGCGCGGTCGTCCTCGGAGAGGGCGCGGTAGAGCCGCACCACCCCGGCCACGAAGCGCGGCGGGAACACCCGGATGCAGCCGAAGTCGAGCAGGTTGAGGTGCGCCGCGCCGTCCTCGCCGCCGCCGAAGGTGTAGTTGCCCAGGTGCGGGTCGCCATGGATGACGCCGATGTGGGTCATCGGCCCCCACCAGGCCTCGAACAGCAGGGCGGCGATGCGGTCGCGGGTTTCTTGGCTAGCGCCCTTGAAGGCCATCAGGCCCTGGCCGTCCAGCCAGGTCATGCTGAGCAGGCGCCTGGTCGACAGCTCGGGGACGGGCAGGGGCGTCCTGATGTCGTCGCGGCCGGCGAAGAAGCCGCCATAGACGGCCATCATCTTCGCCTCGCGCTCGTAGTCGAGCTCCTCGCGCAGGCGGTCGCCGATCTCCTCGATCATCTCGGTCGGGTCGATCGAGCCGTCCATCCGTTTGAGCAGGGCGATCAGGGCGCGCAGCTGGCCAAGGTCGCTTTCGACGGCGCTCTGCATGTCCGGGTATTGCAGCTTCACCGCCAGGGCGCGGCCGTCGGGGGCCGTGGCGCGGTGCACCTGGCCCAGCGACGCGGCCGCGGCGGCCTCGTGCTCGAAGCTTGCGAACCTGCTGGCCCAATCGGCGCCCAGCTCGGCGGCCATCCGGCGGCGCACGAACGGCCAGCCCATGGCCGGGGCGTTGGTCTGCAGCTCGGCCAGTTCCTTGGCGAACTCGGGCGGCAGCAGGTCTGGCACCGTGGCGAACATCTGGGCCGCCTTCATCAGCGGACCCTTCAGGTTTCCCAGCGCCGCCTTCAGCGCCTTGGCGTTGCGGGCGCTGGCGTCGTCGCCGGCGAAGACGCGGTTGGCGCCGTAGCTGACGGCGGCGCCGGAGAGACCCGCGCCGACCTTGGCGAAGCGGGCCAGGCGGCCGGACAGGCGGTCGCGTTCTGGGTCAGACATTCAGACCCTCCCCCTGAAGGGGGAGGTGTCGGCGAAGCCGACGGAGGGGGACGTGTCTGTTGAATCCGGAGCGAGGTGAAGACCGAAGTCTCTTCCCCCTCCGGCGCTCCGCGCCACCTCCCCCTTCGGGGGGAGGGTCTCCGTGGCCTGCCTCCTCACACCAGCGCCTCGAACTCGTCCACCAGCCGCTCCAGCTGCCGGCAGCCCGCCGCCCAGAAGGCCTTGTCGCGCGGGTTGAGGCCGAAGGGCTTCAGGGCCTCGACATAGGTGCGGGTGCCGCCGGCGGCCAGCAGGTCCTCGTACAGCGGCGCGAAGGTCGCCGGATCCTCGCGGCGCTTCTCCATCAGGCCGCGCACCAGGAGGTCGCCGAACGCGTAGGCGTAGACGTAGAACGGCGCGTGCACGAAGTGGCTGACATAGGCCCAGTAGTGCTCGTAGCCCTCATTCAGCACGACGGCCGGACCCAGGCTCTCGGCCATCACCTCCAGCCACAGGCCGCCGATCTGGTCGGGCGACAGCTCGCCCTCCTGACGGGCGGCGTGGAATCTGCGCTCGAAGCGGTGGAAGGCGATCTGGCGGACGACAGTGTTGAGCCCGTCCTCGATTTTCCCTGCAAGAAGCCCCTTGCGGTCGGCGGGCGTGGCCTCGGCCAGCAGGCGGTCGAACACCAGGCCTTCGCCGAAGATCGAGGCGGTCTCGGCCAGGGTCAGGGGGGTGTCGGCCAGCAGGGTGCCCAGCGGCGCGCACAGGGTCTGGTGCACGGCGTGGCCCAGTTCGTGGGCCAGGGTCAGCACGTCGCGCCGCTCGCCCATGTAGTTCATGAAGACGTACGGATGGCGGTCGGCGGTCACCGGGTGCGAATAGGCGCCCGACTGCTTGCCGGCCCGGGGGCGTGCGTCGATCCAGGGCTGGGTGAAGAAGGTCTCGGCGGTGTCGGCGAACTTCGGGGCCAGGGCCTGGAAACTTTCCAGCACCACCTCCCTGGCCTCGCCCCAGGGATAGGTGCGCGGCTGGGCGGCGTCGAGCGGGGCGTTGCGGTCCCAGTAGTCCAAGCTCTTGCGGCCCATGGCCTTGGCCTTGAGCGCATAATAGCGGTGCGACAGGCGCGGATAGGCCTCGACCACGGCCGCTTCCAGGGCGTCCACCGCGTCGGCGTCGACCTCGTTGGCCAGGTGGCGCGAGTGGGCGGGGTCGTCGTAACGCCGCCAGCGGTCCTCGACCTGCTTTTCGAAGGCCAGGGTGTTCATCACCAGCGCCTGGGTCGAGGCGCGCTCGTGCAGGGCGTGGGCCAGGCCGTCGGCGGCGGCCTTGCGGCGGCGCACGTCGGGATCCGACAGGCGGTTCAGCGCCTCGGGCAGGGTCAGCTGCTCCTTGCCGACCTTGGCGCTGAGTTTGGCCAGGGTCTCGTCATAGAGCCGCACCCAGTTGGCCACGGCCGGACCGCGATCGACGAGGTAGCGCTCGAGCTCGGCCGACAGCTCGTGCGGCCGCGACAGGCGCAGGCGGCGCAGCCACGGCGTCCAGCGGCGGGCCGGTTCATGGGCGTCCAGCGCCGCGTTCAGCTCGGCGTCCTCCAGCTGGTTCAGCTCCAGCGAGAAGAACAGGCTGTCGGCGGCGATCTGCGAGGAGCGGGCGCGAAGATCGGCCTCGAACTTGGCCCAGGCCGGGTCGTCGCGCGCGGTCGAGGCGGCCAGGCCCGCATAGGCGCCCACGCCCCACAGGCCGTTCGTCGCCTCCTCATAGAGCCGGACCCCGCGATCGAGCAGCTTGCCCAGCCGCCCGGGCTCGCCGCGCGCTTCGAGGAACATGCCCTCCAGCGAGGCCAGTTCGTCGTTGGCGGCCTTGGCGGCGGCCAGGTCGGTCTCGATCCTCGGATCCTCGCGGCCGGCATAGAGGTCGGCGAGGTTCCACTCGGGAAGGGCGTCGGGCTTGAAGGGCGCGTTCATGGCAGGAAGGGATATGGCGTCTGGCGGGGATGAAGCAATCGGGAAGGGTGGAAATCCCCTCTCCCCCTGCGGGAGAGGGTGGCCTCGGAAGGAGGTCGGGTGAGGGGTTGAAGGTCGGGGCCGCTGCGGAAACGTGTCAGCTCGCGCGATGGTTCAGGTCTGAGAGACCCCTCATCCGTCGGCTACCGCCGACACCTTCTCCCGCAAGGGGAGAAGGATCAGGAATACCGTTTCACCAACCCCTTCGGCGCCACCAGCGTCCAGGCCGTGCGCAGCAGGCCGGCCAGCTCGTCCGCGTCGATCTTTTCCAGCCGCACCAGCACCGCCGGATAGCCAAGGTAGTGGGAGTCGTCGAAGAAGCGCTCGGGGGCGGCCTCGATCAGCATCTGCTTGGTCTCGATCAGGCAGCGCACGGCGATGACGCCGGGCACGAGCACGCGTTTGGCCTTCGGCGCGGGACGGGCCAGATAGCCCCAGGCCAGGCCCTTGCCGGCCACCTCGTAGGCGACCTGCTCGCCGTTGAGCGCCTCGGCCACCTCGGGCAGGGCGGTCGCCAGGGCGCGAAGGGTTTCGGCGTCGACCATGGAAAGATGAAGCGCTTTTCTCCCGCCCCGCGCAACGGGCGAGGAGCGGGTTTGGTCAAATAGCGTAAACCGTTGTTAAGGCTCGCTGTTAAGGTCTGCGACACCTCTCCGAAAGCCGGTGTTTACCCCCGTGCTGTACCACTCTGAACCAACAAGAGCCTCGCTCCATGTCGGGCGCGGCCGGTTCTGGTGGATGGCCTTCAATGACCAAGACGGTGCTCGTCGTCGACGACGATCCGACCCAACGTCGACTGATCCAGGCGGTGCTGGAGCGCGAAGGATTCGCCGTCTCCCACGCCGAAAGCGGCGACGCGGCCATGGCCCATCTGGCGGCCGGGGCGCCGGCCGACGTGATCCTGCTCGACCTCGTCATGCCCGGCCTGCCGGGCCAGGAGGCGCTGAAGGAGATGCGCGCGCGCGGCTACGCCCAACCGGTGATCGTGCTGACCGCCAGCGGCGGCGTCGACACCGTGGTCAAGGCCATGCAGGCCGGCGCCACCGACTTCTTCATCAAGCCGGCTTCGCCTGAGCGGATCACCGTGTCGATCCGCAACGCCCTGTCGATGGGCGACCTCAAGGGCGAGGTCGACCGACTCAACAAGCGCGTCTCGGGCCGCACCACTTTCGCCGATCTGATCGGTTCCTCGCCGGCCATGACCATGGTCAAGCGCATCGGCGAGCGGGCCGCCAAGAGCTCGATCCCCGTGCTGATCACCGGCGAGAGCGGCGTCGGCAAGGAGCTGATCGCCCGCGCGGTGCACGGCTCGTCGGATCGCGCCGGCAAGCCGTTCGTGGCCGTCAACTGCGGCGCCATTCCGGAAAACCTCGTCGAGTCGATCCTGTTCGGCCACGAGAAGGGGTCCTTCACCGGCGCCTCCGACAAGCACTCGGGCAAGTTCAAGGAAGCCGACGGCGGCACCCTGTTCCTCGACGAGGTCGGCGAGCTGCCGCTCGACGTCCAGGTCAAGCTGCTGCGTGCGCTGCAGGAGGGTGAGATCGACCCGATCGGCTCCAAGCGCTCGGTCAAGGTCGACGTCCGCATCGTCTCGGCCACCAACCGCGACCTGTCGGCCGCGGTGAAGCAGGGGCTGTTCCGCGAGGACCTCTATTACCGCCTGAACGTCTTCCCGGTGGAGGCGCCCAGCTTGCGCGAGCGCCGCGAGGACATCCCGGCTCTGGTGGAGGCCTTCGTGCGCCGCTTCAACGTCGAGGAAGGCAAGCGCGTGGTCGGGGCCTCGCCCGAGACCCTGCAGATCCTCTGCGCCTTCGACTGGCCCGGCAACGTGCGCCAACTGGAGAACGCGGTCTATCGCGCCATCGTCCTGGCCGACGCGCCCTACCTCCAGCCCTACGACTTCCCGGCCATCTCGGGGGTCATGGCCCCGCCGCTGGAGGCCTCGCCCACCGAGGCCCTGCCGGAGATGATCCAGGCCGCCGCCGTCTTCGCCGACGGCCCGATCGGCGAGGCGCCCGTGCGCATCCTCGACGGCCACGGCCACCTGCGGACCCTGGAGGAGATCGAGCGCGACCTCATCCAGCACGCCATCGAGGTCTATGCCGGCCATATGAGCGAGGTGGCCCGCCGCCTCGGCATCGGCCGCTCGACCCTCTATCGCAAGGTGCGCGAGCAGGGCATCGACGTGGACGTCAAGGAAGCCTCCTAGGAGGCTTCCGCCGCGGCCTTGCCCGCGCCCCACCGCGCCACGAGCGCGATCGGAACGCCCACCAGCACCAGGTGGGCGCCGAGGTTGTTGATGAAGCGCGGCCAGGCGAAGGCGGACGGCGGGGCCACGGCGCTGAGCGGCAGCACCCCGTAGTTCATCACGACATAGGTCGCCGCCCCGTAGGCCAGGCCCATCAGCAGTGGCCGACGGACCAGCACCGGCAGGCGGCGCGCGGCGGCGACGTAGAGTCCCGCCATCACCGACATGATGAAATAGTGCAGGACGAGGCCCAGGGCCGCCGTCGCGGTTCCCCCTTGGAACGCGGCCTTGCCCAGCAGGCCGCTGGCGATCGACTGCAGGATCCGCTCGGGCGAAACGCCCTTGGTCACGGCCCAGAAGGTGAAGGCGTCGGTGATGTCGAGCGTGCCGGCGACCAGCGTCGCCACGGCGATGACGAGCACGAGCGGACGCGCGCCGGCGGCGCGGCTGTCTGTGGTCATTGGACGGTTCCTCCCCGTTCCCGGCGGCGAGGCTATTGCGGAGAACGGCGTTCGGCAATCTGGGGCGAGGTTCAGTCCTCGGCCTCTTCCGCCGTCTCGGGTTCGGGCTGGCGGCCGCGGCGGGAAAAGCCCTTGCCGCGCTGCATCGGCTTGCGCTCGCCCTTGGCCTTGGCGGTGATCTCTTTGAGCTTGATGGTCTGGTTGACCGACAGGGCCTGGCCGGCGCCGCCTTTTTCGGGGTCGCCGAACGCCCGGCCGTAGGTCTCGATGCGCTGGGCGACCGAGCCCAGGAACTCGCCCTCCCAGTCGGAAAGCTCGATCCCGCCCCTGTCGGCCATCCGCTTGGCCTTCTTCAGGGCGTTCAGCGCGGCCTTCTTGGCCTGGGTGCGAGGATCGGGCGGCTTGGCGCGCATGAGGCCCAGCCTAGCAAAAAGGCCCTCTCCGGGGAGAGGGCCTTTTCAAAATCAGATCTCGCCGATGGCCGAGAGGTAGAGGTCGAGGATGGCGTCCTCTTCCTGGCGCTTGGCGCGGTCGGTCTTGCGCAGGCGGACCACCTTCTTGAGCACCTTGACGTCGAAGCCGTTGCCCTTGGCTTCGAGGTAGACTTCCTTGATCTGCTCCATGATCTCGGCCTTCTCGACCTCGAGGCGCTCGACGCGCTCGATGATCGACTTCAGCTGGCCCTGGGCGGTGGAGTTCAGAACGTCGGCGTGCGGGATGGCGTCGTCGGCCATGGAGATCTCTCGCGAAAAGGGCTGGAAACTGGAGGCGCGGAAACTAGTTCGGGACGCGCCCGAGGGAAAGCCGATTCAGAGCGGGAAAGCTCGTCCTGGTCTTTCTGGCAAGCTTGACTGGCGCGGCCGCCGTCAACGACAATCGTGATTGTCGCCGAGCGCCTCCATCGCCTCGCGCGACATGGGGGTGTCATGTTCAAGAAGCTTCTCCGCGCCGCGGTCTGCGCCGCAGTGCTGTCCGCCGGTTCGTTTCAGGCCGCCCAGGCCTCGGATATGTCGAGCTACGAGTCGATCGGCGAGATCCTGATTCTCAACGGCGGCGTCGTGCTGTTCTTCACGGGTACGGTGTCGCGTTCCGCAACGCCGTCCTGCCACACCATGGCCGGCCGCTGGGCGTTCGACGCCAGCACGCCCGCCGGTCAGGCCAAGCTTTCGGCCCTGATGACGGCCTACGCGATGAAGAAGAAGGTCAAGATCCTCGGCCTGTCCGCCTGCAACGTCTGGGCCGATACCGAGACGATGAACTACATGGTCCTCGAACCGAACTGAGCCGCGGGGCGCTCGCCGACGGCGCCGCCGCCGCTATCGCCAACCACAGGGTGGCGATAGCGGTTGGCTAGGCCTGCGGCAGCAGCCCGTGCGCCTCGACCACGGGACGCAGGGCGGCCGGGTCGACGAAGTGGTGGACGTGGAAGCCCATCGCCCGCGCCGCCTCGATGTTGGCCGCGCTGTCGTCGACGAAAAGCAGATCCGTGGCCGAAAGGCCGGTGCGCTCCAGGGCGATCTCGTAGATCCGGCGCTCGGGCTTGATGGTGCGTTCCTCGGCCGAGACGACGGCGTCGCGGAAGTGGCGGAAGACCGGGCTCATGGTCTGCACGCCGGGCCAGGATTCGCTCGACATGTTGGTCAGGGCGAACTGCGGCACGCCGGCGGCGGCCAGGTCCTCGATCAGGGATTCGGTCTCGGGGATCGCGCCGGAGAACATCTCGTCCCAGCGCTCCCACCAGGCGGCCAGATGCTGCGCGTGCTCGGGGAACCGAGCGGCGCGCAGGGCGATGTTCTCGCCGAAGGTCAGGCCCCGGTCGGTTTCGCTATGCCAGTCCAGGGTCCCGACATGCGAAAGGAACCGGTCGAGATCGGCCGGTTCCTTGAAGATCTTCGCGTAGAGCGTGCGCGGGTTCCAGCGCACGATGACATTGCCGACGTCCCAGAGCATGGCCCTGGGAGACGCAGGCAGGGTCATCAGCCCTGCTTGGCCTTGAAGCGCGGGTCGGTCTTGTTGATGATGTAGATGATGCCCTTGCGGCGCACCAACTTGCAGTCGCGGTGGCGACCCTTCAGCGACTTCAGCGAGCTGCGAACCTTCATGACCGTCTCTGTTTTCAGCGGAGAGGTTCGGGCGCGCCAAGAGACTCGCCGGAACATCCGGATGTTTCGGAGGGCGTGCGTATAGGCAAGACCTGGGCGAGAGTCAATCGACCTGGGGCCTTTCGCGCGCGGCGTTTGCGCGCTGTGGCTCTCAGGCCTCCGCCTTGGGTCCCGCCAGGGCCGGCTTGAACGACAGGCCCTTGGGCGGCGGCGGTCCGAAGCGGTTGTCAGCGGCCTTGCCGGGCAGGGCGCCCAGGCAGGCCAGCAGGCCCGCCAGCAGCAGCACGGCCACGCCCAGGGCGCTCTGATAGGGCTGGGGCGACAGGACGAAGCCGCCGCCGAAGATCAGGGCCGTCTCGGCGATGAAGAAGCCGCCGGCCCACCAGCCGCTGCGTCCCAGGTCGTGCAGGCGCGGCACGGCGGCGATCAGCAGCACCACCTGGGCGGCGGGCATAGGCCGCTTGAACACGACGCCCGAGATCAGGGCCGCGGCGATGGCGACGCCGACGATGATCCAATAGGTGGCGCGGTTGATCCGGCCCTTCAGAAGTTGCACGGCGATGGTCTCCTGGACGGGCGGTCAGCGGCGCAGCGGCGCGACGCTCAAGATGCGCTCGGCATAGAGCCGGCTTTCGGTGTCGTGCAAGTAGGCCTTCGGCCTGCGCTCGACGGCGCGGCGTCCCTCGAAGGCCACCACCACCCTCACGCCCGCCTGCGGATCGCCGCCCAGCGCCTTGATCCGCCGTTCGAGTTCGGCGCAGGCGCGGGGCGCGCACTCCAGCCATTCCGGCTCGGCCGCCGCTGGAGGATCGCACGGCGCGTTCTTGGCCCGGCAGGCGGTCAGGGTGCTGTTTTCCCAGTTACTGAAATAGACGCCGGTGATGCGCTGCGACGGACCGTAGGCGCGGCCCTCGACAACCAGCCGGTCGCCCGCGAGCGCGGAGCCCGCGGCGAGCAGGGCGGCGCACGAAAGCAGGGCGGGGAAGACGATCCTCATGGGGTCAGCCTGGCACGGCGGGAGTCAGCTTGACCATGCCCGAAAGGGAACTCACCGCCTCCTGGCGTCCTTGTGATTGAAGCTTTCGCACGAACCCCGGTAGCCTGCCCGCATGGATAAACGCGTATTCCTCGTTCTGCTGCTGGCCGGCTGCGCCGACACGACCGTCAACGCGCCGCTGGCGCCGTCGACCCCGGTCGCCCCGCCGCCGAAGGTCTCGACGCCCGCCGCCCCGACCCAGCCGAGCGCCGTCACGGCGGTCGAGACCGGCGGCCAGGTCGCCGCCTTCAACGCCTGGCTGGCCGACTTCAAGCCCCGCGCCGTCGCCGCCGGCGTGCCGCAGGCGGTGGTCGATCGCGAGCTGGACGGCCTGACGCCGAACCCGCGCGTCATCTCGCTGGACGGCCGCCAGCCGGAGTTCTCCAAGCCGGTCGGCGACTATATCAAGGGCGTGATCAGCGACGACCGCGTGGCCGTGGGCCGCGCCAAGCGCGACAGCCTGCCGTTCCTGCCGACCGTCGAGAGCCGCTACGGCGTGCCGCGCGACATCCTGCTGGCCGTCTGGGCGATGGAATCGGCGTTCGGCAAGATCCAGGGCGACTTCGACGTCGTCCGCTCGATGGCCAGCCTCGCCGCCGACGGCCGCCGCCGCGCCTGGGCCGAGGGCGAGCTGATCGCGGTGCTGAAGATCATCGCCTCGGGCGAGGACCGTCGCGACCAGCTGAAGGGCTCGTGGGCCGGGGCGATGGGCCAGACCCAGTTCCTGCCGTCCAGCTATCTCTCCACCGCCGTCGACTTCGACGGCGACGGCCGCCGCGACATCTGGGGCAGCGACGCCGACAGCCTGGCCTCGGCCGCCAACCTGCTGGCCAAGGGCGGCTGGAAGCCGGGCGTCGGCTGGGCCAAGGAAGTGATCCTGCCGGCCGGCTTCGACTACAGCCTGGCCGAAGGTCCGCGCGAGGTTCCCTCGTGGTGGGAGGCCAAGGGCGTGAAGAGGGCCGACGGCCTGCCCTGGACGGCCGCTGACGCCGCATCGCCCGCGGGGCTGATCCTGCCCGCCGGCGCGGCCGGTCCGGCCTTCCTGGCCCTGCCCAACCACTTCGCGATCCGCAAGTACAACAACTCCACGTCCTACGCCCTGGGCATCGGCCTGCTGGCCGACCGCTTCGGCGGCGGGGGGCCGCTGGTCGCGCCCTGGCCGGTGGAGCAGCCGCTGTCGCTGGCCGACCGCATGGCCGCCCAGATCGCCCTGGCGCGCCTGGGCTTCGATCCCGGTCCGGCCGACGGCGTCATCGGCGCGGGCACCCGCAAGGCCCTGCGCGCCTGGCAGCAGAGCCGCCAGCTGCCGGCCGACGGCTACCTGTCGTCGGACATGGTGGTGAAGCTCAAGGCCCAGGCGGCCATTTCGTGAGACGCGAAAGACCCTCCCCCTGAAGGGGGAGGTGGCCCGAAGGGCCGGAGGGGGAAGTCCCCGCTGAAAATGCAAAAGCCGACGGCGTGGGATGTCACATCCCCCTCCGTCGGCTTCGCCGACACCTCCCCCTTCAGGGAGAGGGTTTAGATCAGGCCGCCTGGCTGACCTGCGGCGGGAAGACGTCGTCCATGCGCAGATAGGTGATCAGGCGGGTGTCGACCGACAGGATGGCCTGCACGAAGCGCAGTTCGTCGGCGCCCATGTCCGGGGCCGGCTGCAGGTGGTCGCGGGTGATGGTGAAGGTTTCCGACACGGCGTCGACCAGAATGCCGGCCAGGCGGTCGTGGCACTCGACGACGACGATGACGTGGCGGGTTTCCGGGACGGTGACGCCCAGGCCCAGGCGGTTGCGCAGGTCGATGACCGGCATGATCGCGCCGCGCAGGTTGATGACGCCCTTCAGGAAGCCCGGCGCATGCGGGATCGGGGTCGCCGGGGTCCAGCCGCGGATCTCGCGGACGGTCTTGACGTCGATGCAGAACTCCTGCTCGCCGATGCAGAAGGAGATCAGCTCCAGGGCCGGTTCGGCTTGGTCGGTCATCAGGAAATCCCCGGGAATTGGAAGGCTTGCGCGGACGTCTCCGCTCGCCTGCCACAAGAGCCCGGGCGCCGTTTAACAACGGTTAATGCTGAAGTTTTCCGGTAGTTTTCGGGGCGAGGCGGATTGTCGCGGCCTCGTTATGCCCAAGGAACGGGCGTCAGCTCGCCGCGCGCAGGCGCTTCTTCAGGAACATGGCCGCGTCGGCTTCGGCGAGAGCCGTCTCCGGCTCGGCGTTGGTCTCGATCTCGCGCACGCCGAACGAGACGTGCAGCGGGGCGCTCCATTCGCCGAACTGGACGGGCGTGTTGCGGATCGCGCCGGCCAGGCTTTCGCCCTTCATCTCGGCGGTGGCCTTGTCGGCCTGGACCAGCAGCACGGCGAACTCGTCGCCGCCCATGCGGCCGACGATGTCGCTTTCGCGGACATTGGCCAGCAGGCGCTCGGCCACGGCCTTCAGCGCCGAGTCGCCGGCGGCGTGGCCGAAGCGGTCGTTGACGGCCTTGAAGTTGTCGAGGTCGAAGAACACCAGGCTGGCCGGCGAGCCGTAGCGCTGGGCGAAGGACGAGACGCGGCGCACCTCGCGCAGGAAGGCGCGGCGGTTCAGCACCGGGGCCAGCACGTCCATGTCGGCCAGGGTCTCGGCCTCGGTCAGGCGATACTTCAGGCGCGAGACTTCCGAGCGAAGATCGTCGATCTCGGTCATCAGGGTCTGCAGGGCGGCCTGCACCTGGGGCGTCAGGTCGGCGGGCTCCAGACCGAGGAATCCGGCCTTGTCGACGGCCACGCTGCCGCGCGGCGCCGAGGACACGCCAGCGGCGTCGGCGAGCGCCCGGCGGCGGATCGCGGAGAAGGTTTCGGTGCGGGCGCCTGAGATCTTCATCGGAGGTGCAGCGAATCACTTTCGGTCAAGCTGAATGGAAATCTGCGTTTTCTCGTTAACCATGACAATGGCGGGCCGGGGCCGGCGCCAATACGCCGCAGGCAAGGGGCGGGGCGATCCGGGCGCGCCCCGGGCGCGCCAAACTCCGCGCAACCTGCGGAAGCGACATGAAAAACGTCCGAGAACGGGCTTTGGCCTGGGGAAG
Organism: Caulobacter sp. D5; assembly: GCF_003185805.1. Taxonomy (GTDB): domain Bacteria; phylum Pseudomonadota; class Alphaproteobacteria; order Caulobacterales; family Caulobacteraceae; genus Caulobacter. Next base: position 12,341 of record NZ_QHJY01000051.1, read on the forward strand.
CGACCCGCTATAAGGCGCGCGATTCAAGGGGCCGCCCTGGCGCCTTCGTCGTTCTAGGAAGACGCCGATGACCACGTCCGCGCCGCCTGTCGCCATCGTCATGGGCAGCCGCTCCGACTGGCCGACGATGAAGAAGGCGGCCGACGCCCTCGACGAACTGGGCGTCGCCTACGAGGCCAAGGTCGTTTCGGCCCACCGCACGCCCCAGCGCCTCGTCGAATTCGCCACCGGCGCCAAGGCGGCCGGCTACCAGGTGATCATCGCCGGGGCCGGCGGCGCGGCACATTTGCCGGGCATGGTGGCGTCGATGACGCCGCTGCCGGTGCTGGGCGTGCCGGTGCAGTCCAAGGCCCTCAGCGGCCTCGATTCCCTGCTTTCCATTGTACAAATGCCCGGCGGTATTCCCGTGGCGACCCTGGCCATCGGCGAGGCGGGCGCCAAGAACGCCGGCCTGCTGGCGGCGCAGATCCTGTCGCTGGCCGATCCGGCGCTGGCCGCCCGCCTGGACGCCCAGCGCGCGGCCCAGACCGACAGCGTCGCCGAAAGCGTCGAGGACTAAGATCATGACCGCCTCTCCGGCTCTTCCCCTGCCCCCCGGCTCCACCCTCGGAATCCTCGGCGGCGGGCAACTGGGCCGGATGCTGGCCCAGGCCGCCTCGCGGCTCGGCTTCGACGTCGTGATCCTCGATCCCGAGGAGAACAGCCCGGCCGGCCGCGTCGCCGCCCGCCAGATCGTCGGCGCCTATGACGACCGCTGGGCGCTCAAGCGCCTGGCCGAGGCCTGCCAGGTCGTGACCTACGAATTCGAGAACGTGCCGGCCGACACCGTCGCCGAGCTGACGGCCCTGGGCTGCGAGGTCGCGCCGGGCGCCGCCGCCCTGGCCGCCGCCCAGGACCGCGTGGTCGAAAAGACCTTCCTGGCCGAGATCGGCGTGCCGACCGTGGCCTTCGCCGCCGTCGACGACGAGGAAAGCCTGCTGGCGGCCGTGGCCAAGATCGGCGCGCCCAGCCTGCTGAAGACCCGTCGCGAGGGCTATGACGGCAAGGGCCAAGCCTGGATCCAGCGTCCGGGCGACGCCGTGGCGGCCTTCGAGAAGATCGGCCGCCAGCCGGCCATCCTCGAGGCCCCGGCCGATTTCGGCCGCGAGCTGTCGGTGATCGCCGCCCGCGGCCGCAACGGCGAGATCGTCTGCTATCCGCTGTCGGACAACCACCACGAAGGCGGGGTCCTGCGCCGCACGATCGCCCCGGCCAAGGCGACCCCGGCCGAGCGCGACCAGGCCGAGGCCATCGCCGCCAAGATCCTCACCGCCCTCGACTATGTGGGCGTGATCGGGGTGGAGCTGTTCGAACTGGCCGGCGGCAAGCTGCTGGTCAACGAGTTCGCCCCGCGGGTGCACAACACCGGCCACTGGACCCAGGACGGCTGCGAGGTCGACCAGTTCGAGCAGCACATCCGCGCCGTCGCCGGCTGGCCCCTGGGCCCGACCGCGCCCCTGGCCCGGGTGGAGATGACCAATCTGCTCGGTCCCGAGGTCGACGCCTGGAAGAAGCTGGCCGCCGAGCCCGAGACCCGCATCCACCTCTACGGCAAGGGCGAGGCCCGCCCCGGCCGAAAGATGGGCCACGTCAACCGCCTGCGGCCGCTGGAGGGCTGAGGTGGGCGGTCAGGTCACCATCGGCCTGATCGGCGGCATGAGCTGGGAAAGCTCGGCGCACTATTATCGACTGATCAACGAGGCGGTGCGGGCGCGGCGCGGGCCGACGGCGTCGGCCCAGTGCCTGCTGTGGTCGTTCGATTTTTCCGAGATCGAGGCCCTGCAGCACGCTGGCCGCTGGAGCGAGCTGGCCGAGCGGCTGGTCGAGGCCGGCAAGGCGCTGGAGCGGGGCGGGGCCGATTTCCTCGTGCTGTGCACCAACACCATGCACCGCCTGGCCGCCGAGCTTCAGGCGGCCGTCGACCTGCCGCTGCTGCACATCGCCGACCCGACCGGCGCGGCGATCCAGGCGGCGGGCCTGCGCAAGGTCGGCCTGCTGGGCACGGCCTTCACCATGGAGCATGCCTTCTATCGCGGACGGCTCGAGGAGCGGTTCGGGCTGGAGGTGCTGGTTCCTGAGGCGCAGGACCGCGCCCTGGTCCACCGGGTGATCTACGAGGAGCTGGTGGCCGGCGTGGTGCGCGAGGAGGCCCGCCAGGCCTATCGCGAGGTCATCGCCCGGCTGGTCGCGGCCGGCGCCGAGGGGATCATCCTGGGCTGCACCGAGATCATGCTGCTGGTCGGGGAGGGCGACAGCCCGGTCCCGGTGTTCGACACCACGACCCTGCACGCGCTGGCGGCCGTGGAGCGGGCGCTGGGCTCCTAAGCCCTTCTCCCCTTGCGCGAGAAGGTGTCGGCGAAGCCGACGGATGAGGGGTCTCTCAAAAGCAAGACGCGGCGCCCGGTCGTTCCGCTGTCGCGGCGGATAGGG
>NZ_QHJY01000446.1 GCF_003185805.1 Caulobacter sp. D5
GCGGGACTGGCCTTGGCTTCGGGTCCCGGCGGCCGCTCGTCCTTGGGCTGGGGCGGCGCGATCGGGGCGACGGCGAACTCGACCGCGATCGCCTCGATGGGCGCGGCGGGCGGCAGGTCGGACGGCGAGGTCAGGCGGATGTAGGCGCCGAGCGCCAGGACGACATGCAAAGCCACCGCCCCTGCCAGCGCCGCTGACCACCGCCGCCTGCCGCCGGCGGCCGTGGAGCCGTCATAGGGGATTTCCAGCACGGCCGGAGACGGAAGCACCGATTGCAGCATCAGAACACCCGCTCCAGCTTCAGGCTGGCCGCGACCTTCTCATAGGAGAACAGCCAATCGATGCTGCTGGCGGTCCTGGCGTACTGCAGGGTCAGGCTGGGCGTCAGCCCGGCCCGCGCCAGGCCCGGCGCGCGGAGAATGGCGGTGAAACTCTGCTCGTCGTCGCGGCGGCGCACCTCCAGGGCCTCGTTGATCGCGTCCCAGCGCTTGCGGCGGGCCGAGGCGAACAGACTGCCGTTCAGGCCCTTCCAGGTCGGGCTGGCCGCGCCGAGGCGCAGGCCGACCTGACCATAGGCGTTGGTCGGCAGGTCGGCCTCCTTGTCGCCGAGGTCGGCCCCGCCGAACACGGTCCAGCCGCCCGGCAGTCCGCGCCAGGCCGTGAGGAACAGCGAGACCAGCCGGCCGTCCAGCGGCGCGAAGTCGGCCTGGCGATAGCGCATGTCCTTGTAGTCGGCCTCCAGCTTCACCAGCGTCCGGGGACCGAGCGCTCGGGTTGCCTCGGCATGAACGCCGGGCGCGTCGTAGAGGCGCGAGGGGCCGAAGGTCGAGACGTCGAAGGACGGCGCGATCCCGAAGGCGTAGCGGGCGGTGCGATAGTCGAACCCGGCCTGGCCGATCAGGGTGGCTTGGTTGTAGCGCGGCTCCTCCGGATAGAACTCGCCGTAGGAGATCGCCCGCAGCGAAAGGCCGGCCGAACCGCGCAGCGGCAGGCGGCGGGTCAGGGTCCCCTCGAAATTGACCGTCGCCGCGCCCAAGGCCTGCGGCGTCTTGCGATCGAAGAAGCAGATCCCCTCGGGGCCGGGGATCAGGCAGGCATAGCTGCCCGAGGCCTGGTTGATGTTGCTGTTGTAGCCGGGGCCCAGGGCGAGCGAGCCGCGCCAGGCCCGGCGCTGATCGAGGGCGGTGACAAAACCTTCGACCGTGCGCCGCACGCCGGCCGCGCGCGGATCGCCCGGCGGCAGGTCGGCCAGGATGGCCTGGAACGCCGAGCGCGCCTCCCGGTCGCGCTGGTTCTCGAACAATACCCGCGCCAGCTCGACCCTGCCCGGCATGAAGTCCGGCTGCTTGGCCAGCAGGTCGCGGAAAGCGCGCTCGGCGACGCGCAGGTCGCCGTCCTGCCGCGCCAGCATGCCCTGGGCGTAGAGGGCCAGCATCGGATCATGGTCCGGCAGAGCCAGATAGGCTTTCAGGAACCGGCGCGCATCACCCCATTGGCGACGACCGACCGACAGGTAGAGGGCCTTGCCGACGTCGTCGACGCCGGGCCCGACCGTATAGGCCTGACCGTCGATGACCAGCACCGAGGGCGAGGCCTCCTCCAGCGTCCTGGCCTCGCGCTCGGCGGCCTTGCGGGCCAGGTCCTGGTCGAGGCGCAGGCGGATGTCGTCGTCGACCTGGGCTCGAGCGGCGCCGGCCAGCGCCAGAACGGCGAAAGCCGCGCAGCCGGCGGCGACGCGGACGGAAAGAAGCCTTGCGGACCTGCGGGTCATTCGAATGCCTTCGAACGCGCTTGGGACGGGAACCGAAGTCCCCGCCCCGCGCGACGGTTACGCGCCTTAGTTCTTCGTGCCGCCGAAGGCGGTGTCGTACTGGCTGTTGCCGCCGAAGGTGACCAGGCCGGCGAGCGCCGCGGCGCTGGCGCCGAAGAACTGGCCGCTGACCGAGCCGCCCGAGGCCAGGGTGCTGGCCCCTTGCGTGGCCGTGGCGTTGGCCGTGGTGCTGGCGATGTTGGCGCCCGAAATGCCCACCGAGCCGATGTCGACCGTGTAGCCGGTCGAGGCGCTGGTGATGCTGCCGCTCAGCGTGCCGGATCCGAAGTTGGCGCTGAACGTGCCGGCCAGGATGCCGTTGTTGGCGTAGTCGCTGATGCCCTTCACCGCATAGGTGGCCGTGCCGGTGGTCGGGACGGTCGTGCCGGTGTTGTCGCCAACGTAATAGACGGTGTGGGTGCCGTCAGCGACGTCGGCCGTGTCGGACCATTCGCCGAAATAGAGGTCGGCGTTGCTGACCTTGGCGAAGTTGAACACCCCCATGCCGTTGTGGCTGCCCGGCGCGGTCGAGGGGTTGTTGATGGTGGTCACGCCGTTGACCGGCGGCACCGAGGCCTGCAGGCCGGCGAAGTCGACATAGCTGCTCAGGCCGATGGCCGCCACGGCGACGCCCGGCTTGCCCGAGGTGTGCGGACCGGCGTTGATCGTGCTGGCGCCGACGCGCAGCTGGCTGGTGTCGGTCGACAGGCCCACGATGGCGGCCTGGGCGACGCCGGCCAAGGCGACGGCGGCGATGGGGGCCAGGATCAGCGCCTTGAAGGTCGAACGGGACATCTCGTCTTCTCCGATGCTTGGTTGAATGGTCTCGTTGGTGAGACCGGGGCATCCAGCGGCCCCCGCCGCGCCGGTGGGGATCCCGACGCGCCGAAGACCGTGAATTGGGGGGATCAGTAGCGGGCGGTCATGCTGAGCTTCAGCGTGCGCCCGGGCGCCGGCTGGGCCGTGCGGGTCAGCGGGTCGGTGTAGTAGCGGTCGTTGAGGTTCGTGCCGGTCAGCTCGAAGCGGATCTTCTCGTTGAGCTTGAAGTTGGCGTAGGCGTCGACGGTGACGATCTCGCCCCACAGGTAGGGCGTGTTCAGGCCCCAGCCGTCGACGCGGGTGGCCCGCGCGCCGCCGATGAAGCGATCAAGCTCGGGGTTGTCGTAGGCGCTGTAGTAGACGCCCCTCACCCCCACCTCGAGACGCCGCTGGAGGAAGCGGGCGCCGAGATTGAGATTGACCGTGTCGGTCGGCGTCGCCTGGGTCAGCAGATAGCCGCCGACGAAGCCGTAGTTGACGCAGTCGGGTACGATGCCGGTGCTCGCAGCCTTCATGATCGCCGCCTCGGGATCGCAGACCTTGTTCTTGATCATGTGCGAGGCGCCGAGGTCGGCGAAGAACCGGCCGTTGTCGTAGCGGGCCTGCAGTTCGACCCCCTCGATCAGCTGCTTGTCGATATTGGTCAGCAGCAGTTGCGAGCCGCGCTCGATGACGTTGCGGGTGTCGCTTCGGAACCAGGTCAGCTTGAAGTCGGCGCGCTGGCCTTCGGGCAGGTCGAGCAGGGCCGAGAGGTCATGCACATAGGCCGCCTCCCACGTGCGGGCGTGTTCGGGCTTCAGCGGGCGGGTCGGGTCGGTCGAGGCCGAGAAGCCGATCGTGCTCTCGAACATGCTGGGGAAGCGGTAGGCCTCGGCGTAGCGGACATAGGCCCGCGCATTGGGCGTGAAGTTGAAGGTCGCCGAGACCACCGGGGTCAGGCCGTCGCCGCGCCTGGTCTCGGCGGTCAGATTGACCGCTTCCTGGTTGCGCGAGGCCACGCAGTAGCCGGTGGCGTTGGCGACGCTGGTCAGGAAGCCGTTGACGCAAGGGTTGGTGGCGCGGGTGTAGCGGCCCTCGCTGTCGGGCAGCCAGGCGATGGTGTTGTTGACGGTGCGGCTGTTGACCAGGGTGCGATAGAGCACCGAGCCGTCGGTGAAGACGTAGTTGGTGAACACCACGCCCTTGCCGATCTGCTCGGCCAGGAAGTCGTCGACCGCCCAGAAGTGCGAGTAGCGCAGGCCGGCCGACAGGGTGATCTCGCTGACCGGCCGCCACTCGACCCGGGCGTGGAGATTGTACTCCTCGCGGCGGCCGGCGCGGGGGTACTGCCGCCAGCCGTCGAACGTGCCGGCCCAGACGTCGGGCGAGGTCAGCTTCTCGTGCTGCCAGTCGCCGGCCAGGACGAGGTCGAGGCTCTGGGCAAGGCGGGTCTTGTTGCTGAGGCTCAGGCCGTAGCGGTCGTTCTTGGCGTTGGCCAGGGCGGTGTTCTTGAGGATCGGACTGGCCGCGCTCTGCGCCCAGTTGGGAAAACCGCCGGCCGAATAGGTGTGGCTGTTGGTGCGGGTCAGCCAGAGCGTGCTCTTCAGGTCGAGCCACCGGCCGCCGGGCTTGTAGCGGTGGTCGAGATTGTAGGCGGTGGCGTGGACCTCGCTCAGCGGCCACTGCACCTTGCCCATGCCGTTCTCGCCGGACGAGACGATGCGCGAGGGCATGATCTCGCCATAGGTCGAGACGCTGTCGCGCACCCCGAATTCCAGGGTCTGGTCGTCGCTGATCTTCCAGCCCAGTTTGCCCAGCCACGAACTCATCTCGCTGGAGGTGTTGGGGACCTCGTTTCCGGGCTCGTAGTTGAAGGCCAGGCGCTTGATCAGGTCCTGCGGGCCGGACGGCGTGGGCAGGTTGGTCTGGCTGTAATAGCCAGGCACGGTTTCGCCGGCGTAGTAGTTGCCGCGCTCGCGCCAGGCGTAGGCGACCAGCCATTCGACGTCGTCGGTGCGGCCGGCCACGGCCATGCGGGCGGCGCGATCGCCCAGCGACACGAGGTCGTTGTCGTCCGAGGTTCTGGGCGTCACCCGCAGGGAGGGGTCGGCGTAGGGGCTGCTGGGATAGCCGGCGGTTCCGGTCGAGCCGGGAAACCCGGGCACATTGCGGTAGTCCTGGCCGGTCAGCAGGGTCGGCAGACGCGGCTTGACCGAGTTGCCGCCGCCCTCGATGCGCACCTCGGCGCCGTAGCGCTCGCCTTCCCGCAGGATGTCGCCCGGCGAGAGGGTGCTGATGACCACCGCCCCGCCGGTCGAGGTGTGGACGCCGGCCGTCAGGGAGGGCCCCTTCAGCACCTGCACGCCGCCGATCAGGCTGGGGTCGATGTAGCTGCGGTTGTTGGCGCCGTTGTAGCCGCGCCAGACCGTCAGGGCCTGCTCGCCGCCGTCGATGATCACCGGAACGCGGCCAGGTCCTTCGATACCGCGGACGCTGGGATCGAGCGCGCCGCTGTTGCGGGCGTCGCCGCTGAAGACGTTGACCATGCCCTTGAGCACGTCGGCGGGACTGACGCCCTTGTAGCGCTCGACCACCGCCCGGCCGGCATAGGCGGACGAGCCGTCGAGGTCGTAGATCCCGTCATAGCCGAGGGCGTCGCGGGCGCTCAGCGTCTCGCCTTGCCCTACAGCGCCTTCGACCTGCAGGGCGTCGGTGACGACAGCGCCCTTGGACGCGCCCTGGACGGTCGGCGCGGCGTCCAGGGTGACGACGCCGGGCCTCGCCTCGCGCCAGGCGACGCCGCTGCCGGCCAGCAGGCGCGACAGGATCTCGCCCTGGCTGAAGCGGCCGCGCACGGCGGGCGAGCGGCGGCCGTACGGCGCTTCGACGGCGTAGACGATCTGCACCTTGGTCTGCAGCGAGAACTGCGCCAGCGCCTGGGGCAGCGGCTGGGCCGGAATGTCCACCTCGTAGACGGCGGCTTCCTGGGCCGCGGCGGGAAGCGCGACCAGAGCCAGGGAGCTGGCCGAGGCCAAGGCGAGGCACAACGACAGCCGGCGCAGGCGCGGGAGAAGACCGGGGCGGAAAACAGGCGTCGTCATGTCTTGGGCGGATCTCGTCTGGCGGCCGCCCATTGTTGCGAGCGACACTCAATTGCATCTCAATGTTGATGAGACGAAACCGGGCCGCGAGATCCCCTAGCCGCCGCGTGCATTTTTTGCAGAACAGCGGAACCGTTTCAGTAGAGCAGGACGAAATCGCCCAATCGGGCCATGCGCAGGCCCAGTGACGCCGCCAGGGCGTCGATCGCGTCGTCCGGTTCGCCGACATCGAAGACGCCCGACACCGGCTTGGCCGCCAGGGCCCGCCCCCGCACGAACACCTTGCTCCGGCGATAGCGGCCGATCTCATCGACCACTTCGGACAGCGGGCGGTGGTAGACGATCAGACGACCCTGCCGCCAGGCGTCGACCGCCGCCGGATCTTCCAGGGTCAGAGCCTGGGGCGCGGCGCCGTCCAGCCAGGCCCCCTGCCCCGCCCGCACCACGGCCGCGCCGTCGCCGTGCGCCGACTGGACCCGCACGGCCCCGCGCAGCACGCTGACCCGAGCCCTGTCGCCGCTCAGCCGCACGTCGAAGGCCGTACCCAGCACCCGGGCGCTGCCGGCCCGGCTCTCGACCACGAACGGCCGGCTTGGATCATGGACGACGTCGAAGAAGGCCTCGCCCTTCACCAGCCGCACCCTGCGCCCCTCGGCCCCGTAGCGGACGTTGAGCACAGCGCCGGTGTTGAGCGTCACGGTGCTGCCGTCGGCGAGCACATGGCGGCGCACCTCGCCGATCGGCGCGGTCAGATGGTCGGGGTCGGGCGGCGCGATCGTCCTGACGGCGACGCCGCTTGCGACGGCCAGCACCAGGCAGGCGGCGATCGCCGTGGGGACGGACCAGGCGCGGCGGCGCAGATCCGCCGGCGCCGATCCCGGTCGCCGGCGGCGCGGCGAACTCGCGGGCG
>NZ_QHJY01000447.1 GCF_003185805.1 Caulobacter sp. D5
CCCTCCCTCTCCCTATGGAAGAGGGGACAAAGGGCCGCTCGCCACAGCCGAGGCGAGATGTCCCATCCCCGCCGTACGCGGACAATTCCAGTCCGCCCCCTGTGGCCCCGGCGACACAGATTAACCCCTTGAAAACACGTGTCATCGGGCTGTCACAGATCGGTGTCGGAACCGTCATGCCCCGTCCGTAAAGGCCCTCTCATCCTGATCCCGCACCTAAGAGGGGGGCGAGGCGCAGGGAAAGCCTCAAGGGGAATTCTCAGATGCGGAACAAGACCTCGCTGGTCGCCGGTTCGGCCCTCGGCGCGATGCTCGCGCTCGGTCTCGGCGTCGCGGCCCAAGCCCAGGACCTGGGCGTGAAGTGGAGCGGCTCGCCGCAATTCACCAATGACGACGTGGCCTTCAAGGTCCGCGGCCGCATCCTGATCGACGCCGTCTTCCAGGACGTCGAGCGCGACGGCGCCGGCGGCGACTTCGACACCCGCAACGTCCGCGGCCGCCAGGTCTTCCTCGGCGTCGAAGGCAAGCTGAACAACTACTTCGCCTACAAGGCCGAAGGCGGCGCGGTGAACGGCGGCGCCTGGAGCTGGGACGACGTCGTCATCGAGTACAAGCCGGTCGAGCAAGTCTCGCTGCTGTTCGGTAACGTCAAGGCGACGGGCCTCGAGAACCTGACCTCGACCCGCTTCACCACCTTCATGGACCGCGGTCCGTACGGCGACTTCGGCGTCGACTCCTACCTGCTGGGCGTCGTGGCCAAGTACCAGGGCCTGAACTACAGCTTCACCGGCGCGGTGCAGGGCAACAGCATCAACACCGCCGACGTCGCCAACGCGGGCGCCGACTCCAAGGAACGCATCGCCGTCACCGGCCGCTTCCACTACGCCCCGATCAACACCGACATCGACAAGCTGCACCTGGCCGTGTCGTACCGTTACCGCAACCGCGGCGACGAGACCGCCTTCGCCTACACCGGCCGCACCAACACCGCCTACACCAACGGCACCACCTTCTACACCACGGGCGCCATCGGCAACCGCGACAACACGCTGGCCGTCGAAGGCGCCTACGTGCACGGCCCGTTCTCGGTGCAGGGTGAATACTCGTCGATCGACGTGACCCGCGTCGGCGGTTCGGCCGTCGGCGGCGACCCGAAGGTCAAGGTCGGCTACGCCTACGTCACCTTCTGGCCGACGGGCGAGATCCGCAACTACGACGCGGCCGCTGGCGAATTCAAGCGTCCGAAGATCCTCAACCCGGTCACGGCCGGCGGCTGGGGCGGCGTCGAGCTGGCCCTGCGCTACGACCTCGCCGACACCACCGACGCCTACGACACCCTGAAGACCAAGCCCGCCACCTCGCAGGCCGGCAAGTACACGGGCGTCACCCTGGGCGTGAACTACTACCCGACCTCGTACGTCCGGTTCCAAGCCAACTACACCGACGGCGACGTCGACAACTTCGGCGCCAACCAGGACTACGCCATCAAGCAATTCCAGCTGCGCGCTCAGCTGGACTTCTAAGGCCAATCCCGCCGGACGGGCGTCGCGCCCGTCCGGACTCTTCCTTTTCCTCTCAGGAATTTCCGATGAAAAAGCTCCTGTCCTGCGCGGCCGCCGCCGTCGCCCTGTCGGGCCTGGCCGCCGTCCCCGCCAACGCCGCCCGCGACTACGTCTGGGCCGCCGGTTCGTCGACCGTGTTCCCGTTCGCCACCCGCACCGCCGAAAACTTCGCCAAGAAGACCGGCAAGAAGGCCCCGAAGGTCGAGAGCCTGGGCACCGGCGGCGGCATCAAGCTGTTCTGCGGCGGCCTCGGTGAAGGCTTCCCGGACATCGCCAACGCTTCGCGTCCGATGAAGAAGGCCGAGTTCGACCAGTGCGCCGCCAAGGGCGTCAAGGACATCATCCAGATCAAGATCGGCTTCGACGGCATCGTGGTCGCCACCGACAAGGACGGCGCCGACTACAACTTCAAGACCGAGCACCTCTACCTCGGCCTGGCCAAGCAAGTGCTGAAGGGCGGCCAGTTCGTCGCCAACCCGTACAACAGCTGGGACGACGTCGGCGCCGGCCTGCCGGGCAACCGCATCCAGGTCTACGGCCCGCCGCCCACCTCGGGCACCCGCGACGCCTTCGTGGAACTGGCCATCGAAGCCGGCGCCCGCAAGTTCCCGACCGCCGACGCCATCCGCTCGGACAACGAAAAGAAGTTCAAGCAACTGGTCGACCCGCTGCGTAACGACGGCTGGATCGACGCCGGCGAAAACGACAACGCCATCGTCGGCACCCTGACCAAGACCCC
>NZ_QHJY01000448.1 GCF_003185805.1 Caulobacter sp. D5
CTGGATCGACGCCGGCGAAAACGACAACGCCATCGTCGGCACCCTGACCAAGACCCCGGGTTCGCTGGGCGTCTTCGGCTGGTCGTACCTCGAAGAGAACATGGACAAGATCAAGGGCGCGACCATCAACGGCGTGCGTCCCTCGGCCCAGACGATCGCCGACGGCTCCTACCCGCTGTCGCGCTCGCTGTTCATCTACGTCAAGAAGGCCAACATCGGCGTCACGCCGGGCCTGGAAGACTTCCTGAAGGAGTTCACCTCCGACGCCGCCACCGGCCGTGGCGGCTACCTGCAGGGCCGTGGCCTGATCCCGCTGCCCCCCGGCCAGCACCAGGCCCAGAAGGACGTCGTGACCAAGAAGGTCTCGATGCCGCGTCCGGCCGCCTAAAAGACCCGATCCGCGGCGATATCTCGCCGCGCGACCGAAGATTGCGCCGCGGTCCTATGGGCCGCGGCGTTTTCTTTTGTATAGTGCCCTCCGGTCCGCCCGCGCCGCGTCAAGAAAGTCTGGGCCGTGGCCGCCGTCCGGCGCCGCGTCACTTGCCCCTAGGGACAATGATACTCCTCGCGCTCGCCGTCGTTCTGTTCCTCGTTCTGTTGAACGGGGTCTTCGCCATGTCCGAACTCGCGGTGGTCTCCGCGCGGCGGGCCAGACTGCAGAGCCAGGCCGACCGGGGAGACCGCGGCGCCAAGATCGCCCTCTCCCTCGCCGAACACCCCACCCGCTTCCTCTCGGCCGTGCAGGTCGGCATCACCCTGATCGGCATCCTGGCCGGCGCCTACGGCCAGGCCACCATCGCCGGCGCGCTGGACAAGTGGCTGGAGCCGATGCCGGTGATCGGCCCGCACTCCGAGGCCATCGCCACCACCATCGTCGTCATCGGCCTGACCTACGTGTCGGTGATCCTGGGCGAGCTGGTGCCCAAGCGCCTGGCCCTGATCTTTCCCGACACCATCGCCCGGGCCATGGCCCCGTTCCTGGCCTTCGTGGCCACGATGCTGCGCCCGTTCGTCACCCTGCTGACCGTCTCGACGGCCGCCATCCTCAAGCTGATGGGCGTGCGCGACGAGCGCAACAGCGGCATCACTTCCGAAGAGGTCGAGACCGTGCTGGCCGAAGGCGCCGACGCCGGCCTGATCGAGCCGGAAGAGCGCACCATGATCCAGGAGGTGCTGCGCCTGGGCGACCGTCCGGTGCGCGTGGCCATGACCCCGCGCCGCGACCTCTACTGGATCTCGCTGTCGGACGAACCCGAGGCCGTGCAGGCCGAGGTTCGCGAGTGCCCCTATTCGCGCATCGTCGTGGCCCTGGAAGGCGACCTCGACGGCGAGATCGGCGTGGTGCTGAAGAAGGACCTGCTGGACTCCTGCCTCGGCGGCGAGCCGCTGGACCTGCGCGCCCACATCCAGCAGCCGATCGCCATCCCGGAGACCATGTCGCTGCTGCGCGCCATGGCGGTCTTCAAGCAGACCTCGCTGCACATGGCCCTGGTGGTCGACGAGTTCGGCTCGGTGCAGGGCGTGATCACGCCGCTGGACCTCTTGGAAATGATCGCCGGCGACTTCCCCGAGGATCACGATGAGGGCGAGCGCCGCATCCTGCGCCGCGAGGACGGCAGCTGGCTGGTCGACGCCCGCCTCGACATCCAGGAGCTCAACGACGCCCTGGGCGAGAACTTCGAGGCCGAGGGCGGCTACCACACCGTGGCCGGCCTGATCCTCGACCGCCTGGGCCGCATCCCGGCCGAGGGCGAGATCCTTCACCTGGGGGCGTTCGACGTCGAGATCGTCGACATGGACGGCTCGCGCATCGACAAGGTCATCCTCAAGCCCGGCAAGCGCCGCGAGGACAACGAGGACTGAGCGCCAGGCGCCGGGGAAGACGCGGGGGATTAGCCAGATGAGCCAGCCGGGACCCTGGGGCGTCGAGCCGCCGCCGGAAACCGAGGCCGCGCCCGTCAAGGCCGCCAAGGCCGCCAGGCCGAAAGGGCCGGGGCGGCCGTCCTGGCGGCGCTGGCTGGCCTGGGCGCTGCTGGCCGGCGGCATCGTGGCGGTGCTCGTCCTGCTGGGCCGCTTCGCGCCCTGGGGGCCGCAGGACGGCTACGACCGCGCCTACATCCTGATGTGGGGCGGCGCGATCGTGCTGTTCTCGGGCGCGCTGCTGCGGGCGACCCGGCGCGAGGCCCTGCGGGGCGTCGGCTTCGTGGCCCTGTGGCTGGTGATCGCCGCCGTCCTGGGCATGGGCTATCTCTACCGGGCCGAACTGGCCGAGGCGCCGCAGCGGCTTCTGATGGCCCTGAATGTCGGCGCGCCGGTGACGACGGGCGAGCGGGAACTGCGCGTGGCCAAGAACGCCGGCGGCGCCTTCGTCATCATCGGCGAGGTCAATGGCCAGCGGGTGCCGTTCATGGTCGACACCGGCGCCAGCCACACCGTGCTCAGCCCCGCCGACGCCCAGCGCATCGGCGTGCCGATCGAGACCCTGAACTACGACCAGACCGCCGAGACCGCCAACGGCCTGGGCTACGGCGCGGTCTGGACCGCCGACCGGCTGGCCATCGGCCCGATCGTCCGCAAGGACTTCGTCATGGACGTCAACAAGGCCCCGATGGGCGGCTCCCTGCTGGGCATGAGTTTCCTCGACACCCTGGAGTCCTACGAGGTCCGCGACGGGGTGCTGATCCTGAGGTGGCGAGAGTAGGGGCGGCCCCATCAGCCCCGTGACGGAGGGTGCCAGGCTGGGCTCCGCGCACCCCCCTCCCGTAAAATCTCCGCGAAAGCGGGGACCTAGGCTTTTTCTGAAACCCACCGCCCGCAAAGCCCTTCCCCCTCGATGGGGGAAGGGTTGG
>NZ_QHJY01000449.1 GCF_003185805.1 Caulobacter sp. D5
GCCGGAGCGCCGCCGCTGTCGACCCCGCCGCCGGTCGCCACGGCGTCGCCGCTCTTGGGCGCCTTCACCGCCGAGGCCCCGCCGTCGCAGCCCGCCAGCAAGGCGGCCGAAAGGGCCAGAAGTCCGAAACGCAACGCTCCCGTCATGCTCGCTCGCTCCCCGATTTTGCAATCTTAACGATTGGTGAACGAAAAAGGAACGCGAGTCGAGTCCCCTCGTGCATCTTCCGCGCGCGGCCTGCCAGCGCGATTGCCTGCGGGCGCGAGGCGCTCTATGCGCGGAGGGGAACCGGCGGACGAGAGGCCTTCAAGGTGAGCGACATCCCGGGCGGCAAGCGCGTGCTCCTGATCGTCGGCGGCGGCGTGGCGGCCTACAAGGCGCTGGAGCTGACCCGCCTGCTGCGCAAGGCCGGCGTCGGCGTGCGGCCGATCCTGACCAAGGCCGGGGCGGAGTTCGTCACTCCGCTGTCGCTGGCCGCGCTCTCCGAGGACAAGGTCTATGACGACCTCTTCTCGCTGACCGACGAAGCCGAGATGGGCCACATCCAGCTGTCGCGCTCGGCTGACCTGGTGGTGGTGGCGCCCGCCACCGCCGACCTGATCGCCAAGGCAGCGAACGGCCTGGCCGGGGACCTGGCCTCCACCACCCTGCTGGCCACCGACAAGCCGGTGCTGATGGCCCCGGCCATGAACGTGCGCATGTGGCTGCATCCGGCCACGCAGCGCAACGTGGCGACCCTGAAGGCCGACGGCGTGAGCTTCGTCGGACCCGACGAGGGGGCCATGGCCTGCGGTGAGTTCGGTCCGGGACGCCTGGCCGAGCCGCCCGAGATCTTCGCGGCGATCGTGAAGATGCTGAACGCGCCGGCCGAGGAGATCTTCGAGGCCTGGCCGCTGGCCGGCAAGCGCGCCCTGGTCACGGCGGGACCGACCTTCGAGCCGATCGACCCGGTGCGGGGCATCACCAACCGCTCCAGCGGCCGCCAGGGCTACGCCATCGCCGGCGCGCTGGCCAAGCTCGGCGCCAAGGTCACCCTGGTCAGCGGGCCGGTGTCGCTGCCGACCCCGGCGGGCGTCGAGCGCGTCGATGTCGAGACCGCCCGCGAGATGCTGGCCGCCGCCCAGGCCGCCCTGCCGGCCGATGTCGGGGTGTTCGTCGCCGCTGTCGCCGACTGGCGGGTCGACGAGGTGTTCGGCTCCAAGCTGAAGAAGGACAAGGGCGGGCCCCCGGCCCTGACCTTCGTCGAGAACCCCGACATCCTGGCCACCCTGGCCGCCAGCGGCCCGAACCGGCCGAAACTGGTGGTCGGCTTCGCGGCCGAGACCGACGACGTCGAGGCCCATGCCCGCGCCAAGCTGGCGCGCAAGGGCTGCGACTGGATCATCGCCAACGACGTGACCGAGCCGGGCGTCATGGGCGGGACGGAGAACGCCGTCCTGCTGATCGCCAAGGACCACACCGAACGCTGGGAACGCGCCTCCAAGGACGACGTCGCCCGCTCCATCGCACAACGCATCGCGGAAGCTCTATGACCACCACGCCCCACATCCCCGTCGTCCAGCTCGCCCACGCCCACGGCCTGCCGCTGCCCGCCTACGAGACCGTCGGCGCCGCCGGCATGGACCTGCGCGCCGCCGTCGAGGAGGACGCGCCCCTGACCCTGAAGCCGGGCGCCCGGTTCATGGTCCCCACGGGTCTCGCCTTCGCCGTGCCGGCCGGTTTCGAGGCCCAGGTGCGGCCGCGTTCGGGCCTGGCGGCCAAGGCGGGGATCACCTGCCTGAACTCGCCGGGCACGATCGACAGCGACTATCGCGGTGAAGTGAAGGTGATCCTGGCCAATCTGGGCGCCGAGGATTTCGTGATCCGCCGCGGCGACCGCATCGCCCAGCTGGTCATCGCGCCGGTGCTGCAGGCGGCCTGGAGCCTGGTGGCCAGCCTCGACGACACCGATCGCGGCGCCGGCGGCTTCGGCTCGACCGGCGGGCGGTAAGGCTAAGTGAACCCCTCTCTCT
>NZ_QHJY01000052.1 GCF_003185805.1 Caulobacter sp. D5
TCTCTGGAGGCGCTGAGCCTGGAGCTGGCGGCCGAGGCCCTGGCCCCGGCGCGCGACAGCGACCATCCCCCGCCCTGGCTGGCCCTGGCCGAGACCTTCCTGGCCGACGCCTTCGACCAGCCGATCGGCGTGGCCGACCTGGCCCGCGTCGCCGGGGTGCACCCCGTTCACCTGGCGCGGGGCTATCGCCGCTGGCTGGGCGCCGCGCCGGGCGAGCGCCTGCGGACCCGGCGGCTGGAACGGGCGGCCGACCTCTTGATGCAGGGCCGCGTCTCCATCGGCGAGATCGCGCTCAGCGCCGGGTTCTGCGACCAGAGCCATCTCAATCGCCAGTTCCGCCTGGCCTATGGCGTGACGCCCGGCGAGTTCGCGCGGCTGTGCGGGCGCTCGCCCAGCCGTTGGACGACCGATGTTTCATCCGTCCAAGACGAGGCCCCGGCCCTCGCCTAGAGCTTGGGCGTGCAAGTCGGAGTCGCTTTGTCGTGAAACGCTTCCTGTTCGCCGCCGCCCTGGCGCTGGCCCCGCTTTCGTATGCTCAGGCCGCCCCGGACTGGGCGCGCGCCACGCCAGCCGCCGAGGGGATGTCGGCCGAGAAGCTGGAGGCCATGTCGGCGGCCATCAAGGCCGGCCAGTTCCAGAAGATCACCAGCGTGCTGATCGCCCGCCACGGCAAGCTGGTGTTCGAGGCCTACTACGACGATGAGGGTGCGGAAGGCCGCCGCAACACCCGCTCGGCCACCAAGACCGTCACCGCCATGCTGGCCGGAGCCGCCATCGCCCGCGGCGCCATTCCGGGCGTCGATGCGCCGATCAAGCCGTACCTGAAGGGCCGCCCGCCGGCCGCCAATCCCGATCCACGCAAGGACAGGGTCACGGTCGAGGACCTGATGACCATGAGCTCCATCGCCGAATGCGACGACGAGAACCAGTTCTCGCGCGGCAACGAGGAGCGGATGTACCTGATCGAGGACTGGGTCGGCTTCTATCTCGACCTGCCGGTGCGCGGCTTTCCCGAGTGGGCGCCCAGGCCCGAGGCCTCGCCCTACGGCCGGGCCTTCTCCTACTGCACGGCCGGCGTGACGACGCTGGGCGCCGTGGTGCAGGGCGCGGTCGGCAAGCCCCTGCCCGCCTTCGCCCGCGAGGCGCTGTTCGGTCCGCTGGGGATCGAGGGCGAACGCTGGCAGATCTCGCCCCTGGGCCTGGCCCAGGGCGGCGGCGGGCTTGGCCTGCGCAGCCGCGACCTGCTGAAGCTGGGCCAGCTCTATCTCAACGGCGGCAAGTGGGACGGCAAGCAGGTGCTGCCGGCCTCGTTCGTGGCGGCGGCGACCGCGCCCCACGCCAATGCGCGGCCGGATGTCGACTACGGCTACCTGATCTGGCTGCAGACCCTCAAGGGCCCCGATGGCGTCGGCCACAAGGCCTGGCTGATGAGCGGCTCGGGCGGCAACAAGGTCGCCATCGTGCCCGATCTCGACCTGGTGGCGGTGATCACCACGGTCAATTTCGACGTCCGCCAGCCGCATGCGATCAGCGAAAAACTGCTGGCCGAGCACGTGCTGGCGGCCGCCCAGCCCTGAGGCGCCGAATCCCCGAAGCGGCTATGCTGGGGCCATGACCAAGGTCCTCGACATCGTCACCGCCGTGATCCGCGACGAGGCCGGCGCCATGCTGCTGGTCCGCAAGCGCGGCACGGCGATCTTCATGAAGCCGGGCGGCAAGCGCGATCCCGGCGAGGACGACCTGACGGCCCTGGCCCGGGAACTCGACGAAGAACTGGGCTGCCGGCTGGTCTCGGCGACCTTGCTGGGCCGCTTCTCGGCCCCGGCGGCCAACGAGGCGGGCTTCACGGTGCAGTCGGCGACCTATCTCGCCACCGTGGAGGGCGACATCGCCGCCCGGGCCGAGATCGAGGAACTGGCCTGGATCGACCCCGCCGCCCCGCCCGCCGGCCTGCCCCTGGCGCCGCTGCTGAAGGACGAAGTGATCCCCGCCCTGCTGGCCCTGGCCTGATCTTAGCGGACCCGTGCTATAGGGCGGCCATGACGACGATCTACATCGACGCCGACGCCTGCCCCGTGAAGGACGAGACCTACAAGGTCGCGGCCCGCAACGGACTGAAGACCTATGTCGTCTCCAACAGCTGGATCCGCGTTCCCGCCACCCCCGCCATCGAGCAGATCGTGGTCGACGCCGGCCCCGACGTCGCCGACGACTGGATCGCCGAGCGCGCAGGGCCAGGCGACGTGGTGGTGACCAACGACATTCCCCTGGCCGACCGCGTGCTGAAGGCCGGCGGCGCGGCCATCGCGCCCAACGGCCGGGTGTTCACCAACGACATGATCGGCTCGGCCCTGGCCTCGCGCTCGATCGGCGAGCACCTGCGCTCGATGGGCGAGGTCACCAGCGGCCCCAAGGCCTTCGGCCCGCAGGACCGCAGCAAGTTCCTCCAGGCGCTCGACCAGGCCGTGGTCAAGGCCCGCCGCGTGGTCCCGCGATGATCGAGATCACCTCCTGGCTGCGCATCGACGAGGACGAACTGGTCGAAAAGGCCGCCCGCGCCTCGGGCCCCGGCGGCCAACACGTCAACAAGACCTCGACGGCGATCGAACTGCGCTTCGACGTCGCCAACTCCCCGACCCTGACCGACGACATCAAGGCCCGGCTGACGGCGCTGGGCGGCAGTCGCATGACCCAGGAGGGCGTGCTGGTGCTGTTCGCCCAGGGCCACCGCTCGCAGGAACTGAACCGCCAGGACGCCCGCGAGCGCCTGGTCGAGCTGATCCGCCGCGCCACAGAGAAGCCCAAACCCCGCCGCCCGACCAAGCCGACCTATTCCAGCAAGCTCAAGCGGCTGGAGACCAAGACGAAGCGATCAGGCGTGAAGTCCATGCGCGGCAAGGTGCGTCACGACGACTGACCGCGCGACACCCCGTCTAGTTGGGGCCGTCTAGTTGGGATCGACAACGCCCACGGCCAAGCGAACACCGTTGACCTGCTGTTCGACAACGAACACCGCCTCGCCCTGGGTCAACAGGGTGAGTTGGCCATCGACAATGGTTCCGAAAAGATTGGCCAGCACGATATCGGCCGACCCCTGCCCCCCATGCTGGATCATCGCATCCCAACCCATCATCTGATAGGTCACGCCGCCGGACTGCACGGCGATGCCCGTGGGGCCCTGCGCGTAATCCTGGATGTGCTCGGCGACCTGTTCGACGTTCATGTGATGAAACTCCCCCTTCGCGGCCCCTAGCGGCCGGAGAACTCCACCATGGGGCGCAATCGCTTAATCGGAGATTGCGCCCAAACGTGATCTACAGACTTCAGACCATCCCCGGAATCGGCGGGCCGAACGAGAGGATCTCGTCCTTCCAGTCGGGTTCCGGGATCAGGCCGCCCAGCATCTTCTTCAGATAGAAGGCCAGGGCCGACTGCTCGTCGGCGCTCAGTTCCGAACAGGCTTCCTGGTGCAGGGGCGCAAGCTCGCTGCGGATCTGCTCCAGCAGCGCAGCGCCCGTCTCGGTCAGGCGCACCACCACCTTGCGGCGGTCGTTCGGCGCGCCGCCGCGTTCGACCAGGCCGTCGCGGATCAGGCCGTCGATCGACCGGGTGAGCGTGGTGCGGTCGGCCGCCGAAAGCTTGGCCAGGCGCGTCATCGAACACTCGCCGAACCGGGCCAGCGACAGCATCGCCACCCATTTCGGAAACGACAGACCGTGACTCGCAACATGGTCGGCCGCCAAGGCGCGCCGATGCTGCTCGGTCTGATACATCAAATAGCTCAAATAGCTGGGCAGGGGCATGGATTGCCCCTCCCTCAGGTCATGCTGTGGCATGGTGTCCCCCCGCGCCGTGCGTCTTGATCTCACAACCTCTGCTGTTGCGCAATCGCCGCGAGGTCCCTAGCCAACGCAGCGTTCACCATCTTAGCAAACGCGGCCGTGAGAACCGCGTTCCGGATGATGTCAGCGGAACCGCCTCGCGATCAGTGCTTGGGGCGGTCAGTGCTTGGGATAGACGGGCGGGGCCGGAGGCGCGGGCGGCGCCGGCGGGGCGGGCATGCCCTGGATGATCGAGATCCGCGAACGGCTGCTGCGGCCGCAGGCCTTGATCGACAATCCCGGCGGCAGGCGCGTGGCGGCGTCGCCGCAGGCCTCGTCGAGCTGGTCCTGGGTCAGGCCCTTGGCGCCGCTGAGATCGACGCCGAACAGGCGCACGCCCGAGAAGTCCGCGCCCTTGAAGTCGGCGCCCGTGAAGCTGCCGCCGCGCAGGTTGGACGCCGTCAGCGAGGCGTTGCGGAACTGGGCGCGGTCGAAGCGGCCGCCAGTGAGGTTGGAGCCGTTGATCTCGGCGTTGGAGAAATCGGCGCCGCGGGCGTTGACCGAGGCCAGGTTGCTGCCGTGCATCTCGGAATTGGCCAGACGCGCGTCGATCAGGCTGGCGGCCTCCAGGTTGGCGCCGTGCAGCTCGGCCGAGGTCAGGTCGGCGCGGGCCAGGTTGGCGTTCTGGAAGTTGGCGGCGCTCGATTCCACGCCCGACAGGCGGGCCCCGGAGAAGTTGGCGTTCTGGAAATTGGCGCCGCGCATCTCGGCCCCGCGCAGGTCGGCGCGCGACAGGTCGGCGGACTGGAAGTTGGAGCCGAAGAACACCGCGCCGCGCAGATCGGCGCCGATCAGGTTGGCCTTGGCGAAGTTGGCGCCGGTGAACTTGGCGCCGGTCATCTTGCGGCCGGCCAGATCGCAGCTCACGCACATGCCACCGAGCGACACCAGGCGCGCCACGTCCTTGTCCTCGATCGAGGCCTTGGCCTGGGCCTGTCCGGCCAGGGTCGTCAGACCCATGAGCAGGGCGGCGGCGAGCATGTTGCCCATTCGGGCCATCGGCGGTCTCCGTGCGGTCCAATAAGCGACCTTGCTGGTTACGGTTTGAGCCGCAGACCGCCGCAAGACCACTTAAATCGCGGTAATGACGGGGATTCGTCATCCCCGTCGCCCGCCGAACGCTTGTTCCATTGGGGAGACAAGCGCTCGCCGCGTCAAACCGCCACGCCCCCGAAATCCGCCTGACGGACCTCAGTAGAAGGTCACGTCGTCCAGTTCGAACCACAGCTTGGCGCTCGCCGGACGCTCGCCCTCGACGCCCACCTCGAAGAGGTCGGTTCCGGTCCAGGCCTTCTTCTCGGCTTTGGAGGAAGCCGGCGTGAAGGCCGAGAACGGCAGCGTCACCTTGGTCCATTGCGGACCGGCCTTGACCTTGGCCTGCCAGCGGCCGCCGGCGGTGTTGAAGCCCACCACATAGGTCCCGCCGTCGCCGCGCAGCGACAGCGACAGGCCCTTGAAGGCGCTGGCGTCCACCGGCGTCACCGAACCGCGGGTGAGCGGCAGCAGCACGCCGGCCGAGGCGTCGTCCTTGGTCGCCATGCGGGCGCCGACGCTCAGCACCTTGCCGCCGCCCTCGCGGTCGATGACCTGCGAGACCTCGAGGCTGCGGTCGCGGCCGCCGTCGAAGTCGTCCAGGCGCAGGGTGTCGAGGCTGGTGCGGCCGTCGGCGCGCTCGAAGTCGTCGATCAGGGCGGTCGCCTTCACGGCCGGCGGGGTCATACGATCGTTGGCGGGCGAACGCGCCGCGCCGGGGCCGAAGGCGGCCTGGCCGTCGATGAACACCCGCTCGACCTTGTAGACGTCGCCGATCGTGTCCCAGGGCTTGCCGCCGAGCAGCACGAAGTCGGCGCGCTTGCCGGCCTCCAGCGTGCCGCGGTCGGCGATCAGGTTCATGGCCTTGGCGCTGCCGGCCGTGCCGACGGTCAGGGCCTGGGCCGGGGTCAGGCCGGCCTGGACCAGCAGTTCCAGCTCGCGCTGGCTGGACGAGCCGTGCGGCGTGCCGGTCATGCCCGCGTCGGTGCCCAGGGCCAGCGGCACGCCGGCGTCGAACAGGGTCTTGGCGTTGGACAGCGCGTAGCCGAACTTGGCGCGGGCCTGGCGGGCGCGCGGGCTGTCGGGATCGGCCGGCGGCCTGGCGCCCGGCTTGACCGGCTCGTAGACGGCCAGGGTCGGGGCGTAGGCAATGCCCGAGGCCTTGATCGCCGCCACCGTGGCCGCATCGACCGGCTCGTCCTGCAGGCTGTGGGCGATGACGTCGACGCCGCTCTTGGCCGCCACCATGCCGCGCTCGACCGTGACGGTGTGGGTCAGGACCTTCAGGCCATACTTGTGGGCCTCGTCGGTCAGGGCCTTCAGGGTCCAGGCGTCCATGCTGGTGTTGTCGGGCGCCGAGCCATAGCGCCAGCCGTCGGTGAAGGCCTTGATGGCGTCGGGCTTGTAGGAGGCGATGGCGTCCACCGCCGCCTTGGCGCTTTCGGGGGTGTCGACCCAGCGGGTGGTGGCCTGGTCGGCCCAGTCGGCGCCGTGGCCGCCCGGCGTGCTGATACGGGCGACGAAATTGACGTGCGGCGCGGTCAGCGTCCCCAGCCACTCGCGGCGGGGCCCGAAGGATTCCGGCTGCTGGTGGAAGTCGTTCACCGTCGTCACCCCGGCGGCGACATAGGCGTCGGCGATCTTGGGCACGAGGCTGGGAACGCCGTTCGGGGTCCAGTGGGTGTGGACGTCGAAGAAGCCCGGCAGCAGGGCCGCCCCCTTGGCGTCAATGATGGTCGCGCCCTTGGGCGCCTTGACCCCCGCGCCGACGGCGACGATGCGGCCGTCCTTGACCACCAGCGTCCCGTGATAGGGCGCCGCGCCCGTGGCGTCGAAGATCTCGGCGTTGACGACGGCCAGCGGCCTGGTCTGGGCGGCCGCCAGGGACGTCGAGAGCGCGGCGGCGGCGAGCCCTCCGAGCAGGATGCGGGCGAAGGTCATGGACGGGCGTTCCTCGTGCGGGTCGGGGTCCCCTCAGGGACGCTCACACCTCATGACGAACCAGCTTCGCAAAACCAGCAGTCGTCGGCGCCGATCGGCATGCCGGGCGGCAGGGTTTCGACCGCGCCGGCCCGCGGAGCCGCCAGGGCCTTGCGATCGCCCGAGGTCAGCAGGCGCGAGATCCGCGCCGCCTGGGCGGCCTCGGCCCCCTCGCCTTTCCAGGCGCCCAGGCGCTTGGCGTAAGCCAGCAGCGCCGCGTCGATCTGGGCGGCGGCCGTGGGCGACAGGGCCTTGTCGTCGAGCACGGTCACGAGATCGCCGACCAGCCGCGCCCGCACCCGGCGACGCAGCTCGCCGGTGCGTCCGCCGGCCTGGGGACCGCCGGGGGCGACCGCCGCCAGCAGGGCCTCGACGGTCTCGGTGACGTCCAGCTGGCCCGGATCGCGCCGGTTCTGCTCGACCAGGCGGTTCAGGCGCGCCGGATTGAGCAGTTGCGACAGGGTGTGGTCGGCGGCGGTCTCGGCCGCCGTCGGCAGGTCGAACACCGCAGCCCCCGAGGTCGGGAAGATCTCAATGTCGTAGGCCTTGTCGCGCGAACCCGACTGGCCCTGCGACAGCAGCGACAGCAGTGGATCGGGCAGGTCGAGCACGGCCGGGTCGAGGGTGCGCACCAGGGCCGCCATCGCCCGGCGCTGGTCGGCGGCCGGGGTGGCGAGCGCCGCTTCCTTGCCGTCGCCGATCACCGCATAGCCGTAGTCGACGCCGCCGACGAACTTCACCGCCGCGTCCACCTGGTAGCGATGGAAGAGGTAGATCGGCACGAGCGCGCGGCGCAGGTCGGCGGCGGGCGCGCCGGCCGGGACGCTGCTCAGGCCGAAGCGAGACAGGGCGATGCGGCGCACGGCCAGCACGTTGTCCAGCTCGACGACCGGATCGGCGCCGTTGTCCCACAGCGAGCCGTAGGGCTGGGCGGCCGAAGATCCGCGGGCGTCAGCGTCGGAAACATAGCGGTAGCCCTTGGCCTGGGCCTCGCGCGCCAGCTGGTCGAGACGCTTGGCCTCGTCGCTTTCGGGCGGTCCTTCGGAGTAGAGCCAATCGATCGCGAAGGCGTCCCAGGCCCCGACGCCCTTCGCATAGGCCTCGGAGAGGTCGAGCCGGTCGCCGTCGACCTTCACCAGCGGCGCGGGGTAGTCCATCACCGAGGCGCGGCCGTACACGCTGCCGGCGAAATTGTGCGACAGGCCGATGGCGTGGCCGATCTCGTGGGCCGACAGCTGGCGGATGCGCGACAGGGCGATCTGGATCGGATCGTCCGCCCCGCCCGTCCCCGTCCTGTCGGCGCCCAGCAGGCCCTCGAAGATCATCCGGTCCTGGCGGATGCGCAGCGAGCCCAGCTGGACGACGCCACGCACGATTTCGCCGGTGCGCGGATCGACCACGGTCGTGCCAGTGGACCAGCCGCGCGTCTGGCGGTGGATCCAGTTGACCACGTTGTAGCGGGCGTCCATCGGATCGACGCCTTCCGGTAGAGGCTCGACGCGGAAGGCGTCGACATAGCCGGCCGCCTCGAACGCCTGGTTCCACCAGCGTCCGCCCTCGACCAGGGCGCTGCGCACCGGCTCGGGCGCGCCGCGGTCGATATAGAACACGATCGGCTTCTTCACCGGCGACCGCGCGGCCGTCGGATCGGTCTTCTCCAGCCGGAAGCGCCGCACCAGCCGCTGCACGGTCGGCTTGTCGAGCGGGGCGGCGTAGTCGGCGAACAGCACCTGGGCCGAGGTGCCGGTGCGCGGATCGAAGACGCGCGGCGTAAAGCCCGGCCCCGGCAGGCGGATGAAGCTGTGATGGACGCCGAAGGTCACCGAGCGGGCGTCGGGAACGATGCCGGCGACCTCGCCGCCCGCGTCGTCGGCGGTGAAGGTCTGGCGGGTGTCGAACTCCAGATTGTCGGGGAAGACGCCGACATGGGCCAGATCGACATAGCTGAGGGTCGGGGCGGGCTTGAAGCCGCCCTGTTTGGCGTCCTTCATCGCGCCGGGGATGTTGAAGGCGTCGCGCAGCAGGAAGCCGGCGATGTCGACGCTGAACCCGCCGCCGGCGGTTTCCTCGGCCACCTCGCCCGACCACACCACCGAACCCGGGAAGCTGTCGCGGACCGTCCGCCGCTCTTCGGCGCTGCCGTCGACGGCGCGGAAGCCGAAGTTCTCGAACTCGGCCAGGACCCGCTTGCCCACGCGACGGAACACCAGCACCTGGGTGTCGCCGGTCGCCGCGCGATCCAGGCCCACGGGCGTCGCGCCGAGGCCGCCGCTGAGGCTGGGCTGATAGAGGAAGCGGCCCGACACGCCGTCCGCGTCCGGCGCCGGCAGGGTGACCAGCACCACGCCCTTGGCCGCGTCGGTCTTCACCGGCAGCAGGCCCGGCGCGGCGGGACGCGCGACCTCGGCAGCGGGAGCAGGAGCGAGCGCCAGCGCGGGCGACAGGGACAGGCCGGCCATCGCGCCCGCCAAAGCCAGGACGCGCCACGAGGCGCCGCCGAAACCCGATTTTCTCATGCCCTGCTCCGTTCCCGCCCAGCCGGACGGCGCTTCCGGTTAGCACGCCGTCGCCTGGCGGCCCGCGGAATCGCGACGCCGCCCTCCTGGACGCCCCGAGCCGGACGGTTTCGCCCGGCCGATATGCAGGCAAGCCACTTTTTGAGCGTGGGCTAGTGGATTTCCCGGGCCAGGGCGCGGGCGACCAGTTCGCTGGCCTGGCGGCAGCGGTCCAGCGGCGCCCCGCGGCGGGGCGCGAAGACGGCTTCGGCGCGGTCCGGGCGCTCGCCCCCCCGCTCCTGGCTGGGCGCGACCGTACTGGGAGCGACCGTCGGGCGGCCCGCTTCTGGAGGCGAGATCGACCTCATGGGCAGGCCGCGTCGAAGGCGCGGGTCTCGGCCTCGAACTCGCCCAGCGCCGCTTCGGCCTGATCGGCCATGCGCCGCCAGGCCGCCAGCACGCCGTCGATATCGGCTTCGACGGTCCTGGGCGCGTCGAGGCCGGCTTCCAGGTCGTCGAGCACGGCGTTCCAGTCGCCGCGCAGGCCGCGAACGCCGGCCACCGTGCGGGCCAGCTCCGCCGCCGAGGCGATCAGGTCGTAGAGGCCGGTTTCCCGGCGCGAGCGCGGCGTGGGCGTGAAGGCCCATTGCTGCGACGGCAGGCCGGTCTTCTCCCACAGTCGCAGCGCCGCCCCGGCCTGCACCCCGCCCTCGCCGCCGACATCCAGCGCGTGGCTCGGAAAGGCGACGTTCTCGATGCAGGCGCCCTGGCGCGGCGGGATCAGGAAGAGATCGGCGCGTTGCGGCAGGCCGTCCAGCGGTCCGACGCGCGGGCGCGGCCCCTCGCTGACCAACGGGAAGCCGAACGGCGTCGAGGCGTTGGCCAGGGTCCACAGCTTCTCGTCGGGCGAGATGTGCAGGTGCAGCGCCGGGTCGGCCGCCGATTGCAGGCGATGGGAGTCGGAGGCCGCGTCATGGCGCAGGCGCCAGAACTGCCGGGCCGCGCCGCCCTTCACCGGCTCCAGATGGGCTTGGCCGTCGTCGTCATAGGCCAGGCAAAGCTCGGGGGCCTCGCGCAACGAGATGCGCACGGCCGGATCGCGCTCAAAGGCCGCGAACAGGGCGGCGAAGGCCCCGGCCCGGGTGGCGAAGTCGCGCATGCGGGCGGCGAGCGCCGTGGCGCGATCGGCGCGCATCCGCACCTGCAGGCGCAGGGCGTCCAGCGCGGCCTCGCGCTCCTGGCCCAGCAGCTTGCGATAGGACAGCGGCGCGACGTCCCGGCCGTAGGAGACGAGGTCACGGGCGAAGGCGGCCATGCCGAGCTGCAGGTCGAGCCCCTGCCCTTCCAGCATGGCGTCGAGTTCGGTCCAGGCGTCGAACAGGCGCTGGCCCTCGGCCGACAGGTCGCCGGGCTCGATGCGTTCGGCGCCGCGCCGCGGCTCCAGGGCCGGACCGACCACTTCTCCGAGGAAACCCACGATGTCGCGGCGCTGGCGCGAGGCCTTCAGGGCCACGCGGGTATCGGCGGCGACCCGCCCGAGGGCGGCGACGTCACGCCAGTCGGCGAGGCCGAGGTCGAACAGGGAACCGACAGCGCCCGACCGTCCGCTGGCGTCGCCCGCGAAAAGCAGGAGGCCGGTCATCCCCGCCTCCGCGTCTGGTCCTGAACCTGTCGCAAACCCCTCGTCTCCGCACTGGAGTC
Source organism: Caulobacter sp. D5 (assembly GCF_003185805.1). Taxonomy (GTDB): domain Bacteria; phylum Pseudomonadota; class Alphaproteobacteria; order Caulobacterales; family Caulobacteraceae; genus Caulobacter. The sequence continues at coordinate 11,090 of NZ_QHJY01000052.1, forward strand.
GGCGATGGGTCGCTCACGGCGCGCCGCAAGCGACCCCCGCCCCGCATGCGAGAAGCCCCCCAAGACTGTCTCGCGCGCCAATGGCCTGGAAAACCCGGAGCCGTCATGGCGGGACGGCTCCGGGTCCCTTCGATCGCGCGACGTCCGCTCTGGAGGCTTTTGGCCCGGCCGCCCGTGATCTGCGACACGATGTCTCAACCGCCGCGAGGCAGCTGTGCAATTTGTCACAGGGCCGAAGCTTAGCGCTCAGCGGCGGGAAAGATTGAAGATCGACAGCGGCGGAAAGCTCTTACGCAGCTTGGTTCTGCCGACATAACCGCAGCGGAATCTCTCGGCGTGGCTGGTCGCCAGGGCCCCCGCCATGGCCTCGCTGACATAGACCGCGCCAGGGGCGACGTCGGGCTCGATTCGGGCCGCGACGACGACATGGGCGCCGACCACCGCCTGGGCGCCGGTGATCGGGTTCACCCGCAGGTGCACCGGCCCGTAGTGGCCGCCTATGCGCAAACCCAGGTGCCGGGGCAGGCCCCGGGCGCGCAGGTTCAGCCGGCGGTGGGCTTCGAGCAGCGAAAGGGCCGCCTCGGCCGCATCGGCCGGGTGGCCGAACACCAGGAAGACGCCGTCGCCCCAGGTCTCGACATGCTCGGGCGGCGCGGCGAGGCCGCCGATCGCCTCGGCCATGCCGGCCATAACCACCTCGAAGAAGGCCGGCACCTGGTCGTCGCGCAGCGCGCCGAAGCCGCGCACGTCGATGAACAGCATGGCCTTGACCCCTCGCTCGCCGTCGGCGCCGGCGGCGGCGGGCGGGCGGGCCTCGGGCTCGGGGCGCTCGAAGGGCAGGATCGCCTGCGGCCGGCCGGTCTCGCGCCAGTAGGCGACGTCGGCGGCGGCGCCGGCGGGACCGACGGCCGGACGCCCGTCCCAGACCGCGACCTGCACGGCCTCGGTCGACAGCCCATCGGCCCGCAGGATGGCGCAGCCGGCGGCGAAGCGGCTGGCGTAGGCGAAGACCTCGTCGTCGCCGGCATAGGGATCGCGGGACGCAAAGCGCACCGAGGCGGCGCGGGCCAGGCAGGCGTCGAAGCGGCCCACCCAGCGCTCGCCGAACGAACGCACCGAGGTCTCGACGTAGGACGCCAGCGACACCGGCGCGACGACATGCAGTTCGGCCCCGGCGGCCAGCAGGGCCTCGGCCCACAGGATGTCGGCCCCGGCGGCCAGGCCCCCATAGCCGAAGCCGACGCGCTGGGCGCCCAGGGCGTCGGTCATCCGGGCCTTCAGCGCCGCCTCCTCGACGAAGTCGCCGGCGGCGAACATGTGGCCGGTGAACTGGGCGGCGGCCGGCGGTCGCAGGATCTCCAGCCAGGCGGTCGGCCCGCCGGTCTCGACGGCGATCATGGTCAGCTGCCGCAGGGTCGAGGCGTGGGACGAGACGCTGGACGGCGCGCTGGCCACGGCCTTGGCCAGCATGTCGGCGGCGGCCTCGCGGCGGCCCAGCAGGAACAGCGCCTCGGCCCGACTGGCGCGGTCGAAATAGCCGGCCTCGCCGTCGCTCGGATCACCGGCATGCTCGAGGGCCAGGGCGGCGAGCTGGGAGGACAGGCGGGTGTCGCCGGCCACAAGGCTCATGGTGGCGGCGTTGACGAGGCCATAGCGCCCCCCGCCTTGGGCGGCGGCGGCGGAATAGCCTCTGGCGGAAGCGCGGGCGAAGGCTCTGCGGCGCGCGCCGGCGGCGCCCAGGGCCACGTCCTTGAGCAGCCGCGCGCCGAGCGAAAGCGCTTCGGCGTCGTCGGAAACGGCCAGGCCCAGCCGCACATATTCGGATCGGGCGAAGTCTGTCGCCCCGGCCCTGGCCAGGGAAAGCACGGCGGCGTGCGCCAGTGCTAGCGAGCGGTCGCCGTCGTCCAGCGACCGCCGCGCCAGGTCATAGGCCTGAAGATGCTCGCCGCGCCGAAGCAGCGCGGCGAGCTCGTCGAATGACGTCAGGTCGGACAGATCAGTTGCCGGTGCCGTTTTCGATCAGCGGATCCAGGTCGATGGCCTGGCCCAGCGCGTCGAGCATGAACAGGCTGTAGACGAAGATGCCCTGGCGCTTGCATTCGAACACCACCTTGAACGCGGCGTAGGGAATGCCCTCGGCGTTCGGATCGGGGTTGTACTTGGTCCAGGTGTAGCTGGAGAAGTTCTGGCCCCAGTCGTTCTCGAACGAGATCGGCGTCGGCTGGAAGCGCCAGCCCTTTTCCAACAGGTCGTCGCTGAGGCGGAACTTCAGGAGGCAGCGCTCCGAAAGGTCCAGGTCCAGGAGTTCGGGCGGGTTGGGCCCGACGTCCATGAAGCTCAGATTGTCGGGATTGAGACCGACGATCACTTCGACGATCTTTTCGGGCTCGGGCCCGGTGACAGTGCTGCCTTGCATAGAAAAATTCCCCCTTGAGGCGAATTAACCTAGGGCTGAATCGCGCCAGAACGCAACAAAATCGGGTCTCGCATAACCTTGTGCGCGGAGTGAGCGAACGATCGCCGCGGCCTCGTCGGCGCGCCCCAGGCGGTGTAGTGCGCGGGCCAGGGTGTCCCGTCCCTCGGGGCTCAGACTATCCTGCCGAGGGCCCAGCAGACGCTGCACCTCGTCCGGCCGCCCCTGCGCCAGATGCGCCGCGCCCAGCAGCAGGGCTTCGCGATCCGCATCGCCCTTCACGCCCGGACGCGCCGCCAGCGAGCGCTCGATCTCGGTCGCCGCGGCCTTGGCCAGATCGGGCCGGCCGTCGATGTCGGCGAGCCTGATGGTCTGGGCTCGCAGGCGACCGCTCAGCTTGGCGGTCCAGGCGTAGACCTCCGGATTCAGCGCCCGCAACTTCGCCGCCCGCTCGCTGGCGCGAACGTGAGCCGCGCGCGCCGCGGTCAGGTCGCCGGCCGCCACCGCCACGTCGAAGGCCTCCATGTCCGCCGTTGCGGCGAACTCCAGCCAGTTGGCGTTCTGGGGGTCCAGCGCCACCAGTTCCATGAAGCCGCGACTAGCCTCGTCGACCAGCCTGTCAGCCTCCTCGACCCGTCCGAGATCCAGAGCGCGCCGCGCCAAGGCGAGTTGGCCGGCGAGGACCTTGGCCATCAGCGGCCGGTCGTCGGGCTGCTTCTTCAGCAATCCCGTTATCAGTTCATGCACTGCCACCCGCTCGGTATAGGCCTCGCGGACCCGCCCCATTCGCAACAGGCTGTCGGACACCCAGGCCCGGGTGTCGGCCAGGTCGAGCACGTGGGCCTTGACGTCGGGCGCGGCCTTGTAGGCGACTGTGAAGCGGTCGCGGGCGTCGATGAACGCCGCCAGGGCGTCCTTGGGTCGGCCCTGCTCGAACAGCAGGGTGCCCAGGTTGCTGCGGGCGTAGGCGACCTCCAGCCGCCAATCGGCGTTGGACGGATCCAGGCGCGTCAGCCGCTCGGCCAGTTCGCCGTATCGCCGGAACCCGGCCTCGGCCTCGGTCGCCCGCGCCAGCCGCCAGTCCACATAGGCCAGCCAGAAGACGTTCTGGGCATGATCGTAGAGCCGCGCGCCGTCGTTGGGCTCGCGGTTCGACAGGGCCTCGGAGGTGCGCGCCGCCTGCGAGAAGGCCTGGCGCGCGCCCTTCAGATCGCCTCGCTTGACGCGGACCTCGCCCAGCAGGGTCTGGGCCTTGGCCTGCTGGGCCAGTTCCGTATCGTCCAGGTCGCCGGTGCGCACATGGGCGTAGTGGGCGAGCGCCCGGGCGCCGACGCCGTCCAGCACGTCCAGCCGGCCGACCGGCTCCAGCTTCTTGCGAAGATCGCCCAGCATATAGGCCACCAGGTCTTCGGCCTCGGCCCGCTGGGCGTCGGCCTCGCGGCGGGCGTCGACGGCGATCAGGGCCAGGGCGCCGGTCACCACCGCCACGCCGAGCGCGCCGGTGGTGATCGCCGTCATCCACCGGGTGCGACGGCGCGCGTCGCGTTGGATCAGGCTGTCCAGCCGAGTCCCCAGCAGGGTCGCGGCGATCTTCATGAAGGCCAGGCGGCGTCCGTCGCCGCCTGGGCGGATGTCGGCCGCCAGAGGTTCGCCGCCCGGCGGCAGGGCCTCGCGCAGGGCCTGCGGCAGGCAGTCGACGACCTCTCCGCCGCCCTCGGGACTGTCGACCAGCAGGCAGATCACCCGCTGGGGTCCGTGAGTGGAGAGGAAATGCCGGATCTCTTCGCCGACCCATTTCGAACGGCGGGCCGCCTCCGAACAGACGAGGATCAGGAACTCGGAATGGTCCAGAGCGGTGCGAATCGCCTCGCCCAGATCGGCGGCGGCGGACAGTTCGGCGCGATCACGGAAGATCGGTCGCAGCGGCCGGCCGGCGGCCGCCCCCACGCCCTTGGGAGGACGATAGGCCTCCAGGCCCTTGTGCAGCCAGTCGACGAGCTTGCCGTCGCCATGGCTGTAGCTGATGAAGGCCTTGTAGTTTAAGTCCCCCATTGCCCCTCGACTCTCCCCGTACGCGAACTCTGGAGCGGCGATTATGGACTCATCCGTCCCCGCGAGCACCCCGCACGCTGCAGCTTATGGCGATAACGCCTTTCGGCTGCAGGCGCTGACGGACAGTCGGCTCCTGCGCCACATGAGCCCGACCGAGATCGAAGCCCTGGTGCCGCGGGTCGAAATCCTGTCGGTGCGACGCGGCGCGCGGCTGGTCCAGCGCCACGATCCGGGCGGCGCGGTCTACATCGTGATCAGCGGCCTGCTGCTGGTGAACCAGTACGCCCGCTCGGGCCGCGAGGTCGGCTATCGCCGCCTGCAACCAAGCTCCTACTTCGGCGAGATCGCCGCCATCGACCGCCTGCCGCGCTCGGCCAACGTCACCGCCCTGACCGAATCCATCGTCGGCCGCCTGCCCGAGCCGCTGGTCGCCGAGCTGATGGCCGGCGCGCCCAACTTCACCCGCGCGGTGCTGGAGGACCTGGCGGCCATGGTCCGGGCGCTGAGCAGCCGGGTGTTCGAGTTGAACGCCGTCTCCGCCCCCTGCCGCGTGCAGATGGAACTGGTGCGCCTGGCCACCGAGGCCGGCATCGAGGAGAATCAGGCGGTGCTCGCCAAGGCCCCGACCCACGCCGAGATCGCCGTCCTGGCCGGCGCCCAGCGCGAAGCCGTAACCCGCGAGCTGAACCGCCTCGAGGCGCGCCGGCTGATCGCCAAGCAGGGCCGCACCCTGACCATCCTCAATGTCGACGGCCTGGTCGAGGAGATCGAGCGGCTGGGCGGCGACGAGCCGGAGCTTTAGTTCCCAGCGCCCTCCTGGAGCGCCCGCGTCACGCCGTTGGTCCAGCCGAAGCCGTCCTGCAGCGGGTACTCCCCGCCCCCGCCGGCCTTGGCCTCCTCGACGTCGTACTTCTCCAGCATCTTGCCGCTGGCCCGGTACTCGCGCTCGACCGTGGCCAGCCAGCGATCCGAAATGTCCGACGCCAGGGCCGCCTCGCCGTAGCGACGCAGGCCGGCGACGGCCACCCACTGCAAGGGCGCCCAGCCGTTGGGCGTATCCCACTGCTGGCCAGTGCGGCGGGTGGTGGTGCGCAGGCCGCCTGAGGCCAGCAGCTGGGCGCGGGTCGCGGCCGCCACCGCCTTGGCCTGATCGGACGAGGCCGCGCCGACGAACAGCGGATAGAGGGTGGCGGCGCTGAGGGCGTCGATCCGCTCGCCGCCGGTCCACAGCCAGTCGAGATAGACCCCGCGCGCGGCGTCCCACAGCACCGCGTCCATGGCCGCCTTGCGGGCCTTGGCCCGGCCGTCGAACTCGGCGACGCAAGGCGCATCGGCGATGCGGGCGCAGCCGGCCGAGATCGCCGTCTCCAGGCCGTACATCAGGCTGTTGAGGTCCACCGGGACGATGGCCGTCGTGCGGATGGTCTTCAGGTGCTCGCCGTCGGCCATCCAGCGCGAGGAGAAGTCCCAGCCGCTCTCGGCCCCGGCCCGCAGGTCGCGGAAGACGTCGCCGGGCGGACGTCCGGTGGCCAGCGAGGCCTCGCGGGCGGTCTCCAGATCCTCGCGGTAGGACTCGTCGCGCGGCGTGACGCGGTCGTCGTAATAGCGGTTCAGCACCGCCCCGCCTGGCAGGGCGACGACGCGGCGATACGCCTTGCCCGGGGCCACGGTCTTCTCGCCGTCCATCCAGAAGGCGTGTTCGCGCCGCATCAGGTCGACGCGGGCCTTGACCACCGCCGGATCGGTCGCCTCGGACAGCCCGACCATGGCGTAGAAGAACGGCGGCTGCGAGCGGCTGAGATAGTAGGTCCGGGCCCCGTTGGGGATGTGGCCGTAGGCGTCGATCAGCCCGCCGAAGTCGTCGATCATGCTCTCGACCAGGTCGCTCCGCCCGTCGAGCTTCAGGCCCAGCATCGTGAAGTAGCTGTCCCAGTAGTAGATTTCGCGGAAGCGCCCGCCAGGCACGACGAAGGGCTCGGCCATGGCCAGGGCCGAGCCGCCGGCCACGGGCTTGACCGGCTCGCGGGTCAGGTGCGGCCACAGGGCGGCGACGTGGGCCTTGAGCGTGGTGCGCTCGGCGCTGGGCGCCGGCGTCGCCCCGGCCTCGGGCACGACGAAGTTGGCGCGGACGAAGCGCTTCAGCTCGGCGTCGGTGAAGCGGGCATGGGCGCGGTAGGCCTTGAGGATCGCGGCCGGGTCGCGCTTCGGCGTCGCGTCGACGAAAGTCTTGCCGTCCGGGAACAGCCGCCGGGTCTGCACCTGATGGAACAGCTCCTGATAGGTGTCGGCCGGCGTCGAAACCTCCGCCGCCGGGATCTGCGCCACGGCCAAGGGCGTCAGCGCCGTCCAGGCCGCTGCGGAGACGACGGCGAACAGGCGGGCGCGGATCATCGGGGCCTCATCGAAGAAAAAGACGCAGGCCGGCAGGGAGGAAAGCCGGCCCGCGCGCAGGAACCGTTGCAGGACAGAACCCGCGAGATCGTCAGAAGTTGTAGCCGACGCTCAGCCGCACCGACCGGCCCAGGATCGGCCGGGCGTTGGCGCCGCTGGTCGAGCGCGGGTCGCCTTCCGTGAGTCCGTGGCTGTCGGTGAGATTGTCGCCGGCGATCTGGACGTCGAAGGCGCCCACCCGGAAGATCGCGCCGAGATCGAGCTTCTCGTAGCCCTCCAGCACCTGGGTGTTGGCGTTGTCGGCGTAGCGGTCGTCGACGGCGCTGAGCGTGCCGTAGAAGGTGGCGTCCACCGTGCCGAGGGCGACGTCCCAGCTGGGGGTGAAGCGGACCTGCCAATCGGGCTGGCGCTGGGCGCTGTTGCCGGCGTTGGCCGGGATCGACGACTGCTTGATCTCGGTCTTCTGGAAGGTGCCGTTCAGGGCCAGCGACAGGCCGAAGTCCGACTTCCAGCGGCCGTCGAGTTCGATCCCCCGGGCGCGGTTGGTATTGCTTTCCTGGATGCCGCCGACGTCGGCGAACTTGGCGCCCTTGAACTCGTTGGCGAAGCCGGTGGCGTAGAGCTCGAACGGCCCGCTGCGCAGCTTGTAGCCCAGCTCGTACTGGTCGACCTTCAGGGTGTCGGTCAGGTTTTCGCGGAAGTTGTCGAAGCTGGGGAACTTGTAGCCCCGCGAATAGCGCACGAAGACGCCGGAGACGTCGTTGAGGTCGTAGTTGGCGCCGGCCGTGTAGGACGTCTTGCTGTGGCTGTAGTCGGTGGTGCGGATGGCCAGGCCGTCCGGATAGCCGTTGCCGTCGTCGACGACATAGTCGGTCTTGAACCGCTCGCGGCGCACGCCGAGATCGATACGCAGCTTCTCGGTGGCCTGCCAGGAATCGGCCAGGTAGAGCGCGTCCACCCGCCCGTCGCCGGCCGAAACCAGGCCGTAGGCCCAGCAGCCCGAACCGCTGCCGGCCGTCGCCAGGTTGGCGCAGGTGATCCCCGTCGCCAGGTAGTCGCCGTTGGCCTTGACCTGCATCGGCCGGAAGTTGCCGATGGTCCAGAAGTCGTCCGACGAGAAGCTGGAAGCGTAGTAGCCGGCCGAAAGCTCGTGCGTTCCGAAGCTCTTGGAGACGCTGAAGTCGTTGGTCAGCGCCTCGATCTCCTTCTCGACGATCCAGGCGCCCCAGTTCTGCACGTAGTCGCTGGAGCCGAGCGTCGCGCCGCCGCGCGTGGTCACGGCCGAGCCGGTCACCGCCGCCACGGAGGCCGCCGTCACCGCCCCGCCATCCGGCACCAGTCCATAGGTGTTGGCGTCGCCCTTGGTGAAGCTGAAGCGGTCGCGCACCGTCCAGCCGTCGCCGAACTCGTGCTCGAAGCTGCCGCCGACCACATAGCCCTTCCAGCCGCGGCCGTCGGCCAGGTCGAACTGCCGGGTCGTGCCGTCGGCGTTCACCTGCAGGGTCTGGTGGCGCGAAAGCTCGCCGATCTGGGTGTAGGTCCCCTTGTCGACGCCGGGCACGTTGATGGCGAACGGCAGGTACCAGGCGCCGTGGTCGTCGGTGGCGCGGGCGTAGAGGTTGATCTTGCCGTTCTCCAGCTTCCTGGTGAGGTTCACCGTGAACTGCTGGCCCTTCTCGCTGTCGAACTGGGTGTCGCGCACGCCCGGCGAGCGCGACACGTAGCCGCCGACCATGAAGAACAGGTCGTCGGCCAGCTTGCCGCTGACCACGCCGTCGACGCGGCGCAGGCCGTAGTCGGAGGTCGAGGCCTTGATCAGGCCCTTGGTGTCCTCGCCGCCTTCCTTGAGCATGAAGTTGGTCGTCAGGCCCGGCTGGCCGTTGGAGAAGATCGGGTTGGGACCGCCGCGCAGGGCCTCCATCCGCGAGATGGTCTCGTCGACGCGGAAGATCGACGAGTTCTCCAGGAACGACAGGGTCGAGGGCGGATAGATCGGCGCGCCCTGCAGCTGGATGGTCAGGAACTCGGCGTCGCCGGTGGCGGGGAAGCCGCGCACGAAGACGTTGGCGCCGGCCACGCCGCCCGAGGTCTCGACCCAGACGCCGGGCACCAGGGCCAGCAGCTCGGCGCTGGACTTGGGCGAGGCCTTGGTGATGTCGGCGGCGTTGACGGTGCTGACCGCGAAGCTGGCCGACAGCTTGTCGATGCCGGCGCCGCCGGGGGTGCCGACGACGATGACCTCTTCGACTTCGGAAGGCGCTTCGGGCGGAGCGGCCTGCGGCTCGGCGGCGACGGCCGGCGAGGCCTGGGCCGTGGCGCTGGCGGCGACCAGCAGGCTGCGACCGCGGATGGCGTAGACGCCGCTGGCGGTGGGCTGGGCCACCATGTCGGAGCCGGCCAGCAGGCGCTTCAGACCCTCTTCGGTCGAATAGCTGCCCTTCAGGCCGGCGCTACGCTTGCCGCGCAGCTGGGTCTCGTCGAAGGCCAGCTGCTGGCCCGACGTACGACCAAAGGCGCGCAGGGCGCCGCCCAGGTCCTGGGCCGGAATGTCGAAGCTGTAGGTCGCGCGCTGCTGGGCGTAGCTGGCGGTCGGCGCGGTCAGGGCCGCCAGGACGGCGGCGGTAGCGGTGGCGCCCCAGACGAGGCGGCGGTCGAAGCTCTTGCGCATCACTTCCCTCCCTCGCGCCGATCATTGTTCTTTGGCGGCGCTTTGGTGAGTGAGACGCCTCAGTCTGCGGAAGACTCACCAGCGCCGCTGATCTTTTTTTGTCCCCGGTCGTTTTGTCCCCGGTCGATCCGCAGCACCGTCTCACCCGGCGAAGGCTCGGCCCGCACCGGCAGCACGGCCGTGACGCCGTCGACGAAGGCCCGGGTGTCGCCCGAGGTGAAGACGCCGCTGATCTTCAGCCGGCCCACGGCCGGATCGGCGATCCGCAGCTTCTCGCGGGCGTAGCGGTTCACCCGCTCGACGGCGAGGTCCATCGGCTCGTCCTGGAACACCAGCTGGCCGTTCTCCCACGAGGCCGCGCGCGACGGGTCGGTGGGCGAGACCACCGTCGTGTCCGAAGTCGTCGAGGCCACCAGTTCGTGGTCGGGGGTCAGCAGCCGTTCGGCCGGCGCGCCGTCGACCTTGACCGTGGGCGGCGGACGACCGCGCCCGCCCTCCCCGTCCAGCACCGCCACGTGGCCCTCGTAGAGCACCACGCGCATCTGGCCGGGCAGCTTCTCGACGCTGAAGGTCGTGCCGGTGGCGACCACCAGCTTGCCATCGGCGGCCACCGAGAACGGCCGCAGCGGATCCTTGGCCACCGAGAACTTGGCGCGGCCCTCGTCGAGCCACAGCCGCCGCCGACCGCCGTCGTAGCGCACGCGCAGCACGGTGGCCGCGTCCAGCGAGGCGCGCGAGCCGTCGGGCAGCTCGACGATGCGCCGCTCGCCCTCGGTGGTGCGGTAGACGTCGGGCAGGCTGGCCCGCCAGGCG
>NZ_QHJY01000450.1 GCF_003185805.1 Caulobacter sp. D5
CGGCGGCCTGAGCCGCCGTCTCCTGGGTGGCGACCACGCCGCGCAGGCGGGTGATCTCGCTCTGCTGCTCGGTGACGATGCGGGAACGGTCGGCCAGCTGGCGGTCGCGATCGGCCAGGTCCTGGTCGCGTTGGACGAGGCGAGCGGTGAAGGTCTTGGTGGTCTCCTCGGCCGCCTGGGCGCGGACGGCGGCGACGTCGACCTTGGCCGAGCGCAGGGTGGCGATCTCGGCGTCCTTGTCGGCCAGCAGCTTGTCGCGGTCGGCGACGTCGCGGGCGGCGGGGCTGTCGGTGGCGATGACGCCGCCGACGGGGGTTATGACCGTCCCGGCGCGCAGCACCCGGGCCGCGACCGTGGTGCGGGCCACGACCTTCTCCTCGACCGCCAGGCGGCGCACCTGGCCGAAGTCGATGGTCAGGCCGCCGCCGCGCGCGGCGCGGCCGAACTCGGGGCTGACCGACATCGCCGCCGCCCCCTCGACCAGCCGGAAGGCCGGGGCGAAGGGCAGGGTGTCGTCGGCGATCGCGCCGGTTCCCCGGGCCAGACCGTCGGCGTCGGTCTTGGCGCTGGAGACGGCGACCCAGGCGTTGGTCTTCAGGTCGAACAGCTGGACGTCCAGGCTCGCCCCGACGGCCGGCTTGCCGTCGGCGTCGGTCAGCCTGGCGCTCCAGGTGAAGGCCGTGCTCATCCCACTTCCTCCAGACCGACGACGGCCCGCGCATTGAACGCGCCGATCGAGGCGACGACCACGACGACGGCGCGGGCCGGCTCCTTGGCGGCGATGGACAGGGTGGTCGCGGCCTTGCCCGCGGCGTCGGTGCGCAGCAGGGCCTGGTCGAGGCGCGTACCGGCCTGGCGCTTGTAGTTGGCCGCGCCGCGCGCGGCCGACAGGGTGGCGCCGGCCTCGTCGTCGATGTTGAGCTCGACGGGCTGGTCGGCCAGCACCTCGCCGGCGCTGTTGGCGACGGTGATCGACAGGGTCGCCTTGCCGCCGATGTTCTGGCCGACGACGAAGGCGATGCGCGGCGTCGGCAGGCCCTCGCCGGGCGGGGTGGCCACCAGCCGGCCGCTGATCGTGCTGCTGACCTGCTGGTTGCTGGAGCTCTGGTCGCGGGCGGTGAACAGCAGGGCCACCGGCCGGCCGCCGGCGTCGGCCTTGGTCTGCATGTCGACCTTGATCGAGAAGTCGAGGAACGGCAGCTGGTAGCCGCCCAACGGCGCGCCGGAGGCATCGACGCGCGGACCGGCGTTCAGGGCCAGCTGGGCCTCGCGCACGCCCTCGGCCAGGGCGACCAGCAGCTCCTCGATCGAATTGCCGACGAAGCGGCTTTCGGTCGTCATCAGTCGCCTCCCTCGGAACTGTCGCGGGATCCTTCGGCGCGCCTGGCCTTCAGCTTTTCCAGGGCGCGGTCGCGGCGGGCGTCGTCGCGGGCCTCGTCGGCCTCTTTCAGTTCGCGCACGTCGCTGGCCATCTCGCGCATGCGGTCGGCCTTCTCGGCGTAGTCGACATATTCGCCGACCGTGCCGGCGCCGACCGCCAGCTTGCGCGCGGTCTCGCGGACGTAGGGGTCGGCGCGGCCGAGGCCCGGGATCTTCTCGCGCGCCTTTTCGACCCAGTCCTTGGGGATGGCGTCGCGGGCGCCGTCGAGGGCGCGCTCGGCGGCGGCGTAGGCCTTGCGGCCCCGGCTGACCATGTCGCGGGCCTTGGCCAGGCGGCGGTCGAGCGGGTCGCTGGCTGTGGCCGTGGGGCGAGGGC
>NZ_QHJY01000451.1 GCF_003185805.1 Caulobacter sp. D5
CTGTTTGTCCTGGCCCAGGAGGCCGCCGCCGGCTTCGAGGCGCCGGTGGTGCGCCAGCCGCTGGTCCAGACGCCCCTGACGCCGCCCGGTAAGGGTCCGCCGCCGCCGTTCGCCGGCGGACCGGTCGTCGCCCAGGCGGCCGTGACCTCGACCCTGGCCCATGACGCGCCGCCCGCCACGGTCGCCCATCAACTGTCCAAGGGCGTCGACGCCGCCCTGGCCCGCCAGGAACTGATGCAGGCCGCCTCGCTGCCCGAACGCGCCGACGCCGCCCGGGCCGCCCAGCCCCTCGATGGCCGCGCCGCCGAGGAGAAGACCGGTCCCCGCTGGGTGTTCGACGTGCCCTTCGCCACGCCCCAGGGCTCGTCCGTCGCCCAGTTCGAGATCAGCCGCGACGGGGGCGGCGGCGGAGCCGCCGGCGGTCCGGACGAGGCCCGCACCTGGAAGGTGCGCTTCTCGCTCGACGTCGAGCCCATGGGCCGCATCGACGCCCAACTGGCCCTGACCGGCGAGCGGGCCCGCGTGTCGCTGTGGGCCGAGCGGACCGAGACCATGACCCGCCTGCGCGGCGGCCAGGAGATCCTCGACGCCGCCCTGCGCGAGGCCGCCCTGGAGCCGGAAGTAGCCTTCCACGCCTCGCCGGCGCCGGTCGCCGCGCCGCCCGCGCCTGGCCGCTTCGTGGACCGCGCCACATGACCCGCGTTTCCGGTCCCCGCATCGCCGTCGCCCTGCGCTACGACGCGCCCGACGCCCCACGCGTGGTCGCCAGCGGCCGCGGCTGGGTGGGCGACAAGATCGTCGAGACCGCCCGCGAGCACGGCGTGCCGCTGGAGGAGAACCCGGCCCTGGCCCAGGCCCTCTCGACCATCCCGATGGAGGAGGAGATCCCCGAGGCGCTCTACGTCGCCGTGGCCGAGATCCTGGGCTTCATCCTGCGCACCGCCGCCAAGAGCTAGGCGTTTTCCCTCAAGCTCGTCATCCCGGCCGGAGGCGCGTCAGCGCCGCAGAGCCGGGACCCAGGAGACTGGGCTAGGCGATGGGGCGCCCACCCTGCGGTAGCTTGCGCGTTGCGGCGGCCCCTGGGTCCCGGCTCTCCGCTTCGCTGCGGCCGGGATGACGAGAAAAGGGAAGGCGGCGAAGAAAGTCTCGACCATCCCCCTGGGTCTCGTCCGCGCCGCGCCTATATCGACCGGGACCCTTCCCAGGAGCTCCCATGTCCGACCTCTCGGCCTTCCCGATCGCCAGCCGCTGGCCCGCCGCCCATCCCGACCGCATCCAGCTCTATTCGTTGCCCACGCCCAACGGCGTGAAGGTGTCGATCATCCTGGAAGAGCTGGGCCTGCCCTACGAGCCGCACCTGATCGACATCGGCAAGAACGAGACCTGGACGCCGGAATTCCTCAGCCTCAACCCCAACGGCAAGATCCCGGCGATCATCGATCCCGACGGCCCGGGCGGAAAGCCGCTGGGCCTGTTCGAGAGCGGCGCGATCCTGGTTTATCTGGCCGAAAAGACCGGCAAGCTGCTGCCGACCGATCCGGTCGCCCGCTACGAGACCCTGCAGTGGGTGTTCTTCCAGATGGCCGCCGTCGGCCCGATGTTCGGCCAGCTGGGCTTCTTCCACAAGTTCGCCGGCCGCGAATACGAGGACAAGCGCCCGCTGGAGCGCTACCGCGCCGAGAGCCAGCGCCTGCTGGGCGTGCTGGAGACCCGACTGGAAGGCCGCGACTGGATCATGGGCGACGACTACACCATCGCCGACATCGCCACGCTCGGCTGGGTGCGCAACCTCGTGGGCTTCTACGAGGCGGCCGATCTGGTCGACTACAAGAGCCTGAAGAACGTCCCGGCCTGGCTGGAGCGGGGCCTGGCCCGTCCGGCCGTGCAGCGCGGCCTCAACATCCCGGCGCGCCCGTAATCAAGGAATGGGGGCGGGCGGCGAGCGCCGTCCGCCCTTTCAACGACCGCCGATTCCGCTCAAGAAACGGGGCATGTCGCTCTTTCCCGAACTCGACGTCCCGCCGTCCGACCGCCTGTTCTTCGGGATCTTCCCCGAGCCGTCGGTCGCCGAGGCCATCGCCGGCCGGGCGCACGACCTGAAGGGCCGCCTGAACCTCTCCGGCGCGCCGCTGACGCCCGACCGTTTCCACGTCACCCTGCATCACATCGGCGACTACGCCGGCCTGCCGCGCGGCATCGTCGCCCAGGCCCTGGAGGCCGGCGCCGCCGTCGCCGCGACCTCGGCGCCGTTCGACGTGACCTTCGACAAGGCCGCCAGCTTCAACAATCGCGGCAACAACCCCTTCGTCCTGCAAGGCGGGGAGGGGCTGGCCGACCTGCGCGCCTTTCAGAAGGCCCTGGGCCTGGCCATGGCCCACGCGGGCCTCGGCAAGCAGGTCGCCAAACAGTTCAATCCGCACGTGACGCTGCTCTACGACCGCGGCCTGGCGCCCGAGACGGCGGTGCAGCCGGTGTCGTGGCCGGTTGCCGAATTCGTGCTGATCCACAGCCTGCTGGGCCAGACCCGGCACATCGTGCTCGGGCGCTGGCCCCTGAAGGCGTGAACTAGCGGTCCTGCACGTTCCCCGAATGGCTGGTGTTCTGGCGCAGGTTTCCGTGCCGGCCCTGTTCGGCCAGGTTTACGTCTGCGTTGCCGGGATCGGGCGACTGCAGGTCCTCGCGGCTGGCGTGGCCTTCGATGTCGGGCTTCTGGCCCTTGAAGGCGCGTTGCTCCGGCGGGATGGGCGGGGCTTTGGACATGGTTTCCTCCGGATGGTTGTGGAGAGAAAACCGTCGGGACGCGCCGCCTGTTCCTAGCGCCAAGCTCCCGTCAGGCCGCCGGCGGCTCGGGGCGCGAGACGACGAAGGCCGCGCAGGCGGCCATGATCGCCCCGACCAGCAGGCCTAGCCAGAGCTTGGGCCGCGCCGCCAGCAGGAACACCGCCATGCCGCCCGCCATCCCCAGGCACGCGGCGATCTTGGCCTTGCGGGGAATGGCCTTGTTCGCCCGCCAGGCCCGCACCGAGGGACCGAACTTCGGGTGGTTCAGCAGCCAGGCCTCCAGCTTGGGGGAGGATTTGCCGAAGCACCCCGCGGCCAGGATCAGGAACACCGTGGTGGGCATCAGCGGCAGGAACGCCCCGACGATGCCCAGCGCCGTGAAGGCGAAGCCGGCCACGAGATAGCCGATCCGCACCCCGCGCGACGTGGCGGGGACGCTGACGGCTTCGAGCCCCGTCGAAGGGAGCTCGTCGGCGGGGATCTCAGCGGAAGGCGGCGTCGACATAGGCCTGCACCTGCGAAAAGGCGGCTTTCGCCCCGGCTATGGCGCGGGCCTCTGCGGCCGCGTCGAGATCGGCCGCGTCCAGCGCGGCGGTGAACTGTCGCCAATGGGCGGCGCGGCCGTCGGGATGGCCGGCCAGGTGGCGCGCGCCGAAGGTCTCGCCCAGTCCCAGCTTGGCGGCCGCCTTGAACAGGAACGCCGCGCCCAGGTTCGAGCCCTCGGCGACGTAGAGCCAGCCCAGCGCCGTCGCCAGGTCCGGCTCCGCGTCGGCCGTGAAGACCGGCGGCGGCAGGTCTTCCTGGGCGGGCAGGCCAAGGTCGGCGCGGTCGGCCTCGATCGCCGCCAAGCGCCGGCGGCCGTCCAGGTCCGGCAGGCGCTGGGCCAGTTCGGGCCGCTGGTAGAGGCCGTCGATGTCGCGATGGAAGCGCTGCTGCACATCGAGGAAACGGCCATAACGCTCGCGATCCTCGAACGGCCGGCCGGCCATGATGCTCTTGTCGAGCCGTTCGTGGGTCTGGGTCGTTCCGGCCTTGAGGCGCTTGGCCAGGGTTTCGGCGTTGGCGAGATCGGTCATGGCGTTCATGCGATGAATGTCGCCCCCTCGCGATTGAGACGCAACTGCTCTGGATCAAATCCGCCGCGCTCTTTGGCGAAAATGCTAATCCGTCGGAGGAGAGCCCGACTCGCGGGCGAAGTTCTGGAGCGCGTCCGGTGACGGTGACGATCTACGGCATCAAGGCCTGCGACACGATGAAGAAGGCCCGCACCTGGCTCGACGAGCGCGGCGTGGCCTACGCCTTCCACGACTACAAGGTCGCCGGGATCGACCGCGCCAGCGTCGAGGGCTGGGTCGCGCAGCTGGGCTGGGAGACGGTGCTGAACCGCGCCGGCACGACCTTCCGCAAGCTGCCCGACGCCGACAAGACCGGGATCGACGCGGCCAAGGCCGTCGACCTGATGCTGGCCCAGCCGTCGATGATCAAGCGGCCGATCCTCGATATCGACGGCAAGCTGCTGGCCGGCTTCAAGCCCGAGGCCTATGCGGCGGTTCTCGCCTGAAGCGCGAAACAGGGCTTGCACGAAATACGCGAGTTGGCGAACTTTGGGGCGACAACCGCGGCAAACAGCGGCTAAGTCTTTGGGAAACGGCCGGACTCCCTTCATGAAGGGGCGGCGGCGACAGGATGATTGAGTGGGCGTGACTTCGGGGCTTCCTTACGATCTGGCGATCTTCGATTTCGACGGCACGCTGGCCGACAGCGGTGCCGTGGTGCTGAAGCTCGTCAATCCGATGGCCAGGATCTACGGCTTCAAGAGCGTCACCGACGAGGAAGTCGAGATGCTCCGTGGTCGTCCCAATCGCGAGATCATCAAGTACCTGGGCGTCTCGGCCTGGAAGATCCCGATCATCGCCGCCCACGGCAAGAAGCTGATGGCCGCCGAGATCGGCTCGATCGGACTGTTCCCGGGCGTTCCGGACATGCTGCGCGCCCTGTCGGCCGGCGGCGTGCGCCTGGCCGTGGTCAGCTCCAACAGCGAAGCCACGATCCGCACCGTGCTGGGTCCCGACCTCGCCAAGCTGATCGACCACTATGGCTGCGGCGCCTCGCTGTTCGGCAAGGCCAAGAAGTTCCTCAAGGTGATCAAGACCGCCGGCGTGCGGCCCGGCCGGGTGATCTCCATCGGCGACGAGACCCGCGACATCGACGCGGCCAACGCGCTTGGCCTGGCGTCCGGCGCCGTCACCTGGGGCTACGCCACCCGCCAGCTGCTGGTCGACCACACCCCGACCGTGCTGCTCGACGCCGTCGAGGACATCGTCGCCAGCCTCGCGCCGCAACGGGCCGCCGCGGCCGTCGCAACGGCCTGATCCGCCTTACGAAAGTTTCATCTCGCGCGGCGCCTCCAAACGGCGTCGCCAAAGCCTCTTCCCTGTACGAGACGAAAGCGACAGGCTCTCGTCCAAGTCATTCGAAGGGGAACGAGTCATGGATGGTGGAATTCTGGTGCCTCTGGGCCTGTTCGCCATGATCGCCGCGATCGTGCTGGTGCCGGTCTGGCTGCGCAGCCGCAACAAGCAGGAAATGCAGGCCACAGTGCGCGCAGCGATCGAGCGCGGCCAGCCGCTGCCGCCCGAACTGATCGACGCGATGACCAAGGACGTGAAGCTGCCGAAGGAATCGTCGGCGCTGCGCGACATGCGAATCGGCGTGATCATGATCGCGGTCGGCGCCGGTCTGGCGGTCATGGGCGTGATCCTGGGCCAAGCCCACGGCGAGGCGTTCCATCCGCTGCTCGGCGCGGGCGCCATCCCCGCCCTGATCGGTCTGGCCTACGTGTTTCTGAGTTTCTTCAACCCCAACAAGGGTGGTCCGTCGCAGCTCTGAGACGGACTTCCGGGGGAAGAGGGGACTTTTCATCATGGGTGTTCTACGCCCGCCCACCACAGGTCACGATGTCGAGCTGGCGGCCCTGGCCGCCACCGGCGATCGCGCGGCTTACGGGGAACTCGTGCGACGGCACGGCTCTTCCGTGCGCGGCCTGCTGCGTCGTCTCGGCGCCGATCCGGCCACGGCCGACGACGTCGCCCAGGACGCCTTCCTGGTCGGCTTCGAGCAGATCGCCGACTATCGCGGCGAGGGGGCCTTCGGCGGCTGGATCAAGAAGACCGCCGCGCGGCTCTATCTGCGCAAGGTCAAGCGCGACTCGCGGCTGATCTTCTCGGACGAGACGCCGGAGGATCCTTCGCCCGCGACCAGCGCTTCGCCGGGCGACCGGCTCGACCTGGACGAGGCCCTCAAGGGCCTGTCGCGCGGCGAGCAGCTGTGCGTCTCGTTGTGCTACGGCGCCGACTGGTCGCACGCCGAGGCGGCCGAGGCCTTGAATATCCCGATCGGGACGGTCAAATCCCATGTCAAACGTGGTCTCGATAAGCTCCGGGCCAGACTGGCCCCGTCACCGGACTCATCTGCGCGGAGGGAAGGTCATGGTTGATCGCGACTTCGACGCCCAGCTTTCGCGGCTGTTCGCGGCCCCGCCGGCCTTTTCCGACGCCGACGCCTTTCAGGCCAAGGTCGAGCGGCGGCTCGACCGCGGCTGGGCCATGCGTCGCCTGCTGATCGGCGCGGCCGGCGCCGTCGCCGGCGTGGTGGCGGTCGGGCAACTGATCACCAGCCGCTTCGCCTCGGACCTGCAGCACGCTTCCGCGCAGGGCGTCACCAGCATGGACATGGGCGTCGACAAGCTGATGGGGCGGATCGACCAGTTCGTCGCCACGCCGGCCAGCGTCGAAACCCTGTGGCTTGGCGCGGCGCTTGCGGCTATCGCTCTGGCCTTCGCCGTCACCCGACTGGTCGAAGAGTTCTAATTCCGGAGGGCGGCCCCCGTCGCGCTCCGGTCATCGAAGAGAGCCGGAGCGAGTCTTGTCCGCCCATCGCCAGGAGACGGTCCGCCGTCTCGCCGCCCCCGATATCGCCGCCCGCAAGGGCGGCGTTCCGATCGTCTGCCTCACCGCCTACACCGCCCCGGTGGCGGCCGCCCTCGACGACGCCTGCGACGTGCTGCTGGTCGGCGATTCGCTGGGCATGGTCGTCCACGGCATGCCCAACACGGTCGGCGTGACCATGGAGATGATGATCCTGCACGGCCAGGCGGTCATGCGCGGCTCGAAGAAGGCCATGGTCGTCGTCGACATGCCCTTCGGCTCCTACGAGGGCGCGCCGGAAGAGGCCTACGCCAACGCCGTGCGCATCATGAAGGAGACCGGGGCCCAGGCCGTGAAGGTCGAGAGCGGCCCCACCGTGCCCCAGACCATCCGCTACCTCGTCGATCGCGGCGTGCCGGTGATGGGCCATGTGGGCCTGCGCCCGCAGGCGGTGCTGGTCGACGGCGGCTTCAAGGCCAAGGGCCGCGACGAGGAAGGCCGCCAGAAGATCCTGGCCGAGGCCCGCGCCACCGCCGAGGCCGGCGCCTTCGCCGTGGTGGTCGAGGGCGTCGCCGAGGCCCTGGCCCGCGAGATCACCGAGACGATCGCCCCGCCGACCATCGGCATCGGCGCCTCGGCCGGCTGCGACGGCCAGGTGCTGGTCAGCGACGACATGCTGGGCCTGTTCGACTGGACGCCCAAGTTCGTGCGCCGCTACGCCGACCTGAAGGGCCAGATCGAAAAGGCCGCCGCCGACTACGCCCGCGACGTCAAGGACCGCAGCTTCCCCGGCGCGGCCGAGACGTACTACGCCAAGAAGGACTGACCTCTTTTTCCCTCTCCCCTTGCGGGAGAGGGTGGCCTCCGAAGGAGGTCGGGTGAGGGGTCTCTCAA